>PKQR01000099.1 GCA_017578085.1 Bacillota bacterium
CGGTGGAGCATTGACGCCTCTTTGCGGGAGACGTCAGGAGCAGCCCCGGCTTGGCGCTCTTGTGCCAAGGATTTGACCGCTTGCGTGTTCAACTGCAGGATCCAACGGCTCTGATGAAACCGGTCGAGCGGGGAGAGGCTCAGCGTGCAGGATGTCCACTTCAAGGAACTCCGCAGCCAGGTGTTTGCCCTCTACGACCGCCAAGCGTACGCGGAGGCGCTGGCGCTGATTGACGAAAAGGCCGAGGCGTTGGCTGAGTACGAGAGCGACCTCTTCTTTTGGCGGGCGTGCCTGCATGGGCGCATGGGAAACCGCACGGAAGCCATCAAGTCGCTCCAGCAGGCGGCCGCGCGCGGCCACTGGTACCATGAGCGGATGCTGCGGGATCCGGACCTGGACATCATCCGCGATTCTGAGGAGCTGGCCGAGCTGCAGCGCATCTTTGACGAGCGGCACCAGCAGGCACAGGCCCAGGCGAAACCCGAGCGGAAAGTGTGGGAGCCGGATGGCGCCCCCCGGGGCTTGCTGGTGGCGCTCCACGGCGCCGGCGGCAGCATCCTGACCGAAGGGGATTACTGGCGCCAGGCTGTGGAGTTGGGCTGGCGCGTGGCGCTCTTGCAGTCGTCTCAGGTCTTTGCTCCGGGTAGGTATCACTGGCAGGACGCGGCCAAGGCTACGGAGGAGGTGCGCCGGCACCTTGAGGAAATCGGAGAATCCCCGCTTACGGTGCTCGCCGGCTTCTCCATGGGGGCGGGCTTGGCCATCCGGGCGGCCTTGAGCGGGGCCGTGCCGGCCATCGGTTTCCTGGCTGTTGCGCCCAGCTTGCGCATGGAACAGATGGCGCCGCTGATCACGGCCGCTCCCGGCGGCTTGCGTGGATACGTCGTCGTTGGCACCGAGGACTGGTGCTACGCGGCGGCCAAGGAACTGGCTGCGGCCATGCAGCAAGCGGAGCTCGCGTGCACCGTGGAGGAACGCCCAGGTCTCGCCCACGACTACCCGCCGGAGTTCGCTGCTAGTCTCAAGCGGGGATTGGCGTTCCTGACCGCGTAGCCGAAACGGCCTCCCGCAAGGTCGCCAGCGCCTGTTGCGCATAACGCCTTGCGGCGCGAGGGGGTGACACAATAGACGCTGGCGGCTAGAACCATCGTTCGCGGGGAGGCGATGCACGTGAAGTCGGAGCGCATGAAGATGCTGGCGGGCGAGCTCTACGACGCGTCTGACCCGGAACTTGTCGAGGGGCGGCGCCGGGCCCGGGAACTCTTGCGGCGCCTAAACTTCGAGCCCGATCCTGATTACGGCAACCCAAACTCCCGCAGGGCACTGTATGAGGAACTTTTCGGCGCGGTTGGCGCTGAGGTGGCCATCGAGCCGCCGTTTTACTGCGACTACGGCAAAAACATCTACCTGGGTGACCGGGTGTTCTTCAACTTCAACTGCGTGATCCTCGATCCCGCCGAGGTGCACATCGGCAGCAACGTCTTGTTTGGCCCCGGTGTCCACATCTATACGGCCACACACCCGCTGGACCCCGGTGAGCGCCGCAAGGGGCTCGAGTCGGCCCTGCCGGTGTACATCGGCAACGACGTGTGGGTGGGCGGCGGCGCGATCATTTGCCCGGGAGTGCGTATCGGTGACGGGGCCGTCATCGGTGCCGGCGCGGTGGTCACCAAGGACGTGCCGCCTCGCGTGCTGGCCGCGGGAAATCCCTGTCGCGTGATCAGGGAACTTTAGCCGGCGCGTTTCAGGCCGGCGCGCCGGGCCTTGCGCTGGGCCCGCGGCTGGCGTTGATTGACCAACCGGTCACTTTCTTGGTACATTATTGATGCTAACCGCTTTGTTACTTTTCCTTCCGGGCGCCCCGTCGGGATCTGAAAGGTGGTGGCCCGGTCTGTGACGGATGGCACCCGCCGATCGCCGCCTGCACCGGCGGCGGCACTTTTCCGCCTCGCCTGGCGCAACCTTTGGCGCCATCGGCACCGCACTATCCTGTTACTGGTCGTCGTCGCCTACGTGACCTTTCTCACCATCGTGTATTGGAGCTTCATCGACGGGTACGGCGAGTCGGTGATCGAGGCTTATGCCCGCTACATCGTCGCGCCTGTGCGGATCGCCTCCGATGCCTGGTACGAAGACCCCGATCCGGAAAACCACCTGCGGGATTTGGAGTTCGTCGCGTCGCTGGCAGCGGTCCCTGGGGTACGGTCGGCCTCGCCGCGGATTCAATTTCCTGCGCTCCTGCAGTCGGCATACGTTTCGCAAGGTGCGGAAGTCGTCGGGGTTGACCCCGAAGGGGAATTGGCGCTGAGCCGCGTCCCTGCCAAAGTGGTGGAAGGCCAGTGGCTGGCGGCCCCGGGCCAAGTGGTGCTCGGCGAGGAGGTTGCCCGCCGTATCGACGCCCGGGTCGGCGAGCACGTGGTGGTGAGCGCTGGCTCGCTGGCGGGGCCGCAGGCCATGGGGCTCCGGGTCGTCGGCATTGCCCGCACCGGGGTGGCAGCCGTGGATCAGACGGCTGTTATCATCCACCTTGAAGACGCGCGCCAGCTCACCGGGGTTGCGACCGCGACCACGGTCGACCTCGATGTGGCCCGGGGGGCGGAAGCTGCGGTGGCCAAACGTGTCCAGGCCCTATTGCCGGCCGGCGTCACCGCCTTGGGCGTTTGGGACCTGCTTGGCCCCATCAAAGCGGATATCGAGGCCAACCGGATTTTCGCCCACATCCTGGCTGTTGTCATCTACGTCTTCGCTGCACTGGCGGTGGCCAGCACCATCTTTGTAAGCGTCATGGAACGCACCCGGGAACTGGGCGTCATCTCAGCCTTGGGCCTGGCACCTCGCCAGCTCGGGAGCCTCGTGACGCTGGAGGCGGTCTTTGCCTGCGGGCTTGGTTGGTTGGCAGGTCTCGTCATCGGTTACGTCGCCGCCTGGATCCTGGCCAGCTATAACATCCTCGGCCCGCTGTTTCGCACCGTCAGCGCGAGCATCCCGACCGCGGGCTTGAGCGAGGAAGTGTACGGCGCCGTACGGGCGTCCTACGTGCTGTATTCGGGCATGGTTGTGGCCGCGGCTGCGGTCATAAGTGCCCTCGTCCCCGGCAGGCGGGCGGCCCGCTTACGCCCCGCGGCCGCGATGCGGGCGGAATAAGACCGGCAAGAGAAGGGGATGAGATGGCGTTGGAGCGGCGAAAGGTGCAGGCAATTGCGGCGACGGCCGTGGCCGTGTTGACTTTTGCCGGCGGGTTTGCTTGTGCAGCGTGGAGCGCGGGTGAGTCGTTTCGCGACGCGGGCGCAGTTCTCGAGGCGGTCTTGGACCATCTGCGCGGCGGGCCGCTAAGAGGCACCTACACTTTCGTTGTCGAGCGGCCGGGCCGCTCCGCCGAATACGTCATGGAGATCGTGTCGGACGGCCAAGAGCGGGGTCTTATCCGGATCGTCGCACCGCCCAGGGAGGCCGGACAAGCGTTTCTGATGGACGGCGACGACCTGTGGCTGTACAATCCCCGCCTCGGCCGCTCCCTGAGGCTTCCGCCCAGCGGCCGCAGCAGTGCCTTTCTCGGATCTGACGTGAGCTACAACGACATCGTTGGCCGCGACCTCGAGCGTGATTACGTGGTCGCATTCGGATCCGGTTCGCCAGCTGCTCGTGGCACCATCATCCTGGAGCTGACGCCGCGTGCGGGTGCGCCGACACCGTATGGTCGGGTGCTGATCGGCGTGGATGAGGCTAGCGTGGTGCCTACCTGGATCGACTATTACGACCAGCGAGGCCAGGTAGTCAAGCGCCTGACGCTGTCGGAGTACCTGCAACATGGTAACCGGCTTCTGCCCCAGCTGATGGTGGTGGAAGATCGGACACGGGACGGCTACCGGACCGTTGTCCGCCTCACTGGCGTGGAGCTGAACGCGGCCATTCCGGAAGCCTGCTTCACCTTGCAGGCTCTGGAAAGAGGGTGCTGATGCGTGTGGGCTTTGGCCTGGCGCAACGTCTGGCGCCACAAGACCCGCAGCCTGGTTGCCTGTGGAGCTGTGGCGGCGGCGGTCGCGTTCACTCTTGTGTTCTTTGGATTCGTGGAGGCCACCAAGACCGGGATGTTCGAGGTGCTTACCAGCGACTCCGGCCATCTGCAGATCACCAGTTCCCGGGCCGAGGGCGCGCCGGACTTTGACAGCCGGTTGATCCGCCATGCAGCCCAGGTGGAAGCTGCACTGTTGCAGGAGCTTCGGGACGTCCAATTGCGCCGCGTGCTGGAAGTGCCCGCGCTCATCAGCGGTGAAACCCGGGCCCGCGGGGCGCTGGTTGTGGGCATGGCGCATGATGACGCCCTGGGCGAGCGGTTTGCCCGGAAGCATGTGGCTGCCGGACGCCTACCGGCCCCCGGCAGCTGGGACGAGATCGCGTTGGGCGAAGCCCTGGCAAGGGCGCTGCAGGTGGAGCTTGGGGACCCGATCTACGTTTTCGCACCCGGCACGGAAGGCTGGGGCGCGGCCGCCTACACCCTCGTGGGGCTGCTAGATTTTCCCCAGACGTCTTACGAGATCCAGGTCGCGTACCTCTCCCTTGAGGGAGCCCAGGTGTTGGCCGCACCGGGGGCCGTCACCCGCCTCGAGGTGCACCTTTCTCCCGGCCGCGGCGTGCCTGCGGATACCCTGATTGAGGAGACGAAGGCGCGTGCAGCAGCGGTCTTGGGACCGGATGTACGGGTCCAAACGTGGCGGGAGGCCGCACCGGACATGGCGGCGATGCTCGATATGATGGACCCCGGCATGACCATCTTCGCATGCCTCATCTTTGTCCTCGCCGGACTGCTGGTGGTCAATACCATTTACCTTAGCCTGGTCGAACGCATCCGCGAGTTCGGCGTCATGATCGCCCTCGGCGCGGACCGCTGGCGGGTGATGCGCATGGTGTTGGCTGAGAGCCTTGTGCTGGTGCTTGCCGGCACCGCCGCCGGGCTGCTGGTTGGTGGTGCCCTCATTGCCGGCTGGGCGGACGGGTTTCGCATGCCGGGGTTGGATGAAGTGTTGGCCGAATTCGGGCTGCCAGTGGTGCTGTACCCTTCCGTGACGCCAGTGCAGGTGGCCGTCACGATTGCATACGCGGTCTTCACCGCCTTAGCGGCTGCGCTTTGGCCCGCATGGGTGGCCGGACGCCTGCAGCCGGTGGAAGCCATGCGCCATGTGGCTTAAGCCTGGATCCCAGGTGTAACCCTAGCCCGGTTTCCAGCGGGAGGGAGCCAGTTTCGTGAAACCGATCCTGCGGGCCGTAAGGCTGACGAAAGTGTACGAGAACGAAGGCGTTAAGACCCCCGCCCTGCAAGGGGTAGACCTGGAGGTGGCGCCAGGGGAGTTTACCGCCGTTGCCGGCCCGAGCGGTTCCGGCAAGAGCACGCTCCTGCACATCTTGGGCTGCCTGGACACGCCGACGGCGGGCGAGACGTGGCTGGGGGAGAGGCGCACGGACCAGTTGGACGACGTGGCCCGGGCCCACCTGCGCCTGCGGGAGATCGGGTTCGTCTTTCAAGCCTACAACCTCATCCCGGTCCTCACAGTGCTGGAAAACGCTGCCTTCGTCCTGGAGCTGCAGGGCGTGCCCAAGAAGGTGCGGCACGAGAGGGCAATGGCCGCCCTGGAGGCCTTGGGTATCGCCGATCTGGCCCACCGCCGGCCCAACCAGCTCTCGGGCGGCCAGCAGCAGCGGGTGGCGGTGGCCCGGGCGCTGGCCGCGGAGCCCCGGGTGGTCTTGGCGGACGAGCCCACCGCCAACCTCGATTCGAAGACCGGCCTGGCGCTCATCGAGCTCATGAAGAAGCTGAACGCTGAACGAGGCGTCACCTTCCTGTTCTCCACCCACGACCCGAGGCTGCTGGCGCATGTGAAGCGCATCATCCGCCTCGAAGACGGCAGGGTGGTTGCGGACGAGCGGGTGGATGCGGCATGAGTCACCGCCTACGCCGCTCGAGCGCACTGCGGTTGATCGTGACTGGGCTTGCCCTGTCGGGCTTGCTGTGGGCTGGGCACGGCGCTTTTGTCCTTGCGGCGCCTGCTCCTGGCGTCGAGTTATCGCTGGCGGGAGAAGGGTCAGTGACGATCGCACATCAAGCTGTCGGCGGCGTTTCCCAGACCACCGGCGTCCTGGCCGGCCGGCTGGACCTGCGGCTGTACCCGGCGACCGCGTCCCCGTGGTGGGCCGCGCTGACGGTCGAGCCGTGGCTCCCCCTGGGCGCGAGCGGCGTAGGCGAAGCGCCGCCGGGCTCCATCGCCGTGACCGAAGCCCACGCCGGCTTCCGGTTTCCTACAGCGGACGTGTACGTGGGGAGGTTTCAGTTGCCGGTGGAAACCGGGCGCCTCACGGTCCCATTCACGCTGGCGTTCTACGACGCAGCTGGTCGGCGGCGAGGGGTCGATGGGGTGCGTGCCGACGTGTACTTGTCCTCCGGCCGCTTGCAGGTGGCCGCTGTGCAGGCGGGGCAGCAGTGGACGCCGCTCATTGGCTGGCGGCAGCAGCTTGTGGGCTGGGAGACAACGGGGTACTTGCTTTGGCAGGAAGACGGGCCCGCCGCCGGCGTCGGCGCGAGCGGGCTGGTAGGGTCTACCGTCGTCTACGGGGAAGCGTGGAGCCTCCCAGGTGAACAGGGGCTACGGGGCAGCGTGGGCGCCACGGGCTACTTGGGTGACAGCCTTTGGACGGTGGAATTGGCCCGGGCGAGCTTCCCGGCGGCTCAAACTTCGGGACCGCAGGCTCCGGCGGTTCCTTTGGCAGCGGCGCAGCTCGCGCATGCGTTCCCGTCCGGGTGGACCGTAGTTGCCGATGCGGCCGCCGTCCTGCGGGATGAGACGCCAGCGGCCGGTCCCGCGCTTGGCAAGCAAGATCGCCCTCACCACCTGCGTGTTTCCGTCACTTATGAGCTACTTCCGGGGCAGGCGGAAGTGGAACTGTCCGTCCGCCGCCAGGTGCGCCCGCCCCAGCCTGACGTGCTCGGGGCTGCCGTTGGCCTGCGCTGGTTTTTTTGACGCCCACGCCCAGCTTTCCGGCTGATGTTGACAGATATACCGGCTCCGTCGAGAATAGCGGTGCCGAGTTTCTCACTCGAGCCCGGAGCAGAAGGGGCTGCCCGTGAGCCGGACGACGGCCGTAGACGATGGCAGGATGCCCGGGAGCCACGACGTCATCCGCGCAAAAGCGCTTGCCCGACCTGCAACGGGAGCGGTTTCAAGCTGGCCGCCCAAATGGGCGAGCCCGGCGACATCTACGTGCTGGATGAGCTGGCGACGGGTCTGCACCTCGCGGACGTGGAGCAGTTACTTGGTTTGCTGGACAGGCTGGTGGACTCGGGCAAGACGGTGATCGTCATCGAGCATCACCTCGCGGTGATGGCGCATGCGGACTGGATCATCGACCTCGGGCCGGGGGCCGGGCATGACGGCGGGCAAGTCGTCTTCACCGGCCCGCCGGCGGACCTGGTGGCGGCACGGTCGACGCTGACGGGGAAGTATCTGGCCAAGTACGTTGGTGCCTAAATAACTGTGCGGGCTTCCGGTCTTGGCCCAAGCGGTACTCGGGTCTCGTGCCGGGGACGTGGCATGAGGGGCGATTGGCCATGGCATTGGTTACACTCAAACCCAAACACGAACAGCGTATCCTGGCGGGGCACCTGTGGGTTTACCAGGGCAACGTGGCCAAGGTAGATGGGGAGCCTTCGCCCGGTGACGTCGTGGATGTGCGTGCGGCCAACGGCGAGTGGCTGGGCCGGGGATATTACAACCCCCATTCCCAAATCGTCATCCGCCTGCTGACCCGTACCGATGAGGCCATTGACGACGCCTTTTTTGCGGAACGTATCTGGCGGGCCCGGGCGTGGCGGGCACGCTTCATGCCTGGCGCCACCTCGTACCGGCTCGTTTACTCCGAAGGCGACCTGCTCCCGGGCTTGATCGTCGACCGCTACGAGGACGTCCTGGTGGTCCAGTTTCTCACCTTGGGCATGGACGTGCGCCGGGACCAGATCGTGCGGATTCTTGCCGAGCTTGAGAAACCGCGCGCCATCTACGAGCGCAGCGATGTGCCCAGCCGCAAGTACGAGGGGTTGGAGCTGCGCACAGGACTGCTTTGGGGAGAGCTCCCGCCGCAGCCGATGGTCATCAAGGAGAACGGCTTGTCCTTCGAGGTCGACGTGGTAGCCGGCCAAAAGACGGGCTACTTCCTGGATCAGAAGGAGAACCGCCAAGCCCTAGCCCAGCTGGTTCCCGGCGCGCGCGTGCTGGACGTTTTCTGCCACAACGGCCCCTTTTCCGTGCACGCCTTGCAGTTTGGGGCCCGTGAAGTGCTGGGGGTGGACAGTTCCGCCCAGGCCCTTGAGACGGCGCGCCGCAACGCTGCCCTGAACGGTTTCACAGACGCTGCCCGCTTTGTGGAAGCCAACGCTTTTGACTTGCTGCGGGAACTGGACCGC
>PKQR01000100.1 GCA_017578085.1 Bacillota bacterium
ACCGCGTGTCGTTGCCGGGGGCGATGCCCGTCACCAGCGTAAACCGCAGCGCGTCCGCGCCGTACTCCTCGATGACCTCCAAGGGGTCGACGCCGTTGCCCAAGGACTTGCTCATCTTGCGCCCGAGGGCATCCCGCACGAGGCCGTGGATGAGCACGTGCCGGAACGGTTCCTTGCCCATGAAGTGAAGCCCCATGAAGATCATGCGGGCGACCCAGAAGTAGATGATGTCGAACCCGGTCACCAGCACCGAGGTCGGGTAGAAGCGCTCCAGGTCTTTGGTACGCTCGGGCCAGCCCAGCGTGGAGAAAGGCCACAAGGCCGAGCTGAACCACGTGTCCAGCACGTCCGGATCCTGCTCGATGTCCTCGCTGCCGCAATTGGGGCAGAAGGCCGGGTCCTCCACCGCGGCAAACTGGTGCTCGCACCGCTGGCATGTCCACACGGGGATGCGGTGGCCCCACCAGAGTTGCCGGGAGATGCACCAGTCGCGGATGTTCTCCATCCAGTGCAGGTAGTTCTTGGCAAACCGCTCGGGCACAAAGCGCACGCGCCCGTCCTTGACGACCTCGATGGCCGGACCGGCCAGCGGCTTCATGCGCACAAACCACTGCTTGGAGACGAGGGGCTCCACCACCGTGTCGCAGCGGTAGCACTGGCCGACCGCGTGCCGGTGGTCCTCCACCTTCACCAGGAAACCTTGCGCCTCCAGGTCCCGCACCACGGCCTTGCGGCACTCGTAGCGGTCAAGCCCGGCGTAGGGGCCGGCTTCCTTGGTCATGCGGGCGTCGAGGCCGATGACCTGGATCTGCTCGAGACCGTGGCGCCGGGCGATCTCAAAGTCGTTGGGGTCGTGGGCGGGAGTCACCTTGAGCGCCCCGGTTCCGAATTCGGGATCCACCCAATCGTCGGCGATAATGGGGATCTCGCGGTTCACCAGCGGCACCACCACGTAGCGGCCGACCAGGTGCTCGTAGCGCTTGTCGTCCGGGTGCACCGCGACGGCCGTATCCGCCAGCATGGTTTCCGGGCGGGTGGTGGCCACGGTGATGTAGCCGTCGCCGCCCAATAGCGGGTAGCGGATGTAATAGAGCTTGCCGTCCCGCTCTTCGTGCTCCACCTCGATGTCGGACAACGTCGTCGCGCAGGTGGGGCACCAGTTGACGATGTAGTTGCCCTGGTAAATCAGGCCCCGCTCATAGAGATCCACGAACACCTGGCGCACGGCGCGGCTCAAACCCTCGTCCATGGTGAACCGCTCCCGCTGCCAGTCGCAGGACGCACCCAGGCGGCGCAGCTGGCTCGTGATGATGCCGCCGTAGCGCTCCTTCCACTGCCACACCCGCTCCACGAAGGCTTCCCGCCCGAGGCTGCGGCGGTCGATGCCCTCCTTGGCCAGCATCTCCTCCACCACGTGCTGGGTGGCGATGCCCGCGTGGTCCGTGCCCGGTACCCACAACGTGAGCTTCCCCTGCATGCGGCGCCACCGCACCAGCACGTCCTGCAAGGTGACGTTGAGCGCGTGGCCCATATGCAGCGATCCCGTCACGTTGGGCGGCGGGATGACAACCGAGAACACCTCGCCCGGCTCGTCGGGCTCCACGTGGAAGAAGCCCTGCTCCTCCCAGAACTGGTACCACTTGCTCTCCACGTTCCGGGGATCATACACCTTCGGGATGTCCGCCTGCTGAGGCGCCTTGGCTGCTTCCTTCATGGCCTAACCCTCCTGCGAAACCGCGGCGCGGGCAACCGCCGCACCGCCAAAAATAAAAGCCTTTCGTCCACCAAAGGACGAAAGGCTGCGCCTTCCGCGGTACCACCTTTGTTCCCGGGTCCTGCAAAGCGCGCGGACCGCGGGCCCTCGTGGGGCTGTAACGGGCCTTGCCCGGCTGCGCCTACGAACCGCCGGCGAGCCGCGTCTTATGCTTGGCGCGGGCGGTGCTCGACGCAGCGGCTCCGGGGCGACCTTCGGACGGTGGTACCTGGCGGGTCTTCCAGCCTATGGACCCGCCTCTCTGGGAGGCCCGTTGCCGTCCTACTCCTCCCCATCCTCGCCGTACGCTCTAGCTTGCCCGCATGATACAACAGGCCTCGCCCGGTGTCAATAGGCGGTGCCGTTCACCAGCACGGGTACGAGCCGGGGCTTGTGGCGCCCCGCCGGGAATGACGCCGTTCGGCCCCAACGCGGCGGGACGCCACCCGGCAGGTTACACGGCCTCTACAACCGCCCCGCGGACGTACTGCATTTCCTCCAGTTGCCGCACGATGCGGGTCACGCTTTCCGCCGGCGTTTCCCGGTCCGTGAAGACGGTGATCTCGGGCTGCTCCGGCTCCTCATACGGGTCGGACACGCCGGTAAAGGCCGGGATCTCGCCGGCCATGGCCTTCTTGTACAAGCCCTTCACGTCCCGCGCCGCGCACACTTCCAGCGGGCAGTTGACGTACACCTCAACGAATTCCCCGATCTCCTGCCGCGCCCGCGCCCGGGCTTCCCGGTAGGGGGAAATGGCGGCGGTGATCACGACGACGCCGTGCTTGGCCAGCAATTTGGCCACGTACGCGATCCGTTCCACGTTCGTGTTCCGGTCTGCGCGGCTGAAGCCGAGCCCCTTGCTCAGATGTTGCCGCACCTCGTCGCCGTCCAGCACCTCTACCGGATAGCCCCGGCCCTGCAGCTCAGCCGCCAATCCCGTGGCAATGGTCGACTTCCCGGCGCCGGACAGGCCGGTAAGCCAGACGACGAAACCTCTCTGACCGCCCACGCTGGTTCCTCCTCCTGTGCCTTGTACACGCCACGCCCCAGTATATGCGGCGGGGCGCACAGCGCCCAAGGGGCAGCCCGTCTCACGACGCCCAGCGCATCCAGTACAGGCCCAAGAGAACGGCCAGCCCACCGAGCCAGACGCCCGCCCGGCGCCAACGGGAGGCCCGGCTGCCACCCCTGGGCGCCGGCTGAACGTACGGGCGCTGCGCACCGCCTGGGGGACGGCCCGGCAGTGCGGTTTCCGCTGTGAGGGGAAAGGGCTTTGCCGCGCGCCACCCCGTGGGCGACGCACGACCCCCGGGAGGCGCCGGCCTGCCGGCGGGTACCGTATCCAGGGGACCCCGGCGCGGGATCAGCCAAAAGCCGCTGGCCGCCGCACAAGCGGCGGCCATGCCGGCCCACTGCCCCGAGGACAGGCCCAAAAACCGCGGCCCTGCGGACCAAAAGTGGATGAGCGTCCAGCCCAAACCGTGGAGAAAGAGATAGACGAGGAACACCCGTCCCCGCGCCGGCCCGCAACGCGCGAGGCGGGAGACGGCAAAGAAGAGCCAGTAGCAGAGGATGATGCCGTAAGCGGGAATCGGGTGAACCAGGTCGCGGCCCAGCCAGACGGCCCACGGCACGCCGGTGGGACGCCCGGGCAATTGCGCCCCCACAAGGCCAATGGCCTGGCCCAGGGCCAGGCCCGGCGCGGCGGCGTCCAAAGCCCGCCAGACATCAAAGCCGTCGCGGCGGGCCACCAAGGCGAGCACGCCAGCGCCCGCCAACAGCGCCCCGTAAAAGGTAAAGCCGCCCTCGGGCAGCCGGAACACGGCCAGCGGGTGCCGGGCATACTGGGGCCAATGGAGCAGCACGTACAGGACCCGCCCGCCCAGCACACCCGCGACCATCACCAGCGGCGCCGCCTGGAACAGCCGCGCTGGCGCCAGGCCGAAGCGCTCCGCCTGCAGGAGCGTGACCGCGGTCCCCACCGCAAACCCCACGGCCGTCGTCAGTCCGAAGACGTAGATGGGCAAAGGCCCCAGCTGACCGACGACATCCGCTCCCCCGGCCATACACTCCCCGCCCTTTCCCGGGGCCCCGCAACCCGGGGAACCGCAAGGCGCCCCCCGCTGCGCCTTGCGTCAAAAGGCGGCGGACACGGCGGAGCCGCTCCTCGACTGCGCCGCTGCGGCCGTTGCGTCACGGCGTCCGTGCAGGCTTCCCCGCCACCTGCCTTGCGGCCGTTTGCTGCGCCGCGTCCAGCTCCGCCAAAACCACACCGGCCAGCACCAGCGCGCCCCCGGCCCAGCCGCTGGGTGCCAGCCTCTCCCCGAGCAGCATCCACGCAAACAAGGCGGCAAACACGGGCTCCAGCGACAGGATGAGCCCGACCCGCGCCGGCGCCACAAACCGCTGCAGGCTCACCTGGGCGAGCAAAGCCCCCGCCGTGGCCAGCAACCCTAGGTACAAGAGCGGCACCGCGTTCGCGGGCGCAAGGACACCAGGGAGCCCCCCATCAACGGCCCACGCGCTGGCCCCGGCTACGGCCCCGGCCGTGCCCATCTGCACCCAGGCCAACAGGACCGGATCAAACCGGGGCGCGAGCTGGTCCACCACCACGATGTGCGCGGCAAAGAGCACCGCGCACAAAAGCACCAGCAGGTCGCCGATCTGCGGGCGCAGTCCCTGCAGCCCCTCCGAAAAGTCCAGGCTCAAGACGGCCAGGCCAACGGTGGCCACGGCGACACCCGCCCACGTCCTGGGCCCGGAGCGCTTGCCCAAGAAAAGCGCGGCCATGACCGCCACAAACACGACATTCAGCGCGGTGATGAAGCCGGCCTTTGAGGCGCTGGTGTACTGCAGCCCCAGGGTTTGGGTGAAGAAACCGCCCCAAAGGATGAGGCCCGCCAGCACCCCGGCCCGCAGCAGCCCCGGCCCCCAAGCCTGGCGCTGGTGCCACGCCCAGCCCGACAACACCAGCCACGCCAGGCAGAAGCGGGCCGCCACCAGCGCGTGGGGCGGCACCCGCTCCACGAGGTCTTTTACGACCGGGAACGTGCCGCCCCAAACGATCGCGATCAAGAGGAAGCCGAACCCTGCCCACCGCTCCCGGCGGGCAGGAGGAGGAACGTCCGTGTCCGTCACCGCTCAACCCCCGAGCAGCCGCTCGCGCAATAGTGCCTGCACGACTTTCGGATTGGCCTTGCCGCCCGTCTGCTTCATGACCTGGCCGATCAGGAAGCCGATGGCCTTCATCTCCCCGTTGCGCACGTTGTCGGCAGCATCCGGGTTGGCGGCGATGACCTGATCCACAATGGCCGCGAGGGCGGCGGTGTCGCTGATCTGCTCCAGCCCCCGCTCCTTGACGATGGCGCCGGGCTCCTTGCCGGTGTGGAACATCTCTTCAAAGACCTCTTTGCCCACGTTGGCGTTGATGACGCCTTGATCAATGAGGCGCAAGAGGTCCGCGAGCCCCTTGGGCGACACCTGCACCTGTTCGACGGCTTTCCCCTCGGCCTTCAGCAGTCGCAGGAACTCGCCCATGATCCAGTTGCTGACCGGTTTCGCCTGGCCGTACTCCGCCACGCACGCTTCAAAGAAGTCGGCCAGCTGCGGCGACGTCGTCAGCACCTCCGCGTCGTAGCGGGGCAGGCCGTACTGCTCCACAAACCGGGCTTGCCTGGCGCGCGGCAGCTCGGGCAGCTCGGCCCGCAGGCGTTCGATCCAGGCCTCGTCCACCACCAGCGGCACGAGATCCGGCTCGGGGAAGTAGCGGTAATCGTGGGCTTCCTCTTTGCTGCGCATGGCCACCGTCACGCCGCGGTTTTCATCCCAGTGCCGGGTTTCCTGGTACAGCGTGCCGCCGCTCTCGAGCACTTCCCGCTGCCGCTGCGCCTCGTACTCCAGCGCCCGCTGGACCGAGCGGAAGGAGTTGAGGTTCTTCACCTCGGTCTTGGCGCCGAACTTGGTCGACCCCTTGGGCCGGAGCGAGATGTTCGCGTCGCAACGGAGGCTGCCTTCCTCCATCTTGACGTCGGAAACGCCGGTGAAAAGCAGGATCTGGCGCAGCTGCTCCAGGAACACCCGCGCTTCCTCCGGCGAGCGCAGGTCCGGCTCGGTCACGATCTCGATGAGCGGGATGCCGCCGCGGTTATAGTCGATCAGCGAGTACTCGGACCCCAAGAGCCGCTCGCCCGAGTGGACCGACTTGCCCGCTTCCTCTTCGAGATGCACCCGGTTGATGCCGACCCGGCGCACCTCCCCGTTGATCTCAAACTCTACCCAGCCGTTGCGGCACAAGGGCAGGTCGTATTGGGAGATTTGATACGCCTTGGGGAGGTCGGGGTAGAAGTACTGCTTGCGGTCGAACTTGCTGTAGCGCGCAATCTCACAGTTGAGCGCGAGTCCCGCCTTGATCGCGTACTCCACCGCCTTGCGGTTGAGCACGGGGAGGCTGCCCGGCAGCCCCAAGCACACAGGGCACACGAGGCTGTTGGGGTCCGCGCCGAAGGTGGTGCGGCACCCGCAAAACACCTTGGACTCGGTCGACAGCTCGGCGTGGATTTCCAGACCGATGACGATTTCGTACTCGACTTTCGTCTCAACGGACATCGACGGCCACCTCCCGGCCAGCCCGCCACTGGCGCCCCGCACCGTTAGGCCAGGCCAACTGCTCGTACGTGTACGCGGCCTTGAGCACCTGCTCCTCGCCAAAGGGCGGTCCGATGATCTGGAGCCCGATGGGCATCCCGTCCTTGTCTACGCCGCACGGCAGCGACAGGCCCGGGAGTCCCGCCAGGTTGACGGGGATTGTAAAGTAGTCGGTCATGTACATGGACAGCGGGTCCCGCGTCTTTTCGCCCAGGCGGAACGCGGTGGACGACGTCGTCGGTGCAAACAGCACGTCTACTTCCTTGAACGCCTGATCGAAGTCGCGCCGCATCAGGGTGCGCACCTGGGACGCCTTCTTGTAATAGGCGTCGTAGTGGCCGGCACTCAAGACGTACGTGCCGAGGATGATGCGACGCTTGACCTCCGGGCCAAAGCCCTTTGAGCGGGTTTCCTCCATCATGCGGGGCACGTCGGCGGCCGGCACCCGCAGGCCATAGCGGACGCCGTCAAAACGGGCCAGGTTGGAGCTGGCTTCCGCGGAAGCGATCAGGTAGTACACATGCAGCGCGTACTGCAGGGACGGCAACGACACTTCCTTGATAACCGCGCCGTTTTCCTCAAGGAGCTTCAACGCCCTGTCCACCGACGCCCGCACGTCCGGGTCCACGGGCTGGTTCAAATACTCCACCGGAACGCCGATGCGCAGCCCTTTGGGCTCGACCCGCAGCGCCTTGGTGAAGTCGGGCACCTCCAGATTGACGGACGTCGAGTCCCGCGGGTCAAAGCCGCAGATGAGGTTGAGCGCCAGGGCGCAGTCGGTCACGTCCCGGGTGAAAGGCCCGATCTGGTCGAGCGACGATGCAAAGGCGATCAGGCCGTAGCGGGACACCCGGCCGTAGGTGGGCTTCATGCCGACGACACCGCAGAAAGCGGCCGGCTGCCGGATGCTGCCGCCGGTGTCGCTGCCCAGGGCCCAAACAGCCAATCCTGCCGCCACCGCGATGGCCGAGCCGCCCGAGGAGCCGCCGGGAACCCGCTCCAGGTCCCACGGGTTGCGGGCAACCTTAAAGGCCGACGTCTCCGTCGAACCCCCCATGGCGAATTCGTCCATGTTGGTCTTGCCGAGCACAGGCGCCTTCACGCTGCGCAGGCGCTCGACGACGGTGGCGTCGTACGGCGGCACCCAGTTCTCAAGCATACGGGACGCGGCCGTGGTACGCAGGCCGCGGGTGACCAGGTTGTCCTTGAGGGCCACCGGGATCCCGCCCAGGGGGTGCGTCGCCTCCCCTTTGGCCCGCGCCTCGTCGTAGGCGCGCGCCTGTTCCAGGGCCTCCTCGGCCGCGACGGTGATGTAGGCTCCCAGCGTGCCGTCCAGCTGCTCAATGCGCCTAAGAAGCGCCTCCGTCAGCTCGCGGCTGGTGAGCTCGCCTGAATCCAGCTGCTGCCGCAGCTCATGTGCCGTAAGATCGTACAGTGCCAATGGGCCAGCCTCCTTGCCGCCGCAGCTCACGCTTCTTCCAAAATGCGCGGCACCTTGAAATAGCCGTCCTTCGCTTCAGGGGCCCCCGACAGGACGTCCGCCTGGGGCATGGACGGCACAGGGATATCATCCCGCATCACGTTGTACACCGGTATCCCGTGGGCGGTGGGCTCGACGCCTTCGGTGTCGACGGCCTTGAGCTCGGCGGCCATGCGCAGGATGTCGCTCAACTGCCCGCTCAGCTGCTCCAGCTCCTCATCGGTGAAACGCAAGCGGGCTTGGGCTGCCACCTTGGCCACGTCCGCGGCCGTAAGGCGCGGCAGTTCCCCTGCGCCAGCCGCGACGGACCGTCCGTCCCTGGTTTCCATCACTTGATCAGCTCCTCCAACTGTTCCTCGGTCAGCACCGGCACCCCGAGCTGCCGGGCCTTCTCCAGCTTGGAGCCCGGGTTCTCGCCGGCGACGACGAAGTCGGTATTGCGGCTCACCGAGCTCGACACTTCCCCGCCGTGGCGGCGGATGAGCTCCTCCACCTCCCGGCGGGTGTAGCGGGACAAGGTCCCGGTCACCACGATGCGCTTGCCGGCCAGCTTCC
>PKQR01000013.1 GCA_017578085.1 Bacillota bacterium
GCACCCGGGCCTTGACGATGTAGGCCAGGGGCCCAAAGGCTTCCACGTAGCGCAGGCCGTGGTAGCTCGGATCAGGCTCCGTCAGGCCGGGGAACTTGCCGTTGGCCCAGTTGAACTTGCCGCTGTCGACGATGACGCCGCCGATGGAGGTGCCGTGGCCGCCGATGAACTTGGTGGCCGAGTGCACCACGATGTCCGCGCCCCACTCAAAGGGCCGGCACAGGTACGGCGTGGCGAAGGTGTTGTCCACGATGAGCGGCACGCCCGCCTCATGGGCGATGTTGGCCACCGCCTCGATGTCCAGCACGTCGCCCTTGGGGTTGCCGATGATCTCCGCGTAGATCGCCTTGGTCCTGGGCGTGATGGCCCGGCGGAAGTTCTCCGGGTCCGACGGGTCGACGAAGTGCACCTTGATGCCGAACTTGGGCAGGGTGTGCCGGAAAAGGTTCCAGGTGCCGCCGTAGAGGCTGGTGGAGGAGACGATCTCGTCGCCCGCCTCGGCGATGTTGAGGATGGCAAACGTTTCCGCGGTCTGGCCGGCCGCGAGCGCCAGGGCGCCGACGCCGCCCTCCAGCGCCGCCATGCGCTGCTCAAACACGTCGGTCGTCGGGTTCATGATGCGGGTGTAGATGTTGCCGAACTCCTTGAGCGCAAACAGGTTGGCGGCGTGGTCCGCGTCGCGGAAGACGTAGGACGTGGTCTGGTAGATGGGCACCGCCCGGGAACCCGTGGTGGGGTCGGGCTTCTGCCCCGCATGAACGGCCAGGGTTTCAAAGCGGTAGCTTTGGGTGTCGGACATCGGGTCAACCTCCTGCACGGCGGCTCACGGGCCGCAATGCTATCGCCAAAGCGCATCAAAAAAGCCTCTCCGGAGGGAGAGGCACAACGTACAAACCGCGTGTCGTCGTCCTGCACCCCCCTCTCATCTCTCAGGAGCCCAAACGGGTCCTGCAGGAATTGGCACCACTGCAGCAAATGAGCTGCCGGTTGCCGGGCTTCATCGGGCCAGTCCCTCCGCCGCTCTTGATAAGAGTTGAGGCATTTGCTATTCGGTTATCAAGTTGTAGCTGCGCCGGCCGGATTCCGGCCGGCGATGACGACATAATAGCAGCGGGTGCAGTCCCTTGTCAATGGGTTTGCGGCAAGAAAGTCAATCGCGCCAGCGGAGCACGGACCGTTCCACCTGCTGGACCAGGAGATATAGCACGAGGCCCAGCGTGCTCATGACGGCGACGGCCACCAGCACCAGGGTGATGTCAAAGGTTTCGTGGCCAAGCATGAGGAGGTAGCCCAGCCCCTCCCTGGCACCCATCAGTTCACCGATGATGGCAGCCACCATGGATTGGGTCGCCGCGATGCGCAGGCCCGCCAGGAAGGAGGCCATCGCCGTCGGCAGCTCCAGGGCCCTGAAGATCTGCCACCGGCTGGCCTTGAGCAGGTGCATCAGCTCGTACAGCCGCGGGTCCACGGACCGCATGCCGACGATCCCGTTGACCATGATGGGGAAGAACACCACCAAGGTCACCAGGACGACCTTGGACGTCATGCCAAGGCCAAACCAAAGAATGAACAGGGGTGCGAACGAGATCTTGGGCGACGTCTGGGCTACCAGGATGTATGGGGACAGGATGCGCTCGGCTGCGGGCGACTTCCCCAGCACATACCCGAAGACTAAGCCCAGTACGGTGCCGATGGCGACGCCTACCAGGATCTCCTCCAGCGTCACCCAGACGTGGCGCGCCAGCTGCGCCCGGTCGATGGTCCAAAGGAATTTCTGCCACACCGTCAACGGGGAGGGCAGGAGGTAGGCGGGCACCCTCGCGATGACCGTGTACAGGTGCCACACGGCCACGAATGCCACGAATAGACCCACGTGGAGAGCCACTTTGGCGGCTTTTGCGTTGCCCATCGACCTTCCTCCTGCCTTGCTTCCCGTTCCCGGCGGCCGGCGAGTGCCGGGCCACACCCTTCAAGGCGAGCGCTTGCCCGCTAGTTCAGGAACTCATTGGTGACAAACTCGGCAGCGTCCAGATCCCGGTTGATGATCCCGTACTCCCGCTGGATGCGGATGGCTTCGTTCCACCGGTCCAGGTTGCCCCAGCCGAGGCCGTGGGCGGCGGTATCCTCACTCTGCCACAGGTAGCCCACGTACACCTGGTTCAGGACGTCGGTCAGGTAGTCCTCATTGCCCTCGTAACTCGGCGTGTACTTGGGGATGACCACATCCAGCGCCGTACGCACGTTGCCGTCGATCAGGTACTGGAGAGCCTTGTTGAGGCCGCGGATGAATGCCCGCACGACCTGGGGGTTGCGCTCGGCGTAGGCGTCGCTGGTTACCACCACGTTGCCGAAGGACGGCAGGAAATCGTCGGACCGCCATTCGGACACGTCGACGCCGGCATGGCGCAGCTCAAAGGTGCGGAGCATGGAGAAGACGATGGCGTCCACCTGGTCGGTGACCAGGGCGTTGACGATGGCGCCGGTGCCGACGATGCGCAGGTTGATGTCGTCCAGGGTCAAGCCGGCGTTCTTGAGCAGGACTTGCAGCTGGATGTAATTGGGGCTGCCGTAGCTGGTGATGGCCACCGTCTTGCCTTTCAGGTCGCGGGGCTCCTTAATCCCCCGGTTGGTCTTGAAGATGGTGGCTCCGAGCCCATGCTGCAGGGTCGTGTGCACCACCTTCACCGGGATACCGGAAGCCCGGGCGGCGATGACCGAGTCCGCGTTGGGAAAACCAAACTCCACGTTCTGCACCGCAACGTTGCGGACGATGTCGGCCGCCGCGCCGTACAGGAACTCCACATCCAGGCCTTCCTCGGCGAAGAAGCCCTTTTCCTTGGCGATGTACAGGGGCAAGTAGTACGGGACGGCCGCGCCGTCGATCTGGATCGTGACCCGCGTCAGACCCTGGGCCGATGCGCCCAGCGCAACAACCAGCGTGAGCAGGACAGCGCACAACAAGGACGTCCGGAGAGTGGCTGTGGACATGTTCATCTCAACCTCTCAAAAACGAATGATCGCGAATGATGACGCATCATGCCTTTGCGGCTCGATGCCTGTGGCTTGAACCGGCGCCCGCCGGACCGCCCGGCAGGCGGCCCTTGCTCGTTACCGGTGATTTTCCCTCCTCTCCGCTGTACCAGCGTACCGGTTTCCCGCGTCATACCCGGCGACTGGTCCCTCCGGCGGTCTTGGACGCGGCGGCGCCGCCCCGGCCCAGCCGCCGGACGGCTTCCAGCGCGACCCGGATCACCTTGTCCTGGGTGGCCTCGTAAGCGTCATCCCACCGGTCCAGGGCGCGGTTGATGTGCACGCCCAGCACAACGCCCGCCCGGAGGCCCAACAAGCTGGCCAGGGCAAGCAGGGTGGCTGCTTCCATCTCCAGATTGATGATGCCGAGGTGGCGAAACCGGGCCAGATGCTCATCGCCGCCGGGCAGAATCGCGCGGCCTTGTCCTTGGTAGTAAGAGGCCGTGGTGGCGCCGATGCCGCAGGTGTAGGCGAAACCTAGTTCCTCCGCTGCGGCGGTCAACGCCGCGACCACTTCCGGGTGGGCCGCGGCGGGGTACGTGGGCGGCGCGTACGCGTCCACGGGGCCGCTATCCCGCATCATGGCGTGGTTGATGATCAGGCTGCCGGGAGGGATCCGGGCGTCCAAGGCGCCGGTGCCTCCGGTGCGGATCAGGGTGTGAACGCCCAGCGCGGCCAGCTCCAGCACAGCGATTTCCGTAGACGGGCCCCCGATGCCGGTGGAACACACGGTGACCCCGCAGCCGCGGTAGGTTCCCACCGCCACGGTGAACTCGCGGTTGCGGCCGATGATGCGTGGATTTTCCAGGTGCGCGGCGATGCGCTCGACTCGCTCGGGGTCCCCCGGCAGCAGCGCGAAGGGGAACGCTTCACCCGGACCGGGCCCGGTAGGATCGACCGGCAAATGTACAGGTCGCCCGGCGCGAAAGTAAGCTCGCACCTGCTCCCGGGGTGTCATCCAGTTGGATGCTTGCATTCCGGTCACGACTTCATCATCCCTGGGCGGCTTTGCCTGGACATGGCCCAGCGGAAGCCGCAGAAAATCGGCCTCCGGCATTGCCTATGCCGGCTAGCCCGTGGCGCCGCCGGCGTCAAGCCGCCGTGTTCTCCAAATGCGCGGCCGTCTCTTGCGCCTGCCACCGCAAGAGCCGCCGTTCGATGGCCAACAGGGCCAGGTAGCACGCTATGCCGACCACGTTGGTCGCCACCACCGCCGCCAGCAGCAGATGGGCGTCGTAGGTGGTATTCCCGTAAACCAGCAAGAACCCGAGGCCCACGTCGCCCGCGATCCATTCGGCGACGATGGCGGCGATCGTGGCCTGGATGATGGCCAGGCGCAATCCCGCCATAAACAGCGGGAACGCGCTGGGAATCTCAATATGAAACAGCCTTTGCCACCGGCTGGCCTTGAGCAGGGTCATCAGCTCGTTGAGTTCCGCCGGCACAGACCGCAGCCCCAGCATGGTGTTGATCATGACCGGGAAAAACACGTTGGACACGATGAGCACGATCTTGGACGTCATGCCCAAACCGAACCAGATCACAAACAACGGGATCAGGGCGATCTTGGGCGCCGTCTGGGCAAAGAGGATGTACGGCTGCAGGAGATTCTCCAGGGTCCGCCAGTGGGCCAGCACGTAGCCCACCAGGGCGCCCAGCGCCGTACCAAAGGCGAAGCCGACCACGATTTCGTAAAACGTCATGCCCGCATGCCGCCAGAGGCTGCCATTCTTGGCAATCTCCACGATCTTGGCCAGCACGGGACCGGGACCCGGGAGCACGAAGGACGGCACGTTTCCCCAGGTGACGTAAAGGTGCCACGCAAGGATGACGGCGAAGAACACCCCGATCTGTATCACTGTGTCCCACAACCGCCGCTTCATCCCAAGAGACCTCTCAGATGGGCCACGTACTTGCGAAACGCCGGTTCGTCCCTTACCTCAATGGCGCGGGGCCTGTCCAGCTCGATGGCCAAGTCCTCCACGATGCGACCCGGCCGCGGCGACATGACCACGACCCGGTCCGAGAGGAACACCGCTTCCTCAATGCTGTGCGTGACGAAGAGGATGGTCATGGGGTGCTGATCCCACAGGCGGAGCAGTTCAATGTTGAGGCGATCGCGCGTCAGGGCGTCCAAGGCCCCGAAAGGCTCATCCATGAGGAGGACGCGGGGTTCCATCGCCAGTGCCCGGACGATGGACACGCGCTGCCGCATGCCGCCCGAGAGCTCTTTAGGCAGGGCCCGCTCAAAACCGCGCAAGCCGGCAAGCTCCAGCAGCTCCCGGATGGTGGCTTCCGCCTGCGGGCCTGTGCGGCCGAGCACTTGCAGCGGGAAGATCACGTTGTCCCACACGGTTTTCCAGGGCAACAACACCGAATCCTGAAAGACGAACCCGATGTCGCCCCCCGGCAGCTCCCGAACAGGTCCCGAGTCGACCTCAAAGACCACTTCGCCGTCCGAGGAACGGACGAGACCGGCCACGATCCTGAGCAACGTGGACTTGCCGCAGCCCGAAGGGCCGATGATGGAAAGGAATTGGCCTGGCTCTACGGTGAGATTGATGTTCTCCAGCGCTTTGACGGGCATCCCTCGGCCCGCGTACGTATGGGAAACCCCGAGGATGCGGATGCGGGCCGCTTGGCCGCGCGAAGACCCCACAGGGCGTCCCTGGGACGGGACGCTTGCTACACCCATGCCGGACTTCCTTTCATCCAGGCGGTATCGACGAGCAGGATCGAGACAATGCAGAAGGCAAGCTAGAGCACGCAGTTCGGTTCGACACCCTTGCCGCGAATCCTCCCCGCAAGCGGGCTGGGAATGCGAACCAAAAGAGAAGGCGGCCAGGGACGCCGTCCCTGGCCGCCGGTGTCAGGGGGTGGTGCCGATCAGGTCGGGCCGTTGCCCGTGTCGGGCGGAAACCCGGGACGGGGGAGCGAGGGTCAGCCGACCTGGGGCTGGGTCTTGTCCCGATCCAGCAGGCGGGCAATCGCACGGCCCGGCTGCCAGGGCGTCCCGACCTCGTGCAGCAGCCACCGGTCGAGGCCGTACCAGCCGGCCACCTTCCACGCCAGCATGATGAGGATGGCGGCCGTGAACATCACCGGGTTGGAGCTGACCGTGCCCGCCAGCATGAAGTTCATGTTCATGAAGGCGCCGAAGAAAGCGGCGATGGCCGTGAAGCCGCCGAGGATCAGGCCGAGGCCGACCAGCATCTCGCCAAACACGACCAGCTTGGCGAACCAGGTGTAGTGGCCGCCCTCCAGCAGGAACTGCAGGAAGCTGCGGTACCACTCGTAAACGGCCGGTGCAGAGGTGCCGCCCTCGGGGATCGTCGTCGCCCGGATCAGGTAGCCCCGCAGCGACGCGCCGGTTTCCATCCAGGCCGGGTTGGTGAACTTGTGCCAGCCCGCTTCAAACCAGTGCCACCCCAGCCAAAGCCGCAAAGCCAGCCACACCCACGCGTAGGACGTGGTGTGGAACAGCTTCTGCGCAAAGGCGGAACCACGGATTTCCGTCATGCCTAACCCCTCCTCGGACAGCCTTTGGAGCTTTCACCCTCATTATCCCGCCTGGCGATACAGCCCCGGCAGGTGAGGGTGTCCCGACTCCTGGAGGGGCGGTGTCCCGAGCGGGCTGGGGCGATGCTCGGCCTGCGCGCAGGACATTTGTCCCTAAGCCGGCCGGGCTGAAAAACGCCCCCCGGCGCCGCAAAAAAAGGCCGGCCGCCTCGGGATAACAGCGGCCGGCGCAGGCTGGCTCGCCGGGCTTGGCGGGACGAAGGCCCGGCAGGGACAAGGGCCAGCCAGGGATCCGGGAAAGGCTAAACTGGAGGGCGGGCCGCCCGCTCAAACGCCAGGCGGCCGCTGGCCGACTTCGACAGGAACCACGATCTGCCGCCCGTCACGGATCACCGTGAAGAGCAGGATATCGCCCACCTTCATGCCCTGGATGACCTTGGCGAAGTCCTCCATGCCGGTGATGGGCTGCCGGCCCACCTCGGTGATCACGTCATACACCCGCAGGCCGGCCCGCTCCGCCGCAGTGCCGGGGATGACCTCGAGCACGATCACGCCCTGCGTCACCGACAGGCCCAGCTGCCGCGCGATGGACTCATCCAGCGACGTGTAGCGGATGCCGATGAACGGCCGCACCACCATGCCCCGGTTGATCAGGTCGTCCAGGACTTCCTTGGCGGCGTTGATGGGGATCGCGAAGCCGATGCCCTGGCCCTGGGTGGACACGGCGGTGTTGATGCCGATGGCTTCACCCTTGAGGTTGATGAGCGGCCCGCCGCTGTTGCCCGGGTTGATGGCCGCGTCCGTCTGCATCAGGTTGCGGTAAACGCGGGGCGTCGCCGATCCGGAGTCCCGCACCGTGATCTGGCGGCCCTTGGCGCTGAGCACGCCCACGGTCACCGTGTGCTCCAGGCGATACGGGTTTCCGATGGCGATGACCCACTCGCCGACCCGGGTGGAATCCGAATCGCCCAGGGGCACCGTCGGGAACGGCCCTTCGCCCTGGATCTGGAGCACGGCCAGGTCCAGCTCGTAGTCGGAGCCGATGAGCTGGGCCTCGTAGGTCTTCTCATCGCCCGGCAGGTGCACCTTGATGGAGCGAATCTGCCGCGCGTTGGGGAAGAGGTGCTGGTTGGTCAGCACCAGGCCCTTCTCATCGATGATGAAACCGGACCCGCTGCCGCCCTGCGGGCTCGGTTGCGGGAACGGCCAGAACCACTCGGACGAGAACGGGAAGCCCGGGAACGGCTGGGCGCTGGAGCGCGCCGGCTGGTACTCGACCTCGATGAAGACGACCGCCGGGCCGACCGCTTCCACCACGTCGGCAATGGCGTACGGCCCGTCGCTGACCAAAGGATGCGACGGCGGCAAGTTCAAGGTTTCGCTCTTCGTCTGGCTCTGCGCGGACGACGGCTGGGTGAGCGCCGCACCCGCGACCGCTACGGCCGCTGCAGCCGCCACGAGGAGCGCGAGCAGCCAGCCGCGGCGCCGGCGAAGCAGGGAAGCGATGCGCATGCAGCTACCTCCTCAAACCGGAGAATCGGCTTCTTTCCGGACTTCATTTTACACCTTTCCCCGGCCCCCAGGGCGGTGAGAAGGACCGGTACCTGATCCAAGCCTCACCTACACTCCCGGACGAAGCCCGGGCGGGAAATGTTCAGGCCCGCCGGCCACTCTTGTGCCGACGCACGTCCAGTCCCCGCCGTGCGTACATTGGACCCGGGGGGAAAGGCGGCCGATGGGGCAAGCCGGAGTGACGGCCAGCTGGCAGGAGCTCATGCCGCCCTGGCCCGGCGCAGCGGGCTGGTGGAGCGCGGAGCGCCTGCGGCTGCTGGAGGAATACATGCGCCGGGCGGAAGACTGCCACCGCCGCGGGGAGTGGGATGCAGCCGTCCTCCTGTGGGAGGAGGCCTTGCGGAGGCTGCCGGACATGCCCGCGCCGCGGCGCCTGCAGATCGAGCAGCGGCTGCGCGACACGCTGGAGAAGGCGGCCCGGGCGGCACTGGCGCGGCCCGAGGCGCACGAGCGGGGGGCATACCGGCAGGCGGCCCGGCGGCACCTTGAGCACGCGGCACGGGTGGCGCCGGACGCCGCGATCCTGTTTCCCCTCGGCTTGCTCCTGCACCTTGAGGGGGAGCCGGGCGCGGCCTTGGAATGCTACGAGAGGGCCGCCCGGGCGGGCGACGTTTCCCCGGAGGATTGGCCGGCCCTGGATTATGCCTGCCGGCTGGCCCGGCTGCAGCTGCGGGCGGCCAGCCGGCAGGCTGCGCCGGCGGATGAAGCGGACGGCGAGGGCGGCCTGGCGGAAGCCGTCCCGCTGGGGCCTGCCCGGGGGCGAGATCCCCTCGAGGCGGCCGCGTGGAAGCGCCTGGGCGCCCTCGCGGCCTTGGCCGCCGGGGAAACATCCGAGGCACTGGCCCGGTTTCCCGCTCCGGGAAATGCGGCGCTGCCCGCCGCATGGGCGCTGGAGGGCGCCTTGCTGGCCGCCCTGGCCGGTGATTGGAGCGCGTGCCTGGCCTACTATCGCCGGGCCCAGGCCGAGGGAGCCCACCCGGCGGGAGAACCGCATCTCTATGTGTTCGCGGTCGCCTGGCTCGCCGCCGATGACGGCCGGGACGAGCCGCCCTTTCCCGCCGCGGCGCTGCGGAAGCAGGCGCCGAAGCACCTCTTCGTGGACGACGCCCAGTACCGGGCGTGGCGGCGGCAGTTCCTGCGCTGGCAGTACCGCTGGTGGCTCGCCCGGGCCGAAGCGGCGGCGGCGCGGGCCGATGCCGCCGGCGTGCAGCGGAACCTTTCGGCAGCCGTCCGCCTGCTGCCGAAAGCGCGGCTCTCCCGGGCCTTGGAAATATGGCTCGCGTGCGCCTACGGCGGGGTACGGCCGCCCAGGGAGGCGGTCGGGAGAGCTATGGACGGGCTGGCCGGCAGGCCGGTGGATGCGGGCGGTGCGGCGCTGCTGCGCCTGTCCGTTTGGATGTGCGAGCGGTTTGGCACCCCGGCGGAAGTGGTCGGCCAGCTCAACCGGCTGCTGGAGCTTGCGCCCGAGGATCAGTGGGGCCTTGAGCGCTGGAAACGCTGGATGATGCGCCTGGGCCAGGAGGCGATGGCCCAGGGGCGCCTGCGGCAGGCCTTGCTGCAGTTTGTCAGCCTGCTCTTGCGCTGTCCCGACGACGCCGACGGCTGGCGGGGGTGCGGGCGCGTCCACGCGGAGCTGGGCGACGCGGACCGGGCCGCCGACTGCCTGGGGCAGGCCGAGCGCCTGGACAGCCTGGCAAGGCGGCAAAGCCGCACCCGGGGAGGGGTCCATGCGGGCACCGGGCAGGCGGCGGCCATGGCGGACGGGCAGGCGGCGGCCACGGCGGACGGGCAGGCGGCCGGCGGGGACACCGGGGAGCCGGAGTACGGGCTGCTCGTAGACCTGATCCAAAAGCTTGCGGGGGAGGAGGTGGCCGCGGCGCCCGTTGCCTTCTCGACCAGGGTCCTCCGCAAGGCCGTGTGGGCGTCCGTCTGGGCCGGCGATCCTTACCTTGAATCCCTGCTCACAGAGTGGGCGCGCAGCCCCGGCAGCTCGGCCAGCGCGGGGTGAAGCAACTCCCAAGCGATGGGGGTTTCCTCCAGCCACACCTGCTCGTCGGCGGGATCCGGTTCGACCCGGGCGCCGGCGGGCTGCTCGTCCAGCCATTTCTCGATGATGGTGATGCAATGCGGTACGCCGGAGAGGGTGCGGGTGCCGGTGGCCTGGTAGCCTAGGGCCTTGTACCATTCCAGGAGGCGGTGCAGGACGGACCGCACCTCGCCGCGCAGGTGGAGGACGCCCAAGCGGTGGGCTTCCTGCTCGGCCCATTCCATGAGGCGCCGGCCGATGGCCTGTCCACGGTAGGCCGGCAGCACCGCCAGCCGCGACATGTGCATGGAGCCGTCCCGGACCCGGTAGCGCAGGTGGCCGACGGGCCAGCCATCCCGCAGCGCCAGGACGTAGGCGAACCGGTGCCGGCGCATCTCCTGGCGCACCTGTGCGGGGGTGGCCGTCAAGGCGCGAAAGGGCGGCTCCACCTGCCCCGCGAATTCGGCGTACGCTTCCCGCGAGATGCGGGCGATCGCGGGTGCGTCGTCGAGACTCGCGAGGCGGATGGTCAGCCGGTCGCCTTCCGGGGTGTGGCCTGCTCCGGCCACGAGGCTCACCCCCGACACAAGCTCGGAGTTCACGCGTCCAGCGGCCAGACGGGGAGCGGCGTCAGCACCGTGCGCAGGAAGAGGCCCGTATCGCCCGGCTCAGCCGGCTGCAGCTCGCCCGCATCCAGGATCCCGGCGACGGGCGCCGCCACGCCCACCAGGGCACCTTCGTCCGGCCGGGGTTCCCAGGCGACGGGCGGAGGCAGGCGGGAGAGCAGCGATTCCACGGGCTCCACATCGGGCAGCACCGGCTCATGGCGCCCGCCGCTGGATGAGTGCAGCCATTCGCTCAAGAGCGCCTTGACCTGCTCCCGGAACAGTTCCTGGTCGATGTGCCCGATGGTGCGCATGAGGATAAGCGAGCGGCGGAAGAAGCCGGCATGCGCCAGCAGATCCGCGGCGTTGCGCTCCCGGGCCATTTGCTCCGCCTGGCGCAAGGCCTCATCGGCGGCGACCCACTCGTGATGGCGCAAGTGCTGCACGGCCAACAGCAGCCGGACCTGGATGCTTTCGGGGACCTGCTTGTAGGCCTCCTCAAGGAAGGGCCGCACCCTGTCTTCGTAGCCCGTCCGCACCAGACCCAGGATGGCCCGGACCAGGAGCGGCTCCGCGCTCCGGCCGCCCGCGAGGGAGGCGCGGAAATGGTGCTCGGCCAGGTCGGGTACGCCGATCTCCGCGCACAGCTCACCGATGGTCACGTGGGTCTCGGGCCCGGGCGCTGCCTGCACCGCCTGATCGAAGTAGGCGATGGCCTCGTCCCTCTGGCCTGCCGCCAGGAAACGCGCGCCGAGATCCAGGTAGGTGCGGGCCCGCTTGGGGTCGAGCCGGATGGCCTCGGCAAAGCAGTCCTCGGCGCCGGTCCGGTTTCCCTTGCGGGCATGCACGGTGCCGGCCCAAACCCAGGCGTCGATGTCGCCCGGGTCGGCCAAGAGCAGGGAGGCGAACACGTCCATGGCCTGGTCGACCGCGCCGCTTCCCCACAGCCGCCGGCCGAGTTCAAAGGCCCGCTCCCGCCAAAACCGGAACGCCCAGCTGTCCCGGGGCAGGCGGGCGACGGCGTCCCGCAGGCCGGTGACCAGCTGCAGCTGATTGACGTCTTCAATGCGCACCGCATGGACGAGGCCGTGGATGGCCCGCTCATCGCCGGGGGCGAGTTCAAGCGCTTTTGTGAGCGCGGCCACGGCGCGCTGGCCGTTGCCGAGGGTGATGTACAGCAGGCCAGCCCAGGTAAATAGGTCGGCGCGGGCCAAATCCGGGCGTTCGTCGAGGGCGCGTACCGCGCGGGCAAGCAGTTTTTGCGCGTCGTCCCGGTGCCCGGCCCGGACGGCGTTGGCCGCCATGGCCATGAGGACCGCGCCCTTGGGGACCGTCGGTTCCCCGTCCGGGCATATCCGGAGGTAATCTTCCCAGCACTGGTTGGCCTCATGCCAGAGCTCAAGGCGCTCGTAGCCCAGGGCCAGCCGGCGAAAAAGGCCGGGATCCTGCCCCCCGCGCTGGTGGGCCTCTACCCAAGCGGCCACGGCGTTCTCAATCCGCCCGGCCTGCCAGTCGCGGTTGCCCCGCTCCGCCAGCGCGTGGATGAGGTGCTGGCGGCAGCGGGCATCTTGGGGGTTGGCCTCGAGGGCTTGCCGCCAACCGGCGATGGCCGTTTCCAGGTCGCCCCGGGATGCCGCCGCCGTGGCCTGCAGGTGGTGAAGGAGGCTGCGCCACCGGCTGTGCAGGTCGCCCCGGTCCCCATCGGGATCTCCTGCGCCCAGCAGCATCTCGATGGAATGGCGCTGGTCTGCCAGGCGCCTCAGGACGGCCATGGGATCCCGGCTGCCGGCCGCCGCCGCCAGGTGCAGCAGCTCTTGGAGCCAGGCGGAAACCGGCAAGCCGTCGGGCGGGGAGCTCGGGTACGCGGCGAAGGCTTCCACCACCTGGCCCTCCGCCAGCAGGGTTACCGCCTTAAGCCGCTGCCAATGCCCGTCGGCCGCGTCATCGTCCGGGCCGCCGTCCCCTGTGGCCACCGTTGCCCGCACTTGATCCAGGTCGCCCACGCGCAGGAGAGCCCAGCCCAGCTCGAGGCGCGAGGGGGCGTGGGACGGGTCGGCCTCCAGCGCGCGGCGGAAATACTCGGCCGCCTTCTCCCACAGGCCAAACCAGCGGTAGATGACGCCGCACCAGTACAAGGGCGCGGGCTGGCCGGGATCATACCCGGCTGCCTTTTCCAAGAGCCGCACGGCCTGCAGGGCGTTGCGGCGGCTGCCCTCCAGGGGCTTTAGCTGCAGGGCCTGGTGCACGTACACGGCCGCGAGCCGCCGCTGCACACGGGCAACCTCGTCTGCCGGGATCCGGCGCCTTTGGCTGAGGAGGCGCTCAAGAAGCCTGGCGGCGTCCTGCCAGCGCTCCTCCTCCATCGCCGCTTCCGACGCGTCCCACTGCAAGTGGAAAAAGTCCAGGTCGGCGCCGGAACGCTCCCGGGCGTCGTCGCCGTCCGCCCAGGCATTCCCGCCGTCCGCCGGGCTGCCGCCCGGGGGTTCAATGCCTACGCGCCTTGCCTCGTGGTCGTTCAACGCTGCCCAGGAACGCTGCTCCACGTCTTTCGCCGCCCCAAGAGGCGATCGTCCCTGCTCCACGGCAATTGCCGCCCCAGATGGCGGCCGTCCCTCCTCCCGGTCCTGCTGGTGGCTGGCAACAGTGTATTCCGGCGGCTTGGCCACCTGTGCCAATCACAGCAAAGCGCGGAGCTGGGCAATCTTTGAGGCTATCCGCAGCCGCAACGCCGAGTTGGCCGAGCGCCTGGCACGGGAGCACGTGGCCAGGGTGAAAGAGCGCTTTATCAAATCCACTTTCGGCGAGTAATTTTCCCCACCGCCCGGCCCATGGGGCGCGTGTCCGCGTTTCGCGCTCCGAAATCCCTCCCGCTCTTTCCCAGGATGACACTCGGCCCCTGCTCCTGGGGCATCCGTCAGTAGCGCGGTCGTGCGAAATGCATTATCGTTTGTGGTAGGGAGTTTGTGGATTTGGAGCGCCCGGCGACGGGCGCCGGAGGGAGGGTCAGCCATGCCTGTGGGGGTGGCGTTGCCCGTCACCAACGAGGAAGGATTTTTCGAAATCCGACTCGAGTCCATCGGGGGGCTCGGCGCCAACGTCGCGGGCAAGATCCTGGCCGAAGCGGGCGTTCTCTACAGCGGCCTCAACGGCTCCAACTTCGCCTCATACGGATCCGAAAAGAAAGGCACTCCGGTCAAGAGCTTCATCCGCTTTGCGGCAGCTGAAAAGCAGATCCGCAACGCGACGCCGGTGGAGCGGCCTCACGTGCTCGGCATTTTCCACGAAGCCCTTGTCTTCTCGGACAAGAGCGTGCTGTCGGGGCTCTACTCCCATTCGGTGGTGGTCATCAACTCCCGCAAGGATCCCGAAACCATGCGGGAGATGCTGGGGCTGAAAGTGCGAAAGCTAGGCACCGTCCCGGCCCTGGACATCGCCACGGAAACCGGCAGCCGCACCAACATGGCCATGCTCGGCGCCATCACGAAGGCATGCGAGTTCCTCTCGCCCGAGGGCGTCGTGGAGGCCATCCGGGACGCGCTGGGCACCCGCTACCCGCAGATGCTGCAGGGCAACCTGGAGGCCTTCTGGCGCGGGTACCACGGTGTAAAGTGGCATGAGGTGCCGGTTTCCGGGGACGAGGCCGAGCAGCCCTACGTGCGGCCGGAGCCGCTGTTCGGCTACGAAACGGCCACCATCGGCGGGACGCTGGTCCGGCCCGGCACCACCTGGAACAAGGACATGTCCGCGTCCCGGCAGGGCCAGCTGCCCGAGTTCCTGCGGGACAAGTGCATCGACTGCGCCCAGTGCGACCTGGTCTGCCCCGACTACTGCTTCGTCTGGGAGATGGGCCAGGACAAGAAGGGGCGGCCCGCGATGGTTCTCAAGGGCATCGACTACCAGTACTGCAAGGGCTGCCTCAAGTGCGTGGAGGCGTGCCCCGTCGACGCTTTGGTCGCGATTCCTGAAGCCGACGGCTGGGCGCAGGAGCACCGGGTGCAGCAGCGGTTCTCGATTCTTGCGACTGCGGGGTGAGGCTCATGGCTTTGCGCCAGGAAGATCTAAAGGTAACAGCCCGTCCCGAGCAGCGGATGGGCTTCTTGAGCGGCAATGAAATGGCGGCGCTGGCGGCGAGCCAGATCAATTTTCACGTCATGGGCTATTACCCCATCACGCCGTCCACGGAAATTGCCGAGCTGTTGAGCGAAATGCAGGCCAACGGCGAGCACGACATCGTGCTCATCCCCGGCGACGGGGAGCACGGCGCGGCGGGCATCTGCTACGGCGCCAGCACCGGCGGCGGGCGCGTGTTCAACGCGACCAGCGCCAACGGCCTGCTGTATGCCTTGGAGCAGCTGCCTGTCCAGTCGGGCACCCGGTTTCCGATGGTGCTCGACCTCGTGACCCGCTCGGTCAGCGGGCCGCTGGACATTCGCGGCGACCACTCGGACCTGTATTTCGCGATTCACACGGGCTGGATCGTGCTGCTCGCCCGGGACCCGCAAGCCGTGTACGACATGAACATCATGGCCGTGCGCATCGGCGAGGACCCGCGGGTGCAGCTGCCGGTCATCGTGGCCTATGACGGCTTCTTCACCAGCCACCAGAAGCGCCGCGTGCACTACTTCGCCCACCGGGAGACGGTGCAGCAGTTCATCGGGCCCGTGCCGGAGCGCATCACCGCGCTCAACCCGCGGCAGCCGGTCACCATCGGCCCGTATATGAACGACCCGGACTTGATCAACAACAAGTACCAGCTGCACAGGGCCATGGAGGCGGCCCGCGAGGTCATCGCCGAGGTGTTCGCGGAGTACGCCGAGCTGTCCGGGCGCCACTACCCGGTGGTGGACCTGTACCGGATGGAGGACGCGGAGGCGGCGGTGCTCTTGCTCAACTCCGCGGCGGAAACCGCCAAGGACGTGGCGGACCGGCTGCGGGAGCAGGGCTTGAAGGTGGGCGTCATCAGCCCCAACGTCTTGCGGCCGTTCCCGGCGGAAGAGATCCGCAAGGCGTGCCGCAACCTCAAGGCCTTGCTCATCGGCGAGCGGGGCGACTCCTACGGCTCGGGCGGCGGTCCCTTGACCCACGAAGTCAAGGCGGCCCTCAAGGACGACCCGGACAACAGGACCTTGGTGCTCACCCGCATCTTCGGCCTGGGCGGCAAGGACTTTTACCCGGACGACGCCGAGGCGTTCTTCCGGCTGGCCCTGGAGGCTGCGGAAACCGGGCGGGTCAAGGTGCGCTTTGACTACCACGGCGTGACGCCGGGCGATCCCAACCGGGTACCGCCGCCGGGCACGCCGGTCATCTCCCGGGAAGAGGTCACGGGCCTCGTCCAGGTTGCGCAGGACCCCGAGACCGGGCAACTCAAGGTCAAGCTGCCGCCGCCGCGCCAGATGATGGAGCGGCCCAAGCGCATCGCTCCCGGCCACGGGGCGTGCCCCGGCTGCGGCATCTTCCCGGCCCTCAACCAGTTCCTGGCGGCCCTTGAGGGCGACGTCGTGGTGCTCTACCAGACCGGGTGCGCGATGGTGGTGACCACGGGCTATCCGTTTACGGCCCACCGGATCACCTACATCCACAACCTGTTCCAAAACGGCGCGCCGACGCTGTCGGGCCTGGTGGAGATGTTCTATGAGCGCAAGCGGCGGGGCGAGATCGACGCCGGCGAGGACATCACCTTCGTGATGATCACCGGCGACGGCGGCATGGACATCGGCATGGGGCCGGCCATCGGCACCGCCTTGCGCAACCACAAGATGATCATCCTCGAGTACGACAACGAGGGCTACATGAACACCGGCAGCCAGCTGTCGTACTCGACGCCCCTCGGGCACCGCACGTCCACGTCCGAGGTCGGGCCGTACGGGCGGGGCAAGCTGTTCCACCACAAGGACACGCCCATGATCATGGCGGCCACCAACATCCCGTACGTGTTCACGGGCGTGGAGGCGTTCCCGCAGGACCTGATGCGCAAGGCGGCCAAGGCCCAGTGGTACGCCAAGAACGAGGGCCTGGCCTACGGCAAGGTGCTCATCGCCTGCCCGTTGAACTGGCGCAGCGAAGAGCGCCTGGGGACGGCCATCGTGGAGGCGGCGGTCAACTGCTGCTTCTTCCCGCTGTATGAGATCGAGCGGGGCATCACCACCATCACGTACAACCCGGAGGAGAAGGGCAAGCGCATCCCGGTCAGCGAGTGGCTCAAGCTGATGGGCAAGACCCGTCACCTCCTGCGGCCGGAGAACAAGGACCTGCTCGAGGAGTTCGAGCGGGAAGTGGAGCGGCGCTGGCAGCGGCTCAAGGCCCGCCACGAGCACCCGCTGCTGTAAGCGGCGCATCAAGAGGGCTCCAAAAGGATAGGATGACAACACTGAAAGCGGCGCCATGCGCCGCTTTCGTGTTTGCGGGATATCGTGGCCGCCCCTTTTGCCTCGCGGTCATCGCATGATGGTACAATGTAGGGCGAGGGGTTGCTCCCGCCTGCGGCCGTGACGAGGGAAACCGCCATGGGTGCCGAGGGAGCGAGAGAACCGGTGACCGCTGGCGCCGAAAACGCACCTCATACTGGCGCGACCGGCATTCCCGACCAAGTCCGGTCGGCCCTGCGCGCGTGCTTCCAAGCGTATCCGTGGGTGAAGCGGGTCCTTGTGTTCGGCTCGCGTGCGCGGGGCGACGCCGAGGAGCGATCTGACATCGACTTGGCCGTGGAGGCGCCCGGTGCCTCCGAGCACCAATGGCTAGAGCTGTATTTTGCCATCGAAGAGCTGGACACGTTGTTGAAGATAGACCTCGTCCGTCTTGAGCACGCGTCCGACGAGCTACGCAGGGAGATTCTCTCCCACGGGGTGACGGTGTATGAGCGAAGCTAAACTTCGCCAGAGCGTGGCCAGCCTCGGCCGGGCGCTGGGCCGGTTGGACGAGGCGTTGCGCGAACCGGACACCAATCCATTGGCCATCGACGGCACCATCCAGCGCTTTGAGTTTGCGATCGAGCTGTTGTGGAAGACCTTGAAACGGGTACTGGAGCACGAGGGGATCCAGACCCGGACGCCGCGCGAAGCTCTCCGGGAGGCCTATCAAGCCGGGTGGTGACCAGCGCCCGTAGGGCGTGCTTGCAGCCAACCCCGCATGTTTGGCGGCCCGCAGCCGATTCCCGCCGCTACTACTTGCTCACGTAGCCCCCGTCCACAGCCAAGGCGTAACCGGTGACGAAGGACGCCTTGGGCGAGCAGAGCCAGAGCACGGCCTCAGCGATCTCTTCGGGCTTGCCCAGCCGGTTCATGGGGTGGAGTCCCGCCACCTGCGCGTAGGCGGCCTTGTCCTTGCCCAACTGCACGCCCCGCTCCATGACCATCGGGGTTTCGATGAAGCCCGGGCAGACGGCGTTGATGCGCAGGCCGAGCTCGGCGTACTCCTGCGCCGCGGCCTTGGTCAGGCCGACGACGCCGTGCTTGGAGGCGGTGTAGGCCGGCGCGTTGGCGAAGCCCACCAGGCCCAGGATGGAGGCCGTGTTGACGATGGCGCCGCCGCCCCGCTTGAGCATCTCGGGGATCTCATGCCGCATGCAGCGCCAGACGGCGGTCAGGTTGATGGCGATGACCCGCTCCCACGCCTCTTCGGGATACTCGTGGGTCGGCGCCAGCACGCCTTCGATGCCGGCGTTGTTGAAGGCGTAGTCCAAGCCGCCCCAGAGCTCCACCGCCCGGCGCACCATGGCGGCCACCTGATCGTCCTTGGTCACGTCGACCTGGAGAAACTCGGCGGTGCCGCCGGCTTCCCGGATCAGGCGGACGGTCTCCTGGCCGCCGGCCGTGTTGATGTCGGTGACCAGCACCGCAGCTCCTTCGCGGGCAAAGGCCAGTGCGGTGGCGCGGCCGATACCCCCCGCGGCGCCCGTCACGATGGCGACCTTGCCCTTGGCCCATCCGTTGGTCACGTAAAATACCTCCTTGCGGCGGAATTGCATGACGTTTGCCGCTTCCATTGTGTCCCGGCCGGGGAGAAGGCGGTACGGTCCATCGTCCCGGGCCGCGGGGCGCGAATGTCCCCCAAGTTGGAGGCAGCTTGTCCCCCGTGGCCAAGGACACCTGTCCCGGCCTCGGGACACTTTCCCGGCCCGGTCCCTGCAGGCCATTCCGGCGCCCACGTCCTCGGCGTCCAGGCCCCTGACACCTGAGCACCCCGGCCGGCGGGTCAGTGCACCCGCACGCGGGCGTCGAGGACGAGCGCCCCTTGGCCGGCCGGCAACAGGCGGACGGGGTTGAGGTCGACGGTGAGGATGTCGGGGATCTCTTCGACCATGCGGGACAGGCGCAAGAGCACCTCTTCGGCCGCGGCCGCGTCGGCTGGGGGCTGGCCGCGAAAGCCTGCCAAAAGCCGCCAGCCGCGGATGGCGCGCACCATCTCGTGGGCGTCCCGGTCGGTGAGGGGCGTGATGCGGAACACCACGTCGCCCAGCACCTCCACCGCCGTGCCGCCGAGACCGAAGGCGATCACCGGGCCAAAGGTCGGGTCATGGGTGACGCCCGCGAAGGTGTCGATGCCTTCAGGCGCCATCTTTTGCACCAGCACCCCGTCCATAGCCTCGAGCATGTCCCGCCTTGCCAGTTCCTCCCGCATGGCCCGCACCGCCCGGCGCACGCCGGCCTCGTCGTTTATGTTGAGATGTACCCCCTGCCACTCGGTCTTATGCACCAGGGTGGCGGAGGCGAGCTTTACGGCCACGGGGTAGCCGAGCGCTTGCGCGCACCGGACGGCTTCGTCCTCGTTCGAGGCAAAGCGCGCCGGCGGCCGCGGGAGGCCGAAAGCCTCGAGGAGCCGGTCCACCTCCTCCGGCAGAAGCCACCCGCCGCCCCGGCGCCGGGCTTCCCGGCAGACCGCCCTCCCGGCGGCCGGGTCGACACCGGGGAGAGCGGGGATGGTGCCCAATGGTGTCTCGCGCCAGGCGGCGTAGCGGACGGCGCGGGCCAGGGCGTGGGCCGCCGACTCGGGGAAGCGGTATACGGGCCGGATCGCCGGCTCTTGACCCGGCGGGGAGATGGGCTGCGCGGTCATGAAGCAGGAGACGATGGGCTTGTCCGGTCGCTTAGCCCGGGCCGCGGCCACGGCCTGGGCCACGTCGGGCACCGCTGCGGCCCGCGTCGGCACGCAGATGACAATGACAGCGTCGCAGGCGTCGCTCTCCAGCAGGATCTCGAGGCACCGGCGGTATTCTCCCGCCGTCGCCCCGGCGATCATGTCCACGGGGTTGGCCGTGCTGGCCGCGGGCGGCAAGAGGGCCTTGAAGCGCTCTTGGACGTTCCCGGGCAGGGTGGGCAACGACAGCCCTTCGCCTTCGCACACGTCCGCGCACAGGATGGCCGGCCCGCCGGCGTTGGTCAGGATGGCCACCCGGTTTCCCTTGGGCAGCGGCTGGTGCGCGATGAGCGCCGCCACGTCGAACATCTCCTGCAAGGTGCGGGTGCGGATGACCCCCGACTGCCGGAAGAGCGCGTCCACCACCGCGTCGTCGTTGGCCAGGGCGGCGGTATGGGAGCCCGCGGCCCGCTGGCCCGCGGGCGTGCGGCCGCTCTTGACGGCGATGATGGGCTTGCGCCGGCCGACCCGCCGGGCGAGGCGCGCGAAGCGGCGCGGGTTGCCAAAAGACTCCAGGTACAGCAGGATCGCCTTGGTGCCTTCGTCCTCCTCCCACCACTGCAGGAGGTCGTTGCCGGAGACGTCCGCCTTGTTGCCGACGCTCACGAAGCTTGAGAAACCGATGCCCAGCTCCCGGGCGTACTCGAGCACCGCGAGCCCCAAGGCCCCGCTCTGGGACGACATGGCCAGGTTTCCCGGCTGCACCGGCGTGGCGGCAAACGTGGCGTTGAGCCGGACGTCCGGGTGGCAGTGGATGAGGCCCAGGCAGTTAGGGCCGATCATGCGCATGCCCGACCCCCGCACCAGGTCCACCAGCTGCTTTTGGGCCTCGGCTCCCTCCGGCCCGGTTTCGGCGAAACCGGCCGTGAGCACGATCAGGGCCCGCACGCCCTTTTGGGCGCACTGCCGCACCACGTCCAAGACGGCCCCCGTGGGCACCGCCACCACCGCGAGGTCCACCGGGCCGGGGATGTCCAGCACCGACGGGTAGGCCGGGACGGACATGACAAAGGAAGCCTTGGGATTCACCGGGTAGACCGGGCCTTGGAAGTTGGACGCGATCAGGTTGGCCAGGACCTGGGCGCCGATGCGGCTGGGATCCCGGGAGGCCCCGATGACGGCCACCGAGCGGGGATGAAAGAATGCGTAGAGCGACGCCCGGGTGGCGATGCGGTCCCGAGCCTCCATTTGCTGGACCCCGGCTTCGGTGGGCACCAGGGGCAGCTGGATGTACCAGCCGTCGGGGCCTTGGCCTTTCTGGACGGTGAAGCCGCTGGTGGCGAACACGTGGAGCATGTCCGTGTTCTCGCCCATGACGAAGGCTTCCAGGGCCGTGAGGCCCTGCTCCAGCGCATGCATGGCCAGCCGCTCCAGAAGCAGCGTGCCGATGCCGCGCCCCTGGTAGGCGTCTTCGACGAGAAACGCGACCTCGGCCACGTCGGGGCGGTGGGTGTGGCTGTAGCTGCCGACGGCCACCACCTGCTCCTGGCCCTTGGGGCCGACGGTGACCACCAGGCTCAAGCCGCTCTGCTCGTTTCCGGGGGCGATGAGCCGCCGGGCCGCGTCGGGATCGCCCGGGGCGACGCCGTGGAAGAAACGGAAAAACCGGGCCGTGTCGGAGCTGCGGCGGAGCAGCTCCTGCACGGCCGGGAGATCGCCGGGACGGGCGCGGCGCAGGTACGCCGGGCGCCCGTCCCGCAGCAGGACCGGACCGTCCAGGTAAGGGGCCTGGGGAATGGGCAGCGGGTAGCGGGCGCCCGTCACCGGTCCGCCACCGGCCCCTCACCGGGTCCTGACCGGTCCCCAAGGCGTGCCGAGCTTGGGCAGGAGCCACCGGTCAAGGCCGTACCAGCCGGCAACTTTCCACGCCAGCATCAGCAGGATGGCGATGGTGTACAGGAGCGGGTTGGTGCTGGCCGTACCGGCCATCATGAAGTTGAAGTTCATGAAACCGCCAAAGAACGCCGCGATGCCGGTGAAGGCCCCGAGGATCAGGGCGATGCCGACCAGGATCTCGCCGAAGACGACCAGCTTGGCGAACCAGGTGTAGTGGCCGCCCTCCAGGAGAAACTCGATGAAGCTCCGGTACCAGTCATAGGCGATGGGCGCCCTGGGTTCCGTCACGACGGCGTTCCGCCAGAAACCCTGCAGCGCGGCGCCCGTGTCCATCCACGCCGGGTTGCCGAGCTTGCCCCACCCGGACCGGAACCACACCCAGCCCAGGTAGATCCGCAGGAGCGTCCACAGCCAGGCAAAGCGGGTTGTGCCAAACAGCTCTCGCGCCAGACGATTTTCAGGCACTTCCACCATTGTCGCCATCACGCACACCTCCTGGCCGCGGCCCGTGATCCCAGTGGGCCGCGGGCTTTCGCAGCCAGCGCCCGGGCGCCGGCTCCTTCACTTCCGTTATCGCCAGCCGCCCGGGACGGTTAAAGAGACGTTCATCCCGTCGTTGGACCGGTCATTCGCCCATCTCGCTGTGGACAGCCGTCCTGTCCCACCGCCGGCCCCGGGCGGCCAGCTTGGCCTCGATGCGGCGCAGCCGGTGCAGGAGCTCGTCCAGCTCCCGGTCGGCCGCCGGCCAGCGGGAGGCGCCTAGCCCGAGCCCTCGCAGCATGCGCCGGCGCTGCACCAGGTCGATGGCCCGCAGCGTCCACTCCCGGGCGGCTTCCAGGTCCCGGGCCCGGTGTTCGTAATACTTGGCCAGTTCCACGTAGGGCCATATGGACAAACCATCCTCCCGGACCCAAGCGTGCAGGACCGCGACATGGTGGTCGGACCGGCGCCGGCACGCGATGGCCAGCATCCGGTAGGCTTCCCGGCGCAAGGCGTGGGGCAGCCCGCGCTTTAAGGCTTCCCGGAAAGATGCGATGGCCTCGTCCAGCGCGTCCCGCTCGAAAAGCAGGCGGCCCAGGGCGTACACTTCCGCACCCGTAAGAGGCGCCCCGGCCGGCGCGGCGGAGAGCGGGTCCGCGGCCGCGTGGCCCAGGTAGCCGGCCACGGCCGCCATGGAGACGATGTCCAGCCGGTTGTGGCGGAAAATGCCCGCCAGCGGCGCCGGATCCTGGGTGCGGACGTAGTTGAAGTAAAGCTGGGGGATTAGGGCGCCGGGCACGTCGTCCTCGCGCTCTAAGCCAAGGATCGCCGCCTCCAGGTCCCCCAGGCGGCAGCTGTCGGTGACGGGCCGCCACACCCGGCGCGCGGGGTACAGCAGGTCCAGGTGGGGCAGCAGGGGCAGGCGCATCCGGTTGAGCGTCGCCCGGGTTTCCAAAAGCGGCCAGTCAAAGCTGCGGCCGTTGAAGGTGACGATTGACCGCGCATCCTCTAGCTCCGCCTGCACGGCGGCCAGGACGGCGGGTTCCTCGGGGTAGTTGCGCATGAAGTACTGGCGGACGCGAAAACCCTCTCCGGTAAAGCGGCCGATGCCGACGAGAAACGCGTACGTCCCCGTGCCGCGGCCGAGGCCGGTGGTCTCCAGGTCCACAAACACCGCGCCGCGGGCGTCAAAGGCCGCGGTGGCCGCCCGGGGCAAAAGGCGCTCCCAACCGTGCCGGGGCACCTCGAGGCACGATCCCAGCACGACGCGGCCCTGCCGGTGATCCAGGGGGAAGGTTCGCTCCAGGCACACGACGGGCCCGAAGGGGGTGTCGACCAGCCGCTGCTCCACCCCGGGTTCGTCCGGGAGCGGCGGCCCGGGCATGGGCTCGCCCTGCACCGGGTATGCAATCAGGTTTCCGGCCGGCGGCGGGCTCGCCACGGGCGGGCCCGGCTCGGACGGGGCGCTGGCCCCGGGGCGCATCAGGCGCAGGCGGTCACGCAGATTCACGCTGATCCGGCCCCTCCGCCGGGGCCTGGGCGGCGCTGGAAACGGGCGCTTGCCCCTGGCCCAAAGCCAGCCGCAGCAGGCGCACGGTCGGGGCGCGCCCCCCTGCGTCCGGGCCGACGCAGGCCGGGCAGCCGTCCTCGCAGGCGCACCGGGTCACCTGCTGCAGGCACGCGTCCAGCAGCGCGGCGGAGAGGTCGTAGGCCTTTTCCGCCAAGCCGATGCCGCCCGGGTACGCGTCGTAAAGGTAGATGGTCGGCCGCTGCGTCTGGGGCGCCCGCATCTCCACCGTCGCGCGGAGGTCCTTTGGGTCGCACATGAGAAACACCGGCGCCAGCGACTCCAGCAGGCGCGCCGTCCCGATCATGGCCGACTGCAGCTCGTCGGGCTTGAACTGGCTCGCCACCGCGTCGGGCACTTCCAGCCAGCACGCGGCGGTGTGCATCTGGTCCTCAGGCAGGTGGATCTCGCCCCAGCCCACGTTTTCGTGGGTGTAAAGCTTGATCTTCTTGAAGATCGTCGCCCGCCAGGCGGTCATGACCTCGCCGAACCGCTTCTCCAGCGGCCCCTGGGCGTCCGAGCGAAAAATGTCCAGCACCCGGATGGTGACCGCCAGGTTCGCGTCGGTGTAGTAGTCCACGTCCACCCGGTGCACGTAGGCGCGATGCTCGTCCCAGTCCAGCCGGTCCACCAGGTACTGCTGGCCTTCGTGGATGTAGATGGCGTGGGTGTGCAGCATGGTCATGGCGGCCAGCCGGTCGGTTTCCCCGATGACCCGGTGCTGGGGGTCCGTCGTGTCCACGATGACGAAGTTCTCGCTGCTCGCGCTGCGCAGGGAGATCTCGTTGGCCGGGAAGCTCTCGCTCATCCAGTGCCACTGGCCGCCCGCGTGGTGCACGATGCGCTCGTCCTGCAGGTAGCTCAAGATCTCCGCCGTCCCCGCCGGGTCGATGCCGAAAGCTTCGCCGTCCCGGAAGGGCAGCTCAAACGCCGCACACTTGATGTGGCTCACCAGGATCATCAGGTTGTCCGGGTTGATGAGGGCGTGCTCGGGCGACCCGCCAACGACGAACTCGGGATGCGTGACGATGTACTGGTCCAGCGGGGCGCTGGAGGCCACCAGCACCGCCACGGAAACCCCCTGGCGCCGGCCGGCGCGGCCCGCCTGCTGCCACGTGCTCGCGATGGTGCCGGGGTACCCGGCCATGACGCACACGTCCAACTGCCCCACGTCGATGCCGAGCTCCAGGGCATTGGTGCTGACGACGCCCAGCACCTCGCCGCTGCGCAGGCCCCGCTCGATCTCCCGCCGCTGGTTGGGGAGATACCCGCCCCGGTAGCCGCGGATGGCCTCAGCCCGCTTGGTGGTCACGCCCCGCGCCCCCCGGGCCATGTCCTCTTTCAAGTACGTGAGCAGCACTTCCGTGGCCAGCCGCGACCGGGCAAACACGATGGTCTGGATGTCGTGGCGCAGAAACCGGCCCGCGACCTCGCGCGCCGCCTGCAGCACGGGCTGGCGCAGGCCCTCCCGGGTGACGACGGGCGGGTTGTAAAAGATCAGATGCCGCTCGCCCTGGGGGGCGCCGTTGTTGTCGATGAGCTCCACGGGCACCCCGGTCAGCCGCTCGGCCAGCTCCTTGGGGTTGGCGATGGTGGCGCTCGAGCACAAAAACTGCGGGTTGCTGCCGTAGAACTGGCAGATGCGCCGCAGGCGCCGGATCACGTTGGCCACGTGGGAGCCAAACACGCCGCGGTAGGTGTGCAGCTCGTCGATGATCACGTACTTGAGGTTTTCAAACAGCCGCACCCAGCGGGTGTGATGGGGGAGAATCCCCGTGTGCAGCATGTCCGGATTGGTGACGACGATGTGCCCCGCCTGGCGGATGTGGGGCCTGAGCGGCGCCGGCGTGTCGCCGTCGTACACGTAGGCCTGGATGTCCACGTCCAGGTGCTGGGTCAGCTCCTTGAGGGCCGCCACCTGGTCCTGGGCAAGGGCCTTGGTCGGGAAAAGGTATAAGGCCCTGGAGGCGGGTTCCTGCAAGATCGCGTGCAGCACGGGGAGGTTGTAGCACAAGGTCTTGCCCGACGCGGTGGGAGTGACCACCACCGTGGACTTGCCCGCGAGGGCCGCCGC
>PKQR01000101.1 GCA_017578085.1 Bacillota bacterium
ACGGGCGACGCGGACTACGGCCTCTACCCGCTGTTCCACTCCAGCCAGTGGGTGCCCACCGGTTCCAACCGGGCGTTCTACAGCAACCCGCGGGTGGATGAGCTGCTGGACATGGCCCGCACCACGCCTGACGAAGCGGTGCGGCGCGCGGCTTACCGGGAAGCCATGCAGATCATCATGGAGGACGCACCCTGGCTGTTCCTCCACGCCGAAACCCAGATCACGGCCATCCGCACCAACGTGGAGGGCGTCATCGTCCACCCGACGGAGCGGATCATCGCCTCCCACGCCCGGATCCGCTAACCGGCCGCGCCGGTGTTGGGCGTAGCGGAGGGTGAGTCACGAGGAGGAGGGGATCGCCCGGGCGACCCCTCCTTCTCACGACGGGGTGAGACAAGCCGGTGTCGCAGTACATCTTGCGCCGCTTCGCACTCACGGTGCCGGTGCTCTTGGGCGTGTCCGTCGTCGTGTTTGCGATGGTGCGCCTGATCCCGGGCGACCCCGCGCGGGTGCTGGCGGGCGAGGCCGCGAGCGCGGAAGTCGTCGAGATGATCCGGCAGCAGCTGGGGCTGAACGAGCACCCGGTGGTCCAGTACTGGATCTTCTTGAAGAGCCTGGCCCGGGGTGACCTCGGGCGCTCCACCTTGTCCCGGCTGCCGGTCATCGACGAGATCAGGTCCGCACTGCCGGGCACCCTCCAACTGGCGGTTGCCAGCATGGTCATTGCCACCGCCCTCGGGGTGAGCACCGGCGTGCTCAGCGCGGTACGGCCCAACTCGTGGGTCGACGGGCTCAGCATGTTCATCGCCCTGGTGGGAGTTTCAATGCCCGTTTTCTGGCTGGGCCTTATGCTGATGCTCCTGTTCTCCTTGCACCTGGGCTGGTTTCCCCCCGCGGGCCACGAAACTTGGCGTCATCTGGTGCTGCCTTCCATCACCTTAGGGCTGTCGTCCGCGGCCATCATCGCCCGCATGACCCGCTCCAGCATGCTGGAAGTGCTGCGGCAGGACTACGTGCGTACGGCCCGGGCCAAAGGCGTGCCCGAGCGGGGTGTGGTGCTGCGGCACGCGTTCCGCAACGCCCTCATCCCCGTGGTGACCGTCATGGGCTTGCAATTTGGCAACCTGCTGGGCGGGGCGGTGTTGACGGAGACCGTCTTTGCCTGGCCCGGCATCGGCCGGCTGATGGTGGGGGCCATCACCGCCCGGGACTACCCGGTGGTGCAGGGAGCGGTGCTCACGGTGGCCGTCGGCTTCATCTTGATCAACCTGTTGGTGGACGTGCTGTACGCCTACATCGACCCGACCATCCGCTATGACTGAGGAGGAAGCAGCGGTGGGCAACTGGCTGCAAGGACGTGCCGTCGACACGGCCGCCGCCGAAACCGCCCGCGTCGAAGCACCCCGGTGGCGGGTGTTGCGCCGGCTGGCGCGCAATCGCCTGGCCATGCTGGGTTTGGCCATCATTGCAATCTTCGTGGCGCTGGCGGTGCTGGCCCCGTGGATCGCGCCCCACGACCCGCTGCGGTCGAGCTTCGCGAAGCGCCTCCAGCCTCCATCGGCCGAGCACTGGCTGGGCACGGACGAACTGGGCCGGGACATGTTCAGCCGCCTCTTGTACGGTGCCCGCATCAGCCTGCGGGTCGGGCTCATCTCGGTGGCCATCGGCATCGTCATCGGGGTGCCCCTGGGCGCCATCTCCGCCTATTACGGCGGCTGGGTGGACCTGATCGTCCAGCGGGTCATCGACGTCATGCTGGCCTTTCCCGGCATTCTCCTGGCCATCGTGCTGGTGAGCACCTTAGGCGTTGGCCTCGAAAACGTCATGATCGCGGTCGGAATCGTGTCGGTCCCCGTCTATACCCGGCTTGTGCGGGGCTCGGCCCTGGCGCTGAAACGCAAGGATTTCGTGGAGGCGGCTCGCGCCGCGGGCGCGCGGGATCTGGTCATCATCGCCCGGCACATCTTGCCCAACTGCGTCGCGCCGGTGATCGTCCAGTCGACGCTCCAGGTCGGGTCGTCCATCCTGTGGGCGGCTGGGCTTGGGTTCCTCGGCCTGGGCGCGCAGCCGCCGACGCCGGAGTGGGGGACCATTTTGAGCCGGGGCCGGCAGTACCTGCTGGTGGCTCCCCACATCACCACCGCGACGGGGTTGAGCATCATGCTGGTGGTGCTCGGTTTCAACTTGCTGGGGGATGGGCTGCGGGATGCGCTGGACCCGCGGATGCAGGAATAAGGTTAGAGGGTACGGGCGATAGAAGGGCACTGGGCCAGGCAACCCATGGGTAGACGGTCAAGAGTTCCCAGCCCACCTGCGCGGCCATGGGTGTGTCGATCATGGCCAGGTATTGGGGCAGGTTGATGGGCACGCCCAGCTCCTGCAAGAGCAAGAAGCCGCGCACGAAGGCCGAGCACTCGATCTCGTCGGGCACCTGGGTCCAGTGGAGGTTTCTCGTAATGGCCCAGTAATGGGGCTTTTCGTCGAAATCCAAGACGTGCCCCAGCTCATGGGCGAGGATGACCACGAGATATGACAGCGGCTGCGTGCGCAAGTCGGGCTCCCACACCCACAAGGTGCGGAAAGCCGGGTGATACAGCCACTGGCCCGGTTCCGTGCTGATGCCGAGGCCGACGTTTAACGACTCCAGCTTGGCCAGGAGCCGCTGGACATAGACGTTCTTGGGAAACAGCCGCCGTACCGCCCGGTGGGTCGGGTGCAGGCGCCCGCTCTTGGGGTGTCTCACCGAGGTTATCCCCCCGTATGCAAGCCCGGTTCCACACCGCGGGCCGCGGGACCTTTGCTGAAAATCTGGCAGGGCTGGCAGCCAGGTCGGGAGGCTAGGTCCCGCAGTAAGCAGGTGTGGCCGTCGGCCGTAGCCAAGCTTAGCGTCGAGGTGAGTCCGCGTGGCCGATTGGCTGGCGCTGCGGGAAACGATTCCCGCACTAAAAGGGCAGGTGTATCTCAATACGGGCGTCTCGGGGCCGCCGCCCGCCCGGGTGGTCGAGCGGGAGGTCGAGTGGGTCCGGCGGCTGGCCGAGCGGGGGCCGGGGCGCGGGGATGTCCTGCAGGAGGCCACGGTTGAGCTGGACCGGGTGCGGGCGGCACTGGCCCAACTGGTCGGAGCCCGTCCGGAAGAGATCGCCCTCACCCACAACTGCAGCGAAGGGTTGGCCATCGTGGCGGCGGGCTTGCCGCTGGGGCCGGGCGATGAGGTGCTCGTCTCGGACGTGGAGCATATCTCGGGGCTCTTGCCTTGGTTTCACCTGGCCCGCCAGCGGGGCGTCCAGGTGCGGCGCATCCCTGCCCGCCGTGGCGCGGTGCGGGTGGACGATGTGCGGGCTAGCTTGTCCGACCGCACGCGCCTTATTTGCATGAGCCATGTGGCCTACAACACCGGTGCCGTGCTGCCCGTGGCGGATGTGGCGGCCATCGCCCGCGAGCGGGGTGTCTGGCTTTTGGTCGATGGCGCCCAGGGCCCCGGCCAGCTTCCGGTGGACGTCAAAGCGCTCGGTTGCCACTTTTACGCCGCCGCCGGGCAAAAGTGGCTGCTGGGCCCCGACGGGACAGGATTCCTTTACGTGGACGGGGACGCCGTGGACGCGGTGGCCGTCAGCCTCATCGGTTGGGCGTCGGTGGTGCACGAGGACCGGCCCGCGGAGGAGTTCCGCCTGCACCCGGGAGCGCGTCGCTTTGAGGTGGCAGGCAAGCACGTGCCGTCCTTTGCGGCCTTGGGAGAGGCGGCCGCCATGTGGCAAGAGCTCGACCCGGCCGCTGTGCGGGCGCGCATTTTGTCCCTTGTGGCGCACCTGCGGGAGTCGCTGGAGCGCATCGATGGCGTCGAGATCCTGAGCCCCGGCCCTGAGCCGCTCTGGTCGGGCCTGGTGGTTTTCCGCGTCGCCGGCGTCGACGCGGAAGCGGCGGTGGAAACGCTATGGCAGCGGCACCGGATCGTGTGCCGCTGGCTGCCCAAGCCCCGGGCCGTGCGGGCGTCGGTGCACGCCTTCAACACCGTGGACGAGCTGGACGAGCTTGCCGCGGCCGTAGCGGAGTTGTCTCGCGGCGTGTAGTTCTCGCCGCAAACGCCCTACCGCTGGAATCCCGATAGAGTTGCTCCCTCGAATTGGCACGGGTACCCCTTGCGGCCATGGGTAGATATGGTATAATCGAACCGCAAGGTCAAAGAAGGTCAAAGGAGGAGGGGCGGCGGGAAAAGGCCAGCCATGAGCAGCCTGTCCGATCGCATCGAAGCCTACCTGATGCACCTCTTGTTGCACTCTCAAGACGGCTGCATCGAGGTCCGGCGGGCCGAGGTGGCCGACCGCTTTGCCTGCGTCCCCTCCCAAGTGACCTACGTCCTTGCGACGCGGTTCACGCCGGAGCGCGGCTTTTATGTGGAAAGCCGCCGGGGAGGCGGCGGGTACATTCGCATCGTGGCACGCCACCCGCGCCCGGAAGCGTCGGGGCTGCAAGCCGTGTGGCAGCGCATCGGCCGCTCGCTCACCTCAGGCCAGGCCGAGGGGCTCCTGCGCTCCCTGGAGCAGGGCGGCCTGTTGACCCGCCGGCAGGCGGCCCTCATGCGGCAGGCGCTGCGGCAGGAGGCCGACTGGGCGGAGCCACCGCTGTGTGACTTGCTGCGGGCGGCTGTGATCAAGGGTATGCTACTGATGTTGTCCAGCTCGCCCGATGGGCGGGACCGCATAGGATGACGTCGAGGGGGAGGGCGGCCGCGATGCTGTGCGACAACTGCCGGCAGGCGGAAGCCACGGTGCATGTGACGCAGTTCATCAACGGCGAGAAGCGCGAGTCGCACCTGTGCGAGGCGTGTGCCCGCAGGGAGGGCGAGATGTGGCTGGAGCCGGTGTTCAGCGTCAACAAGCTCCTGGGCGGGCTTCTCGACCTGGAGGCCGGTGCGGGCGTCGGCGCGTCGCCGGCCCGGACCCGGCTGCGCTGCCCCAACTGCGGCCTGACCTTCGCCGACTTCAAGCGTCTGGGTCATCTGGGCTGCAGCCAGTGCTGGGAGACCTTTGACCAGCAGCTCGAACCGGTGCTGCGCCGCATCCAGGGCGGGACGCATCACACCGGCAAGGTGCCGGCCCGGGCGGGCAGCGCGCTGCGCCGCCGCCGGGAGATCGAGCGCCTGCGGCAGGAGTTGCAAGCGGCCGTCGCGAAAGAGGAGTACGAGCGGGCGGCAGAGCTGCGGGACCGGCTGCGGGCGCTGGAACGGGAGCAGCACAAGGCGCAGGGCGCTGGCGGCTGAGGAGGGACGAGCGATGTCGCTCCGGGACATCATCAACCGGCCGTTCAGCGAGTGGATGAAGGGCAGCGGCCCTGACCGCGACGTGGTCCTGGGCAGCCGCATTCGCCTCGCCCGTAACGTGGCGGGCGTGCCGTTTCCCGCGGTGGCCAGCGACGAGCAGTTGGAGTACGTGTTGAACTTGTGCCGGCAGGCGGTGGAAAACTCGCCGTCCTTGAGCCGGATGCAGCTGGTCACCATGAGCAGCCTCACCCCCTTGGAGCGGCAGATCCTGGTGGAGAGGCACCTGGTCAGCCCGCAGCATACCAAGGGTGTCAAGCACAAGGCGGTCATCCTCCGGGACGACGAAGCCGTCAGTGTCATGATCAACGAAGAGGACCACGTGCGCATCCAGGTGCTCATGCCGGGGCAGCAGCTGCCGCTGGCACTGGATGTGGCGGACCGGGTGGACGAGGCGCTGGAGGAGCACCTGCCCTACGCGTTCACGGAAACCCGGGGGTATCTCACCGCCTGCCCGACCAACGTGGGAACGGGACTGCGGGCCAGCCTGATGGTGCACTTGCCGGCCCTGGTCATGACGGACCAGATTAACCGGATCATCACGGCGGTAGGCAAATTTGGCCTGACGGTCCGTGGCCTCTACGGTGAGGGCACGGAGGCGGTCGGGAACATTTTCCAGTTTTCCAACCAGGTGACGTTAGGGCACTCCGAAAGCGAGATCGTGCATCACTTGATTAACGTGACCCGCCAAGTGATCGATCAAGAGCGGGAGGCCCGGCAGACTATCCTCAAGCGCAACCAGATTGGGCTTGAGGACCGGGTGCTGCGGGCCTATGGGATCCTGACCCACGCCCGGCTGTTGTCCAGCCACGAAGCGATGCAGCTCTTGTCGGACGTCCGGCTCGGGATCGACCTTGGCCTGATCCCCGGCGTGCAACCGGAGATCCTGCAAGAGTTGCTGGTGCTTATCCGGCCAGCGCATCTGCAGAACAGGGTGGGACGGGAGCTGTCCCCGGCGGAGCGGGACGAGCTCCGGGCCACCATGGTCCGGGAGCGCATAGTGGCTGGAAAGGGCGAACAACTATAGTAGGAAAAGGACGGTGAGGGGCATGTTTGGCCGGTTTACCGAGCGGGCACAAAAGGTCGTCGTGCTTTCGCAGGAAGAAGCCCGGCGGCTTGGCCACAACGTGGTCGGCACCGAGCACATCTTGCTGGGCCTGGTGGCCGAAGGCGAGGGCGTGGCCGCCCGCGCCCTGCAAAGCATGGGCATCAGCCTAGACAAGGTGCGGGCCGAAGTGGAGAAGGTGATCGGCAAAGGCGAAAGCCCGCCGCAAGGCCAAATCGGATTTACGCCCCGGGCAAAGCGTGTGTTGGAACTGGCCTTTGACGAGGCTCGCCAGTTGGGCCACACCTATATCGGTACCGAACACATCCTGCTGGGCCTGATCCGGGAAGGCGAGGGCGTCGCGGCGCAAGTGCTCAAGAACCTGGGCGCCGACCTGGATAAGGTGCGCCGCCAGGTGGTGGAGCTGCTGGGCGGCAGCACCGGCCAGCCCGCCAAGGGGACGCGCACCCGCAAGACGCCGACCCTGGATCAGTTTGGGCGTGACTTGACGGACTTGGCCCGGGAGGGCAAGCTCGACCCCGTCATCGGGCGGGAAAAGGAGATTCAGCGGGTCATCCAGGTGCTGTCCCGGCGCACCAAGAACAACCCGGTGCTCATCGGGGAGCCCGGCGTCGGCAAGACGGCCATCGCCGAGGGGCTGGCCCAGAAGATCGTGGCCGGCGACGTGCCGGAGACACTGCTCAACAAGCGGGTCGTCACGCTTGATCTGGGGGCCCTGGTGGCCGGGTCCAAGTTCCGCGGCGAGTTTGAAGAGCGCCTGAAGAAGGTCATGGACGAGATCCGGGCGTCCGGCGACGTGATCCTGTTTATCGACGAGATGCACACCATCATCGGCGCCGGCGCCGCCGAGGGCGCGATCGACGCGTCCAACATCCTCAAGCCTGCGCTGGCGAGAGGCGAGATCCAGTGCATCGGCGCGACGACGCTGGATGAGTACCGCAAGCACGTGGAGAAGGACCCGGCCCTGGAGCGGCGTTTCCAGCCGGTCATGGTGGATGAGCCGTCGGTGGAGGAAACCATTAAGATCCTCGAAGGCCTGCGGGATCGGTATGAGGCCCATCACCGGGTCAAGATTACCGACGAGGCCCTGGAGGCCGCGGCTCGCTTGTCGGATCGCTACGTGACCGACCGGTTTCTGCCCGACAAGGCCATCGACCTGATCGACGAGGCCGCGTCCAAGGTGCGCCTGCAGGCCTTGGTGGCGCCGCCTGAGCTCAAGGAGCTCGAGGCCAAGATCGAGGAGACCCGGGTGGAGAAGGAAGCGGCCATCAAGAACGAGGAGTTTGAGAAGGCCGCCCGCCTGCGGGATCTCGAGCAGCGCATGCGGGAAGAGCTGGAGCGGCAGCGCCTCGAGTGGAAGAACAGCCGCAGCCGCACCGAAGGGACGGTGACCGCGGAGGATATCGCGGAAATCGTCTCCAGCTGGACCGGCATCCCCGTGACCAAGCTGGCGCAGGAGGAGACCGAGCGGCTGCTGCGCCTGGAAGAGGAGCTGCACAAGCGGGTGGTGGGCCAGGACGAGGCCATCGCCGCCGTAGCGCGCGCCATCCGCCGGGCGCGGGCGGGCCTCAAGGACCCGAAGCGCCCGATTGGCTCCTTCATCTTCCTCGGCCCCACGGGCGTCGGCAAGTCCGAGTTGGCCCGGGCCTTGGCCGAAGCGCTGTTTGGCGACGAGGACGCGATGGTGGTGCTGGACATGTCCGAGTACATGGAGCGCCACACCGTCTCGCGCCTGGTCGGCTCGCCGCCTGGCTACGTGGGCTATGAGGAAGGCGGGCAGCTCACCGAGAAGGTGCGGCGCCGGCCCTACACGGTGGTCCTGTTTGATGAGATCGAAAAGGCGCACCCGGAGGTCTTCAACGTCCTCCTGCAGGTGCTGGAGAACGGCCGCCTGACGGACGCCAAGGGCCGGACGGTGGACTTCCGCAACACGGTCATCATCATGACCTCCAACGTGGGGGCCCACGAGATCCAGCGCCAGGGCA
>PKQR01000102.1 GCA_017578085.1 Bacillota bacterium
GTCGCCAGCTGCCTAAGCTGGAACTGGATGCGCCCAAGGAGGACATCGCCCTGCAGCACGCCTCCGTCGCCCGTCTTTTCCTTGATGAAGTTCTGCACCGAGTTGTACTGGTCGACGAAGGCCTTGATCCGCTCCATGACCCGGTCGACGTCGTGCTGGACCTCGATAGTGACTGTACCGACATCCTTCAGGGTGAGGGTGACCCCTTGCAGCACATCGGATATGGTATTGCTGTCCCGGGTCACCGTAATGCCGTCCACCACGATCCTAGCTTCCTGGGGAGCCTGGAGCTGGTTCTTCACTTTGCCGTTGGCGTCGAGGACTCCGAGGGACTCGAGCACGCCGTCCTCGTCCTCGTCCGTGAATTCGATGGGTTTGTTCGTCTCCGTTGCCTGCAGCACCAGGTACCCATCAACGACGGTGGCGCTGACGCCCGCACGTGCGTCGTTGATCTTCTGGGCGATCGTAGCGAGGGTATCCTCCTCGTCCACCGTCACCTGCACGTCGAAGATCTTGAACGTGCCCTTCAGCCCCAGGGCTTTGTCGGCATCAAACTTGTCGGACCGAACCCGGTGGGCTTGCGCCAGCTGCTTCACCTCGACCTCATACCGTCCGGGGATGGCGGCGGTGCCGGCCGATACGCTCAACACGTTCGCATCCGACGAAGTAGCCGTCCGGTTCAGGAAGGTGGTCGAAAGGCGCAAGTCGGACAGACGGCTCGACAGGTTGTTGAGCCGCGTGTTGATGTCCCGCCAGGCGTCCCTTTGCTGCTGCAGGGTCGTCTTGCGCTGCTGCAGCTGGGTGATGGGACGCCGCTCCAAGGCCATAACGGCCTCGATCCACTTATCGGTGTCGAGGCCCGACGCAATCCCGGAAATATACATGCTCACAGACGATCACCCCCAGTGCGGGGCGACAGCGCCACCGCACGATGGCCCATCTTTCGTTTGATCGCTCCAAGGGGCTCGGGCAAACGCTAAGCCCATTCGTCAATCAACAGACCGATCAACTTCTGCAGCTGGGCCACCAAGTTCAAAATCTTTTCGGGCGGGATCTCCTTGATCACTTCGCCGGTTTCCTTATCGATAACCTGGACGTAGACCCGCTCGGTTTCTTCGTGCACCAGGAACTTGAGCCGCTTGTCCACGGCCTCCAGGGTGCGGTTGAGCCCGTCGGCGATGCGCTCAAGCACCGTCTGCTCATAGATAGGCTTCTTCTCGTCGCCTGCTTCGGAAGCATGCACCCGCTCCTGAGACCGCGGCTGCGGCGGCTGGATGCCCGTGGTGATATTCAGGCGCGGCTGGAGGCCTTGGTTCCATGCGACGCTCCCAGCCGTCCCCACATCCGGAACCCGCATGGGCCTCACTCCTCGTTGGGCCGGCAACCGGTTCCCGCCGGCGGCCCTGGCGATACTTTCCTATTATTCAAGTTCGGCGGCGGCCGGTAAGACCTTTAGCGGGGATGGCCCAAGACTTCCCGCGCGCCCCGGAAGCCGCCCGGCGCCGCCGGCACCCTTTTCGGAAACACCGTTCCAATGACTAAGACGGGCGCGGCGGCACCACACTACAGAGTACATCGCCTTTGCATCAATGACAAAGGGGTGTTTTGCCTTGGACACCCGCACCCGCGTCTCCGCGGCGCAGGCCGCCCTGGCCGGAGCCGTGGCTTGGCTGGCCTTGAATGCCCTGGTTTACACCGCCGCGCCGCTCCTTTCTGTTTCGCTGGGCACCGTGGCTCCCTTCTTCGGCGCGCTGCTGCTGCCCACCGCCGACGCCGGCGCGCAGTCTAGGGTAGGTCGCGCCGTGCTGCTGGCTGCTGCCGTCGTGTGGGGCCTCATGTACGCCCGTGTCGAGCCCCGGCTGCCCGGCCGAGGATTTTTGCGGGGCCTGCTGTTTGGCGCCCTTGTATGGCTGGGAACGGCCCTCGTTCTGCCTGTCTTGGGCGCTCTCCACCCAGTGGAAACCGCGGCGCAGCCCGGTTTCCTCGGGTTCGCTTGGCAAGGCACCCGGGGCGTCGTCCTCTCCATCCTGGCGCACCTCGGTTTCGGCGCCGCTTTGGCCGCCCTGCTGCATGTACAGACCCGGCGCCTGTGAGCAGGGAACTCTTGCGGCTGCGTCGAATCATCACGCAAATTACCCATTAAAGGGTTAAAGGGCGCTCGGCGTCCTAAATTTCGTGTTAGGGGGGTCTGTCTTGAAGGGTCTCGGATATCCTCGCGTTCGCTTTGGTTCTCGTCTTGCGTTCGGCGTCGGGCTTGCGGCTGTCCTCGCAGCCCTGCTGATCATGGGCAGCGGGCTGGCCCTGGCGCAGCAGACGGTCGTCATCGGCATGCTCGGGCCCTTGAGCGGCGACTACGCGACCTACGGCGTGAGCGTCGCCAACGGCGTCGAGCTGGCCATCAACGAGGCCAACGCTTCCGGCAAGTACAGCTATCGTTTCGTGCTGCGGAAGGAAGACACCCGCGGCGACCAGGTCCAGGCGCTCAACGCCATCAACAAGCTGATCGAACTGGACCGGGTCACCGCCATCGTCGGCGCGGTGCTGAGCGGTGAAACGCTGACCGCCGGCCCCATCGCCCAAGACGCCGGTGTTCCGTTCATCACCCCGTCGGCCACCGCTCCGGCCGTGTCGGAGATCGGCGACTACGAGTTCCGCAACGTGATCACCGACGACATGCAGGCGGCGCAGATGGCTGAGTACGCCGTCAAGAACTTGGGCCTGCGGCGGTTTGCCATCCTGTACGCCAACAACGACTACGGGCTCGCCCTGCGCCGGGCTTTTGAGGCCGGCGTGCGCGCCCACGGCGGCCAGGTCGTCGCCGTCGAGTCCTACCTGGACGGCGACAGCAACTTCAGCGCCCAGCTGACCAACATCGCCGCCCAGAACCCCGAGGCCCTGTACATCGGCGGCTACTACACCGAGGCGGCGAAGATCGCCCAGCAGGCGGCCTTGCAGGGCCTGAAGGTGCGGCTGATGGGCGCGGACGGCTTTGACTCGCCGGAACTGATCAACCTGGGTGGCGCCGCGGTGGAGGGTGCCCTCTTCACCTCCGGCTTCTACAACGGCACGCAGGATCCGCTGGCCGCGGAGTTCGTGCGCAAGTACGAGGCGGCCTACGGCAGCAAGCCCGACATGTTTGCCGCCAACGCGTACGACTCGGCCCGGATCATCATCGAGGCCATCCAGGCCGTCGGTCCCAACCGCGCGGCTGTGCGCGACTGGATCGCGAACGTGAAGGACTTCCCGGGCGTCACCGGCCTCACCACCTTCGCGGAGAACGGCGACGCGGTGAAGCCGCTCTATATCCTGCGGGTGGAGAACGGCCAGTTCGTCCAGGAGCGGTAACGGCGGGTTTTCCGGCGGCGGTGCCGAGCGGCGCCGCTGCCGGAACAATCCGGGTTTACACATTTGCCATCGAGCAGTTAAGATGATGTGAAAAAGGACTGGGTGGCGCCCGGCGTTGGCGGGCGTCCACCCTTCTCCTTTATCGATTGAAGACCACTCAGCGACATCAAGATTTGACCGTGCCACATCTCGCAACACCGGCCTAGCGGGGCAGCTCGCAGGCCCGCCGTGGAACGGGGTGCGCACTTGTTCGGACAACAGCTGATCAATGGGCTTGTAACGGGCAGCACCTACGCCCTCATCGCCCTCGGCTACACCATGGTTTATGGTGTGCTGCAACTGATCAACTTTGCCCACGGCGAGATCTACATGGTCGGCGCCTTTACGGGCCTGTTGCTGGTCACCCAGGCCAATTTGCCGTTTCCGCTGGCGCTGCTTCTCGCCATGGCCATTACGGCGCTCTTGGGTGTCACCATCGAATTCATCGCCTACCGGCCGCTCCGGCGCTCGTCGCGCCTGTCGGTGCTCATCAGCGCCATTGGCATGTCGATCTTTGTGCAAAACGTGGCCTTGTGGGTTTGGGGACCGCAAACCCGCCGCTTCCTGCCCCCCTTCCCGGTGCACACGTTCACCGTGGCCGGCCTGCGCACCAACACCCTCGAGCTGCTGACGCTTTTCGTGGCGCTGGTGATGATGCTCGGCCTGCACCTGCTGGTCACCCGCACGAAGCTGGGCAAGGCCATGCGGGCCGTGGCCCAGGACCGGGAAACGGCGGCGCTTATGGGCATCAACGTCAACCGGACCATCGCCTTCACCTTTGCCATCGGTTCCAGCCTGGCCGCCGCGGCCGGTGTCATGGTCGGCATGCTGTTCAACGCCGTTGTTCCCAACATGGGCGTCATGCCCGGCTTGAAGGGGTTCGTCGCCGCGGTGCTGGGCGGGATCGGCAGCATCCCCGGTGCTATGGTCGGCGGGCTCGTGCTTGGGATGGCCGAGGTGCTAGGGGTTGCCCTCCTGAGCTCCCAGTGGCGGGACGCCATCGCCTTTGCCATTTTGATCCTGGTGCTGCTTTACCGGCCGTCGGGACTGCTTGGCCGGCGCACGCAAGAAAAGGTGTGAACCGCCCATGTTGGATTGGGCCGACGGGTTGCTGCGCAGTTTCATCAACCCCTATTACTACGGCGTCCTCGTGACCATCGGCATCAACATCATCCTCGCCCTCAGCCTCAACCTGGTCACGGGTTTCACCGGCCAGCTGCACTTGGGCCATGCCGCGTTCATGGCCATCGGGGCATACACAGCGGGCCTTTTGGCCACCAAGGCGGGTACTGGGTTCTGGGCTGCGGTGCTGGCCGCAGGGCTCATGGCCGCGGTGGCGGGCGTCATCGTCGGTCTGCCGACGTTGCGCCTGCGGGGCGACTACCTCGCCATTGCCACCCTGGGTTTCGGGGAAATCGTGCGCATCACCCTGCTCAACCTGGACATCACAGGCGGGCCCTTCGGCCTGCGCGGCATCCCGCGGCAGACCAACCTGCCCATCGTCATCCTGGCCGTCATCTTTACGTTCCTAGTCCTGCGCAGCCTCGTCAACTCCCGCATGGGCCGCGCCCTCATCGCCATCCGGGAGGACGAGGTGGCCGCCCAGACCATGGGCATCGACACGACCCGCCTCAAGGTGACATCCTTCACGGTGGCCGCCTTTTTCGCCGGTATCGCGGGCGCCCTGTTTGCCTACTGGTTCCGCTATCTCAACCCGTCGTCGTTCGGCTTCATGGTGTCGATTGAGCTGTTGGCCATGGTCGTGTTTGGGGGGCTTGGCAACCTGTTGGGCTCGGTCGTGGGGGCCAGCGTGATGACCTACTTGCCCGAGCTGCTCCGCACCGTGGCCCCGGCCATCGCCGAGCGCCGCCTAGTCTTTTACGGTGCGTTGCTGGTCATCATCATGATCCTCCGGCCCAACGGGCTATTGGGCACCAGCTCCGAGCAGGGGTGGCTTGAGATTTGGCTGGCCCGCCGCCGGTCCCGTTCGCCGGCCACGACGAGCGCGGCTTCTGGCCAGGTGCCGCCGGCGTCCACGGGAGGTGCTGGCCATGGCCCTGCTTGAGGTCAAGGGGCTGACCATGGAATTCGGCGGCCTGCGGGCCGTCGACAACGTGGACTTTGTGGTCCACGAGGGCGAGATCTTGAGCATCATCGGACCCAACGGCGCCGGCAAGACCACGGTGTTTAACATCCTGACGGGCATCTACCACCCGACCGCCGGCGAGGTCGTGTTCCGGGGCCAGCGGCTCAACGACCTCAAGCCGCACCAGATTACGGCCCTGGGAATCGCCCGGACTTTCCAGAACATCCGCCTCTTCCGCGAGATGACCGTATGGGAGAACGTGGTGGTGGGCGCCCATACCCGCCTCAAGAGCGGTTTCTTCAGCTCCATCTTCAAGGGGCCTGCCACGCGCCGGGAGGAGCGGGCCGCCCGGGAGCGGGCGTATCGGCACCTGGAGTTTGTCGGTCTCAAGGGCCTTGAAACCGTCAAGGCCCGGCAGCTGCCCTACGGCGCCCAGCGGCGGCTTGAGATCGCCCGGGCTCTTGCTGCGGAGCCGAAGCTCTTGCTTTTGGACGAGCCTGCAGCCGGCATGAACGCCGGGGAAACCGAGGAACTGATGAACCTCATCCGCAAGCTCAAGGAACAGAACATCACCGTGCTCCTTATCGAACATGACATGCGCATGGTGATGGACATTTCCGAGCGGATCGTGGTGCTCGACCACGGCCGCAAGATCGCCGAGGGCACACCGGAGGAAGTGCGGCGGCATGAAGCGGTCATCGCCGCGTACCTGGGGGCGAGCGCACGTGCTGGCGGTTGAGAACCTGGTCACCCACTACGGCCCCGTGGAGGCCCTGAAGGGCATCACCCTCCACGTCAACAAGGGCGAGATCGTCACCCTCATCGGCGCCAACGGTGCGGGCAAGAGCACGACGCTGCGCACCATCTCAGGCCTTGTGCGCCCGACCCGCGGGACCATCACCTACGAGGGCCACGACTTGACGGCGCTGCCGCCCGACCGCATCGTCGCGCTCGGGATCGCCCACGTCCCCGAGGGCCGGCGGGTGTTTCCCCACATGTCCGTCATGGAAAACCTGGAGCTGGGCGCCTACACCCGCACCGACAAGCGCGCCATCCAGGAGGACCTGGACCGGGTGTTCACCCTCTTCCCCCGCCTGGCCGAGCGCCGCTGGCAGCTGGCCGGCACCATGTCCGGCGGCGAGCAGCAGATGCTCGCCATCGGGCGAGCGCTGATGGCCCGGCCGCGCCTGTTGCTCCTGGACGAGCCGTCCATGGGGCTTGCTCCCATCATTGTCGAGAGCATCTTCTCGGTCATCCAGGACATCAACAGGCAGGGCACCACGATTCTACTGGTGGAGCAAAACGCCAACCTGGCCTTGTCGGTGGCCCACAAGGGCTACGTGCTGGAAACGGGCCGCGTCGTGCTGAGCGACACCGCCGAGCGCCTGCGGGAGAACGAGGCCGTCCGCCGGGCATACCTGGGCGCTTAGCCTACAGCACCCGCCGCCTGAGCCATCCCGACACCAGCTCCCCCAGGACCACAACCCCGAGGATGCAAATCAGGATGACGGCCGCCTGCTGCCAGGCCAGGAAATCCACCGCGCTGCTCAAGATCATGCCGATGCCGCCGGCCCCCACCAGCCCCAGCACCGTCGACTCGCGGATGTTGATGTCCCAGCGCAGGATGGTGACCGCGTAAAAGGTCGGCAAGACCTGCGGGACGATGGCGTAGAGAATCACCTTGGCCCGCGACGCACCCGTGGCCGTCATCGCCTCCACCGGCCGCGGGTCGCTTTCTTCGATGGCCTCCCCGATGAGCTTGCCCAGAAAGCCGATGGAGCGGAAGGCGATGGCGCAAATGCCCGCCACCACTCCGGGCCCAAAGATGGCCACAAAGAGCAGGGCCCACACGATGGTGTTGACGGAACGGGTTGCAACCAGGATGAGCCGTCCGAGCCACCAAAGGATCGGGTGGGGCGTGGTGTTGCGGGCCGAGATGAACGCCACAGGCACCGCCATCAACACCGACAAGAACGTGGCGATGATGGCGATGTTGACGGTTTCCAAAAGCGACTGGAGCACCCGCGGCAGCACCGCCCAGTCCGGCGGGTACATGCGCTGGAACTGGTCCAGGATCTGCGCCGGGGCATCCCACGCCCAGGGCCAGTGGATGTCCACCCGGACCAGCGCCCAGCTCACCACCAGCACCGCCGCGAGGTACGCCAGGAAGCGCCCAAGGCGCTGGGCGAGGGTGTAGCGTTCCCATTTGTACGTCGGCAAAGCTTGGGTCTTCAGCAACGCACCTGTTTTGGACAAGGCATCCGTTTTCATGTCAGCCGGCTCCTAATGCGTCCGCTCACGGCCTCGCTGACCAGGATGAGGCCGATGATGACCAGGAGGATGGCAAAGGCGAAATCGTAGTCAAACCGCCTAAAGGCGCTGGAAAGCGTGTTGCCGATCCCGCCTGCGCCGGCGATGCCGACGATGGCCGACGCCCGCAGGTTGGAGTCCGTCTGGTAAATGCTCAAGCCCACCAGCCGCGGCAGCACCTGCGGGAACACGCCGTACAGGACCGTCTTTGCGAACCCGGCACCGGTCGACACGATGGCCTCCAGCTGCCCCCGGTCGATTTCCTCGATGGCTTCGGCCAGGAGCTTCCCGACAAAGCCGACGGAATACACCGTCAGCGTCAGGATGCCGGCCAACGGCCCAAACCCTACGGCCTTGACAAAGATGATGGCCACGATGACCGGGTGAAAGCTCCTGGCCATTTGCGCCCATCATTCCCCCAGCCGGCTCCTCGCACCTCCCCCGGCGCGGGCAAAAAAACAAGGAGACCTGCACTGGAGAAAGCCGCCCCTCGCGCCCCCGACGGGCCTGCACAGCAACAGGGACTT
>PKQR01000103.1 GCA_017578085.1 Bacillota bacterium
CGCTGCGGGAGATCATGGCGCTGGATGGGCAGGCCCGGGCCTTCGCCGGCGAGCGTCCGGTATTGGATCAGGAGGAGCTCGACTACACCGCCCAAGTCATTGCTCCCCATATGGAAAGCGAATCGTTCCCTATCCAGTTTGCCTGCCTCTTCGGGGACGAACCCGCCCGGGCGGTGGGCTATGCCCCGCTGGGCTTGAGCGCCTACGCCGGTTGGGACCTGGCCTTGGCCATGGCGCTCAAAACAATGGGCTCGCCCTAGCGCGCCAGTTCACAGGATAAGCTGGCTCACCCTCCCGGCTGCCCAAGCGGCTTAAAGTACACCAACTCCGGGTCGCCAGGGTCGAGGTTTTCGATATAGCCGCTGAGCGTGTACCCGAGTTTCGCCAAGAGCAGCTGCATGGGTTTGTTGGAGAGATTCGTGGAGGTAAACAGCTTGGGCGTCGCACAAAGGCCCTCCAGAAACTCCATGAGGGCCCGTCCGACGCCCGAGCGGCGGTGGGCCGCCGCCACATAGACCATCTCGATCATGCCGTTGCCGTAGAAGGAGTACGTCAGGACGCCGTACCCGACGGGCCGGCCCTCCCGCTCGGCGACGAAGCACTCACCGGCGTGCACCCTGGTGCGGATGTACGCCACCCGCCGCGCGTCGCGCTGCGCCACCTCGTCAAAGGCAACGAGGGCGTCGATGTCGTCTGGCCGCGCGGCCCGGATATGGATCGACATGGGTGTTCACTCCAATGCGGGCCGTCGCCCCACCGCTACTCCGCCGGGCTCCCCGCGCCGCCGGGATGCGTCACCTCGACGAGCCCAAAGAAGTTGAAGAACGCCAAGGCATCCACCAGCAGGTAGAAGCCGATGATCCCGATGATCCACAGGGCGGCTTCCTGGCCCATGCGCTCTAGCCTCGACCGCAGCGCGGCCATGCGCGCGTCCATCCTTCGCCCAAGGAGCTGGCTGATGACCAAGAGGGCCAGCGGCGGCGTGACAAAGATCAGGTTGTAGATGACGAGGGCCGCCAGCCATTGGTACGTGGGCCACTGCAGATACGTCAACAGGCCGGTAGCCGCAAAGTACGGCAGGGCGGTCGTGATCTCCGCCACGGTCACCGCGGCGCCCAAGGCAAACAGGCCGGCGATGGTAGCCGCCCCTGCGGCCCGCTCCTCCACTGCGGCGCTGTCCCGCCGTGCCGGCTTGAAGCTGTACAAGAGCATCGCCGCGCCTAACACCCCTTGCGCCGCGTAGGCGCCCGGAGTCCGCAAGGCGTCCGCAAAGCGGGTCAACAGCGCGTCGAAACCGAGCACCAGCAGGACGCCGATGGTAAGGTAGGCGCCAAACACCCCTGCCACATATGCGGGGACAGTCCGCGCCGGCGAAGGCTGCCGCAAGAGGTACAAGGTGACCAGCAGCGCCGACGGGTTGATGCTGTCGAGTACAGCCAACCCCAGCAGGACAACCGCCGGGTTGGCCAAGTCCTGCGCCGTATTCATCTTGACTGCTCCCCCTCGGGGTCCGGACGCCGTGTGGGGCCGACACCGCCGGTGGGTGCCCCACGTGGGTGCCCCACAGGGCCTGGAAACCAATTTACCGGAAACGAGGCGTTTTGACAGCACTACTTCCATCTTTTAGTCGATTTCCCTGGGACTGCGCCGTGCAGCAGCCGCCGGTTGACAGCCACGTTCTGAACTTTGCGCTGAGCCCCATCGGGCCCCTGCTGCCCTTTGTGGCCCCACAGCGGATGGGGGTGGATGCGTCGGGCACCGGGCTGCTGATGAGCGGCGTGTCTGCCGGCATGTTGGCCGGGGCATTGATCTTGTCGGTCGTGGGATCCCGGGTGCCCCGTGGCGTTGGGGTCATTTGGGGCATCGCGGTCACAGGCCTAGGGCTTGCCGCCGTCAGCCAGATGCGGACCCTCGTACCTGCCCTGGCCGCCCTGGTCTTGACCGGGGCGGCGGTGTCGCTGGCCAACGTCTGCTCTGCGGGACTGTTCCAGACCTACGTGCCCAAGGAGATGCAGGGCCGGGTCTTCGCCGTGCGCGGCTCCATTTCTCTGGCTGCCAGCCCCTTGTCCCTGGGCCTCGTCGGGGCCCTGTCCACGACGGTCGCCCCCCACACGATCCTGCTCGTGGGCGGCATGATCGTAGCCCTCGGCGGGCTGCTCGGCTACGCGGTGCCCGGCCTGAGGATGGCCAAGTAGGCCCCTTTAACGCGGCTCGTAGGCACAGAGGGGATCGCTTTCCATAGGGTCACCCGTCGCCACGTAGGCCCGCGCCCGTGAACCCCCGCAGACGTGCCGGAACTCGCACCGCCCGCACTTGCCTTTGAGGCGGTTCACGTCGCGCAGCTCGCGAAACAGCTGGCTGTCGCGATAGATGCTGCGGATATCGGTGTGCCGGACGTTGCCGGCCGCCACGGGAAGGAACCCGGAAGGATAGACATCTCCCCTATGGGAGATGAAGAGGATCCCGTTGCCGTCCCGTACCCCAAATCCTCGGGCCATCGGAAGACGCCGGACGTCGGTAAAGGACAGACCTCTGGCCAGCAGCTGTTGTATCGCCACGCGCCGGAAAAAGGGCGCCTCGGTCGTCTTGATTTGCAACGGCGCCTGCGGAATCAACTCGGTCAACCAGCGACAAACGTCTTCGGCCTGCGAAGGCGTGATGGGCTGCAGCGTCGTGCCTCGTCCCACCTGGATCAGGAAGAAAAGGCTCCAGCGCAGGGCACCCAGGTCGACGACCCGCTGGTAGATGCGGGGTAAGTCCGCCAACGTCTCGGCTGTCACCAGGGTGTTGATCTGCAGCTGCAACCCTTCGTCTACGGCGGTCCGGACCATCTCCAGCGTCCTGTCAAAACAGCCGGGGATGCCCCGTATCCGGTCGTGCAGCGCAGCGTCCGCCCCATCCAGGCTCAGGGAGATGGTTTCCACACCCAGCGTCCTCATTTGCACGAGGGCTTCGCGGGTCAAAAGCGGCGTCACGCTGGGGGACAGCGAAACGTTGATGCCGATGCGCAGGGCGTAGCTGACTAGTTCCGGCAGGTCGGGTCGGCGCAAGGGATCTCCCCCGGTAATGACCAGGTGGGGCGGAGGATCGCCAAACTGCCGGATGGAGTCGAGCAAGGCCTTCCCCTCGTCGAGCGTCAGTTCCAGGGGGTCCCTGTGGGCGATGGCTTCGGCTCGGCAATGCCGGCAGGCCAGGTCACAGGCCCGGGTGATCTCCCAGTAGATCAGCCAGGGCGCCTGGTCAAAGACGTAGCTCGTGGGGACCACCGGTATAGGGTGGCGAATCATGCCGTCGGCTGGGGTAAAAGGCGATGCGCCCGTCACTGTCCTCCGTCCCTTCTGCCTCACGACGGAAGCCCTGCCCTTCGAGAACGTCGCAGAGGCCACGCGGTTCGATGGTCGCGCAACACCTCACCGCTTTCTGTTTCCGCTGCCACAGCGGGCTGTGACATGGATCACGAGGCCGCCCAACCCCGGGAACGCTCCACCGCCCGGCGCCAGCCTGCCAGCAGCGCTTCCCGGCGGGCGGCGTCCATGGCCGGCGCAAAGCGCTGGTCCAGGTGCCACTGGGTGCGGATCTCGTCGAGACCCTGCCACACGCCGGTGGCGAGGCCCGCCAGGTACGCGGCGCCAAGAGCCGTCGTCTCCGTCACCGCGGGCCGCTCCACCGGCACGTTCAACACGTCCGCCTGGAACTGCATGAGGAAATCGTTGACGGCAGCCCCGCCGTCCACCCGCAACGCCCGCAAGGGAACGCCCGCGTCCTGCTCCATGGCCTGCATCACATCGACGGTCTGGTAAGCGATGGCTTCCAGCGCCGCCCGCACCACGTGGGCCCGGGTCGTGCCCCGGGTGATCCCCACGAGGATCCCGCGGGCATAGGGGTCCCAGTAGGGTGCGCCGAGGCCCGCGAAGGCGGGCACCAGGTACACCCCGCCGGTGTCCTCCACGGACAACGCCAGCGCCTCGGTTTCGGCCGCGCTGGCGATGATGCCGAGCCCGTCCCGCAGCCACTGCACCGCGGCACCGGTCACAAAGACGCTGCCTTCCAGGGCGTAGCTCACCTGGCCGCCCACGCCCCACGCCACCGTCGTCAAAAGACCGTTCCGGGACGCAACCGGCCTCGTGCCGGTGTTCAGCAGGAGGAAGCTGCCGGTGCCGTAGGTGTTCTTGGCCATGCCGGCATCGAAACACGTCTGCCCAAACAGCGCCGCCTGCTGGTCCCCTGCAATGCCGCCGATGGGAATGGGCGCGCCCAAAAGCGCCGGGTCGGTTTCCCCGTAGATGTGGCTTGAAGGCAGGACCTGGGGCAAGATCGCCTTTGGAATGCGGCCAAACAGCGCCAAGAGCTCGTCGTCCCACGCCAGCGTGTGGATGTTGAGGAGCATCGTGCGGGAGGCGTTGCTGTAGTCGGTGGCGTGCACCCGCCCACCCGTCAGCCGGTAGACGAGCCAGGAATCGATGGTGCCAAACGCGATCTCGCCCCGCTCGGCCCTGGCCCGCAGGCCGGGCACGTTGTCCAGGAGCCACGCGATCTTGGTGGCGCTAAAGTAGGGGTCGAGCACAAGGCCGGTCTTCTCCCGCACGACCGCCTCCGCGCCCTCTGCCTTGAGGGCATCGCACATCCCCGCCGTGCGGCGGTCCTGCCAGACGATGGCCGGCGCTACGGGCTTGCCCGTCGTGCGGTCCCACAGAACCGTCGTTTCCCGCTGGTTGGTGATGCCGATGGCCGCCACGTCCGCGGGCGAAACGCCCGCCTGGTTGAGCACCTGCTGCGCGGTGGCAAGCTGCGTCGCCCAGATTTCCTCCGGGTCGTGCTCCACCCACCCGGGCTGCGGGTAACGCTGCCTAAACTCCTGCTGCGCCACGGCCACAACCCGGCCCTCGCGGTCAAACAAGATGGCCCGTGAGCTTGTGGTGCCTTGATCGAGGGCAAGTACCCAGCGCTTGTCCATCTTCCGCTTCCTCCCTCGCCGTCGCGCGCCGCTCTACGCGCCCCGCCGCGCCAGCCACTCCCGCAGGCGCGCGGGATCGTCGGTGATAATACCGTCGACGCCCACGGCGACCAGCCGCTCCCAGGCCCACGGGTCGTTGGCCGTCCACACGTTCACCTTGCGCCCCGCCGCCCGCGCCTTTTGCATGAATGTCTCATCCACCACGCCCCAGTGCGGGTGCAGCACCGTTCCCGGCAGCTCGTTGAACGCCGCGGGGTAGTGGGAAAAGAGCGACGCGACGGCAACACGCGGCTCCAACTCCCGCACCCGCTGCAGGCTCACGTGGTCAAAGGAGGAGACGATGAGCCGGTCCAGGGGAAACCCGGTGCGCCGCACCGCCTCCAGGAGCTTCTCTTCGATGCCGGGATAGCGGTACGGAAAGTTCTTTATCTCGGCGTTCACAAACAGCCGGTCCCGGGCCAGGTCCAGCACTTCCTCAAGGGTCGGGATGCGCTCCCCGGCAAAACGGGCATCGAACCAGCTGCCCGCGTCCAGCTGCCGCAGCTCGGCCAGGGTGTGATCCTTGACCCAACCGTCCTTGCCGGCGGTGCGCTTGAGCGTCTGATCGTGGATAACCACCAGGTGGCCGTCCTTTGTCATCTGGAAGTCCAGCTCGATGCCGTCGGCGCCGGCTTCCAGCGCCTTGATAAAGCTCGCCATGGTGTTTTCCGGCGCGACGGCCGCCGCGCCCCGGTGACCGTATACGTATGGCATGGCCGCACCCCCGCCTCCGTACATCTTGAGGGCGGCGGGAAGCCCGCCGCCCTCGCCGGCTGCTCCTGCGTCTTACCGCAAGCCCATCTGGGCGTTGTAGCGCCGGATGGCCGCGGTCACCTGCGCCGCCGCCTCATCCAACGCCTCCTTGGGCGTCATGTAGCCCAGCAGCACGTACTCCATGGCTTCCTCGATGGCCTTGCGGGCCTCGGGGAAGACGCCGATGACCGCGCCCTGGGTGGCATAGGTCTGACGGCTGGCCTCCAACTGGTCAATGGCGACCCGGAACTGCGGGTACCGCTCATGCAGCGCCTGCACTTCGGGCAGCTCCATGGCGCGCCGGTCGACCGGGAAGTAGCCGGTGTTAATGTGCCAGTAGGCGGTGGACTCGGGCGACACCAGGTGCTTCAGGAAGTACCAAGCGGCCTCTTCCTCCTCCTCGGAGAAGCCGGCGGTCATCCAAATGGAGCCGCCGCCGATGACGACGCCGCCCCACTCCACATCGTCCGGAGCCGGCAGGAACGCCGCGCCCAGCTCAAACCGGTCGCCGATGTCCGCAAAGGTGCTGGCGAAACCGCCCGTGGAGCCGATGCGCATGGCGACCTGGCCGGAGACGAACGCCGCTCGCAGCGCGTCGCCGTCACGCCCGGTGTCGAGGTAGCTGCCGTCGTCCTTCATGTCCTTAAAGAGCTGCAGGATGGCCACGCCGCGCTCGTTGTTGAAGGTGGCGGCGGTGGCCGGCGCCAGGCGCCCGTTGCCGTTGTTGACGTACTCCGCGTCGGCCACGGCCAACAGCTGCTCAAAGTACCAGCCGTAGATGTAGTTGCCGAAGCCGTACTTGCCGTTGCCGGTCATGCGGCGGGCGTACTCGCGGAACTCAGAATACGTGCGCGGCGGCCGCTCAGGATCCAGCCCGGCTTCCCGGAACATGTCCTTGTTGTAGTACAGAATGGCGTTGGACGAGTTGAACGGTATGGAATACAGCTGCCCGTCGATGGTGTAGTAACTGAGCAAATTGGGGACCAGGTGCTCCAGGATTTCCGGTTCACGGTCGATGAACTTCTGCAGCGGCACCGTGGCCTTGAGGTCGATCATCCGCCGGGTGCCGATCTCGTAAACGTGCACCAGGTGCGGCGGATCGCCCGCCTGCAGCGCCAGGATGTACTTGTTGAGCAGGTCGTCGTAGCTGCCCTGGTATATGGCCTCCACCTCGACGATGTCCTGGGAGGCGTTGAACTCGTCGATAAAGGCGGTCAGGATGTCGCGGCCGATGGCCCCGCCCAGGGCGTGCCAAAACTCAATCTTCACCTTGGCCATGGCGGCGCCCGACAGCGCGAGCGTCAGCACGAGCACCAGCAAAGCCAATGGGATCAGGCGTCGCTTCTGCATGAATACCCCTCCCGCAATCGGTCTGAATGTCCTTTAATCCCCGTCTCACTGCGGAGACTGCTTGCTTCGCCGTCCGTGTCTTGGGCGCTCACCCCCTTCAAGGCACAGGCCCGCCCATCCGACCAGTGCCCCGCAAACCGCCCCGCTCCAGACGGGGCCCTCAGCCTTTCAGGGCGCCGCCGACAATGCCGCGGATCAGCTGCTTCTGGAACAGAAGGAACACGACGATGGCCGGAACTGTCACAACCGTAACGCCGGCCATGATCGAGTGCCAGGCGTCGCCCTCGCTGTCGCGCAGCATCGCGATGCCGATCTGCACCGTGCGCATGGCCGTCCGGTTGGTGACGATGAGCGGCCAGAAGTACTGGTTCCACGTGGACAGGAACGTGTACACGCCCAAGGTCGCCAGCGCCGGCCGGCTCAGCGGCAGTAGGATGGTGAGCAAGTAGCGCAGCCGGCTCGCGCCGTCGATGGTCGCGGCTTCATAGAGCTCCTTGGGCACCTGCATGAAGAACTGCCGCAAGAGAAAGATGCCGAAGCCCGTGGCCATGAAGGGTACGCTCAAGCCCCAGAACGTGTCGACCCAACCGAGCCGGTGGATGGTCAGGTAGTTGGGGATGATGGTCACTTCGCCCGACACCATCATGGTGGCCAGCATCAGGCCAAAGATCAGATTTCGCCCGGGAAAGTTGATGTAGACGATGGCGTAGGCCGCAAGCGATGACGTAATCAGCACGCCCAGCGTCGTCATGGTGCTGTGCACGACGCTGTTCCACAGAAACCGCCCCAGCGGAACCAGCTGGAACACGCGCGGGTAGTTGTCCCAAGTGACGGGATCAGGGACCCACTGGTACGGCTGGACAAACACCTGCGAAGGCGTCTTGAGGCTGGTGCTGAAGGCGATGTAGAGCGGGAAGAGGATGATGGCGGCTGTCAGCGTCAGCCCCAAGTACACGCCGAGCTTCTGCCAAAACTTCCGCTTGGGAGCGCTCATTGATAGTGCACGCGCCTTTCACCGATACGGAATTGGATCAGCGTCAGGGCGATCAGGATGAGGAAGAGCGTCACCGCCTGCGCGCTGGCGAAACCGTAGCGGAAATTGATGAAGGCATCGCGGTAGATGGAGTACACCAGGACGCTGGTGGA
>PKQR01000104.1 GCA_017578085.1 Bacillota bacterium
GGCAGGACCATCCCCGTCAACTGGCCGTATGCTTCCGTCGCTTCGGTCAAGGACGCGCCCGCGGCCAGGAGCCGGCGGGGGATGAGGCCGACGTTGATCACCTGCGCGGCGGTGTTGACCATGGTGGTGGCCCACAGGGGCAGGCTCATGGCCAGCAGGGAGCGGGCGACCCGCAGCTGGTCAAACACCAAGAAGACGGGCCGGCTGAATTGGCCAAAGCCCCGCCGGGTGCGGGAGCGTTGCCCGCCGTGCGGCGCCCGGTTCCGGGAAACCAGCCACCAGCCGGACAAGGCCATGGCCGTGAAGAGTCCAGCCGTCTCCCCGGCGCCCAGCCCGAGGACGAGGGCGGCTGCGGCTTGTTCCACTCCCCGGCCTGCCCACGCAGAGAGCAACACGAGCACCGCGGGCACGCGGACCAGTTGTTCAACGACTTGGCCCACGGCGGTGGAGCGCATGTTTTGCCGCCCCTCGGCGTAGCCGCGGAAGATCCCCGTCAAGGCCGACGGCACGATGGCCAAGGGCAGCAGCCAGAGTAGGATCTCGGTGCGGGGGTCGGTCAGGTAGCGGCGGGCGAGGAACGGCGTCATGGCCATAAGGGCGCCCGCCGTCAAGAGCGTCATGACCGCGATAAGCACGGCGGCGGCGCGCCGGGCGCGCACCACCTCATCAGGGTTTCCCCGCGCCAACTCCTCGGCCGTCACTCGGGTCAGCGCCACGGGCAGGCGCAGGGTAGCCATGGCGGAAGCCATCCGGTAGACGGGCATGACCATCTGGTACAGCCCGAGAGCCTCGGGCCCGGCCCAGCGCACGATGACGATGCGGTACATGGTGCCGATGGCGCGGGTGGCCGCCCCGGCCGCCATAAGCATGAGCGCGCCCTGCAGAAGGGGCCGCCGGCGCACGTTTCCCGTCCCTCCTCTGTGCCCGTCACCCCAAGCCATATGGGGCGGGCGGGAACCGTAGAACGCGGCAGGAGGCGGTTGGCTGCAGGAGGACACGGCGCAGCACGAAGAGAATTCCGCGCCAACCCGCAAGGAGGCGATGTCTTTGGATTTTCACGCCATGCCGAAGGTCGAACTGCACCTGCACCTGGACGGTTCCGTCCGGCCAGCCACGGTCTGGGAGCTGCTCCAGGAGCGGCGCCGCGCCGGGAGCGCCGCGGCGGGCGGCTACGCTGGGCTGGATACCCTGGAGGCCGTGGCCGCGGCGATGCAGGTGCCGGACGACTGCCCGTCCCTGGCCGACTACCTGACCCGGTTTGCCCTGCCGCTGGCGGTCATGCAGGATGGCGAGGCGCTGGAGCGGATCGCCTATGAACTCGTGGCCGACGCGGCGGCCGAGAATGTGGTGCATGTGGAGGTGCGCTTCGCCCCAGCGCTGCACACCGCCGAGGGCCTCACCATGCGGGCGGCGGCCGAGGCGGTGCTGCGGGGCCTCGACCGGGGACGCCGGGATTTTGGCGTCACCACCGGGCTGATCGCGTGCTGCATGCGCCACCTGCCGGCTGAGGACAACACGGCTATGGTGCGGGCCGTGGAGCCGCTCCTGGGCCAGGGGCTGGTGGCCATCGATCTCGCGGGGGATGAGGCGGGCTTTCCCGGCATCCTGCACCGGGAGCCGCTGCAGCTGGCCAAGCAGATGGGGTTCCACGTCATCGTGCACGCCGGCGAAGCCAGCGGCCCTGACGAGGTGCGGGTGGCCCTCGAGGTCCTGGGCGCGGAGCGCATCGGCCACGGCGTGCGGCTCGAAGAAGACCCGGTCCTCCTGCGGGAAGCGGCGGCCCGGGGGATAGCCCTGGAGATGTGCCCGACCAGCAACGTGCAGACAAAGGCTGTCCGCAGCCTGGAAAACCACCCTCTCCGGCGCTACCTCGAGGCGGGGCTCGCGGCGACGGTCAACACCGACAACCGCACGGTGTCCAACACCACCATGGCCGCTGAGTACCGGCGCGTTGCCCAGGAGCTGGGTTTGACGGCGGAGCAGGTCCGGCAGACGGTTTTCAACGCGGCGGCCCATGCGTTCTTGCCCGCCGCGGAAAAACAGGCGCTGCTCGACAGGTTGGCCCGGGACCTCGGCCGCTGACCGGGCCAAAAGGCCTGCATGGGCCGTTGACAGCCCCCGGTGCCGCGTATAATGATGGTAAACTTCCCCGGGTTGACTGCCGCCGGGGTGGCCGAGCGGGGCGTTTCCCAGGCGCGGGAGTGCGGACGCCGAAGGAGGGAAACGGGCCATGACGACGCTGGGTGGACGCTTGGCGAACCTTAGCGAGGCCGACCTGGATTTCCTCGTCCGGGCTGTCACCACGTACCGCACCGACTATGACCGCATCAAGGACATCGTCCGGGGCAAGGCCGACCTGCTGCAGGTGATGCTGGACGACGAGCGGGTGTTCCGGAGGCTGGCCGAAACCCCGGAGGCGGTGCTGCAGGTTTCCCCGTATCTCCTGTTTACGGTCCTCTTGCGCCGGGCGCAGCGGGATCTGCGCGCCCGCAAGTTCACCATGGAAATTGGCTCCCAAGGGACGTTGCCGGTGTTCGACGCCGACGCAGCGGCGGATCTGCTGGAAGATGTCGCGGTGCGGGACTATCTGGCCTTGATGCTGGAGGAGTTCACCCGCATCGACCGGCGCACCGTCCAAGTGTGGGACGAGCAGGGCCCCCGGCGGGTGACGTACAGCGACTTCGCGGTGGAGGACCTGGAGGCGCTCGCTGAGCTCGCGGGGGAAGCCGAGCGTTTCGCCATCTACCGGCGGCTGGGCGACTTGTGCCTGTTCTTGACGGGCATGTTCGCGGACTACCTGGCCGCGCGCGCCCGGGAGGCTTCAAGCCGCGGGGCGCGCCAGCGCGGGCAGCGCCGGGAGGACATCGAGACGTACGAGGAACTGGGCCGCACCTACTACCGGCGGGCGGCCGAAGCGGAAACCGCCGCGGACTTGGGGCTCACGGAGCTCCTGGAGCGGCTTGCGGACCACTTCACGCTGGCCCGCAAGCCGCTGGCTGTCATCGCCCAGTCCTACATCCCCCTGCAGCGCTTCCGCTGGTTTTCTCCCGGATCTTTGCGTCCAGGGCTCTCCTAGGGTTAGCCGAGGCTTTAAGGGGGCGGAGCGGGGGCGGTTGGCTACGCCGTCGGCGCGACGGTGGATGCCGCGCTCGCCTCCAGCACGAGCCCCGTCTTGGCCCGCACTTCCTCCATGGTCTCCCGGGCGATGGCCCGCGCCCGCTGAGCGCCGTGGGCCAAAATCTCCCGCAGCTCGCCCGGCCGGGACATGAGCTCCAGATACCGCTCCCGGATGGGTGCGAGCGCCTTGGTCATATCTTCGGCCAGCTGCTGCTTGAGGTCGACATAGCGCAGCGTCCCTTGCTCGTATGCCGTCCGGAAGTGGGCGACCGTTTCCGGAGCCGAAAAGCTCTCGAGCAGCGTGAAGAGGTTGGCCACGCCGGGGCTCATCGCTTCTCCCCTGGGCCCCGTGTCGGTGACGGCCCGCCGGATGAGGCTTTGGATTTCATCTGGAGGAGCGGTCAGCGCCACGTAGCTGCCGGGGATGCTCTTAGACATCTTGCGCGTTGGGTCGTTGAGCGCCATGACGCGCGCCGCCCGGGTCAGGTGGGGCTGGGGCTCGGGGAAGGTTTCGCCAAACAGGTAGTTGAAGCGCCTTGCCAGGTCGCGGCTCAGCTCCAGGTGCTGGACCTGGTCTTCGCCCACCGGCACGAGGGACGCCTTGTACAAGAGGATGTCCGCGGCCTGCAGGATGGGGTAGTTGAGCAGGCCGGCGTTGACGTTTTCCTGGTGCTGCTTGGCCTTGTCCTTAAACTGGGTCATCCGCTGCAGGCTTCCCAGCGGCGTGATGCAGTTGAGGATCCAGCACAGCTCGGTGTGCTCCCGGACGTGCGACTGGACGTACAGCACGCTGCGTTCAGGATCGATGCCGCAGCCGATGAGGGTGGCCGCCGTGGCCAGCACCCGCTTGGGCAGCTCGGCCGGATCGTAGGGGACCGTCATCGCGTGCAGGTCGACGATGGAGAACACGCAGTCGTGCTCAGCCTGCATGGCGACCCAGCTGCGGATCGCGCCCAGGTAGTTGCCCACATGCAGTTGGCCGGTGGGCTGGATGCCCGAGAAGACGCGCGCCATCGATTCCACTCCCGTCGATCATTTCCCGGTCTTGTTCTTGGATGTTTTCCCGGTCTGCCGGTCCGGAGGTTTCCCGGTCTTCCTTTTCGGTCCAGTTTACCACAAGCGCCGCCGGGTCGGGAAGCGCTGCGCGGCCCGGGCGGGCAGGTGAACCCCGTCCCGCTGCGGAACATCTGGACCCGTGGCGCCCTGGCCAGGGCGCAGGGAACACTGGCCTGCGGAGGGATCCTGGTGATCGCGATACTGACCGACTTTGGCCAGTCCGAGTACCTGGGCATTATGAAGGGCGTGATCTTGCGGCACGCGCCCCGGGCCGTCATCTGCGACCTTTACAACGAGGTCGAAGCCCAGTCGGTGCGGGAAGGGGCGTGGGTCCTTTACACCGCCTACCGGCACTTTCCGGAGGGGACCGTGTTTCTGTGCGTGGTCGATCCCGGCGTAGGTTCCGACCGCCAGGCGCTGGCCGTCCGCACCCAGCGCTACTATTTTGTCGGCCCGGACAACGGTTTGATGTACCCGGCCATGGTGGACGACGGGATTGTGGAAGCGGTGGAATTGCCGGTGCCGCCCGGCGCATCCAACACGTTCCACGGCCGCGACGTGTTTGCACCCGCGGCGGCCAAGCTTGAAGCCGGCGCGGCCTTGTCCGACCTGGGACGCCCGGCGGAGGTCAAGGTGCCGCTCACCTTCCACCTGCGGGGCAGGGAAGGGGAGATCGTGCGGGTCGACCGGTTCGGCAACATCATCACCAATCTGCCCCACACGGGACAGCATGAGTACCGGCTGTCGGTCGAGAGCTACCGGCGCGTCCTGCCCTTTGTCCGCACCTACGCGGAAGCGCCCCGGGGGCAGCTCTTTGTGATCGAAGGGTCGGCGGGGACGCTTGAGATCAGCTTAAGAAACGGCAGCGCCTGGTCAGTCATGGACGTCCCCGTCGGCGGGCGCATCGTTCTCGAGTGACGCCCGGGGCATGAGGTCTTGGGGCGCCGCATCGGCCAGCGCCAGGCCGGGCCCGCCGGCGGCAAACACCTCGTCGCTGCCCGGCAGGCGCACGTAATAGGTGGGGTAGTCTCCGACCATGACCGGCGTCGGCTCGCCGATGAGGAGCACGATGGGGCCGGCGTCAGGCGCATCCAGGTGGATCTCCAGCCGGAGGCGGGGCGGGTCGAGCCCGAAGGCAGCGGCGTCGATGTCTTCATCCGCGGTGTCGAGGCGCCGGAAGGCCCGCAAGTCGCTCAGGGCCAGCACGGCTTCCGCGACGCGGAGGCTGTCGGCGGGCGCCGTGATGGGCGCCGCCAGCTCCCACGCCGCGAGCGCCAGCTCATCGGCTGCGGCGTCTTGCGCTGGGGTCGCGGCACGGCTTTCGGGCGGCGCCGTGCGCACGAGGCGGAGGCGGACGCCGGTCTCGTCCTCGACGACGATGGCCGCCGCGGCCCACGGGTCAAAGGCCACCAGCTGCAAGTCGGGCGGCTTCGATTCCTGCACCGTTTCCACAGGTGCCGGTTCGCTGGCGACAAACTTGAGCGCGACGGCCAGCGCACCGACCACCAACAAAACCAGCAGCCAGCGGGCTTTGGACACCGCGGCGGGCCCCCTTCGGGCTACCCTTGATGGATCAAGGGATGCACACCCAGTATAACGAAACCCTGCCGTTGGGTAAACCCTTGCCCCGTGGGCAAGGCGCCAGGCCTGTCGTTTGACGGGTCGCCGTCACGCTGCAGCGCTCCCGCACAGATCGCGCCCGGCGCCGCCTGTGGGCGGGGGCATGCGCCGGTGCGCGGCGGGTTCCGCCTGCGCGTAGGATAGAAGGCGGACGACACAGGGGGAAAGGAACGTCTAGATGGCGAAAGGCATGCAAGCGCTCGTCAAAGCCAGGCCTGGCCCGGGGCTGACCCTGATGGAGGTGCCCATACCGGAAGTGGGGCGGCGGGAGTGCCTGGTGCGGGTGGAAGCCACTTCCATCTGCGGCACCGACCTGCACATTTACCGCTGGGACGCGTGGGCCGCGTCCCGCCTGCGCCCGCCCCTCATCGTGGGCCACGAGTTTTGCGGGCGGGTGGCGGCGGTTGGCCCCGACGTCACCGAAGTCTCGGTGGGGGACTACGTCGCGGGGGAGGGACACCTCTTTTGCGGCCGCTGCTATTTCTGCCAGACCGGCCAGGCCCACATCTGCGCCCACGGGCGCATCATCGGCGTCGACACCGACGGCTGCTTCGCCCAGTACGTGCGCATGCCGGCCGCCAACCTGTGGAAGCTGGATGACACCGTCCCGCCGGCCATCGGAGCCATCCACGACCCGCTGGGCAACGCCGTGCACTCGGTGATGGCGGCGGGCGTTTCCGGCGCCAGCGTGGCGGTGGTGGGGTGTGGGCCCGTCGGGCTGTGCTCCATTGCCGTCGCCAAGCGGGCGGGGGCGGCGGCCGTCTACGGCGTGGACGTGAACCCCTACCGCCTTTCCCTGGCGGAGGGCCTCGGGGCCGACGCCGTCATCCGCAGCGACACCGACGATCCGGTGGCGGCGGTGATGGATCTGACCGGCGGTTTAGGCGCAGAAGTGGTGCTGGAAATGTCCGGGCACCCGGCGGGCATCCGGGCTGCCTTTGAGATGCTGCGCAAGGGCGGGCGCATCGTGCTGCTGGGCATCCCGCCGGGGCCGGTGGAAGCCGACCTCACCGGCTGGATCATTTTCAAGGAAGCCCGGGTGCTGGGCATCAACGGCCGGCGGATCTTTGAAACCTGGCACCGGATGGCGGAGTTGTTGCGTTCCGGGCTCGATGTCTCACCGGTGGTGACCCACCGGTTTTCCCTGAGTGAGTTTGAAAAGGCCTTCGCGGTCCTGGCCGAGGGACGCTGCGGCAAGATCGTGCTGGTGCCGTGAAGGCGACGGGAGCACACTGGTGCCGTGACGGCAGCAACGCCGCGCTTTCGCTGTGAAAGGGGAGTCAAACCTTGACCGACGCTGCATCCGGCAACGCCCTGGCTTTTCTGGCCGACGAGATAGCGGCGATGAAGGCCCAAGGGGTTTTCCGCTACCCGCGCGTCTTTGAGGGGCCGCAGGGGCCCCGGGCCATCATCGACGGCCGGGAAGTCGTGAACCTTTCGTCCAACAACTACCTGGGCCTGGCGAACCATCCCCGCGTGCGGGAAGCGGCGATAAAGGCCATTGAGGAGTACGGCGCCGGGACCGCGTCGGTGCGCTCCATCGCCGGGACGATGAGCCTCCATGTGGAGCTGGAGCGGCGGTTGGCCGCGTTCAAGCGCACGGAGGCGGCCCTCGTTTTCCAGTCGGGTTTCACCGCCAACGCGGGCACCGTCGCGGCCATCCTGGGCAAGGAAGACGTCATCATCAGCGATGAGCTCAACCACGCCAGCATCATTGACGGCTGCCGCCTGAGCCGGGCGCAGATCAAGATCTACCCCCACAGGGACGTCGCGGCCCTGCGGCGCCTGCTAGAGGAAAGCCGCGGCGCGCGCCGGGTGCTGGTGGTCACCGACGGCGTCTTCAGCATGGACGGCGACATCGCTCCGCTTCCCGACATCGTGGCGGTGGCCAAGGAGTACGGCGCCATCACCATGGTGGACGACGCGCACGCGAGCGGCGTGTTGGGAACGAACGGGCGGGGCACCGTCGACCATTTCGGTCTGCACGGCCAAGTGGACATCCAGGTGGGCACGCTCTCCAAGGCCATCGGCATCCTGGGGGGCTACGTGGCCGGCAGCAAGCTGCTCATCGATTACCTCATCCAGCGGGCGCGCCCGTTTCTGTTCTCGACGTCCCACCCGCCGGCGGTCACCGCGGCGTGCCTCGCGGCCCTGGACATCTTGGAAACCGAGCCGGAGCTCATCCAGCGGCTGTGGGACAACGCCCGCTATTTCCGGGAAGGGCTGGCCGACGCGGGTTTCGACGTGAGCGGCAGCGAGACGCCCATCATCCCCGTCATCGTGGGTGAAGGCGACAAGGCCATGCGCTTGAGCGACCGGCTGTTTGAAGAGGGCGTGTTCGCGCAAGGGATCGCCTATCCGACGGTGCCGCGGGGCAAGGCGCGCGTGCGCACCATCGTCACCGCGGCCCACACCCGCGACGATCTCGACCAGGCG
>PKQR01000226.1 GCA_017578085.1 Bacillota bacterium
TCAAACTCTTCCGCGGACAGGCGGTACCAGTCGGCGTTCTTCTCGATGTAGGACTTCCACTTGTCCGGGACGTCGTCCTCGGGGAAGATGGCCTCCACCGGGCACTCGGCCTCGCAGGCGCCGCAGTCGATGCACTCATCGGGATCGATGTACAGCTGGGCGACCTCGCTGTACTGAGCCTCCGATTTGCTCGGGTGGATGCAGTCCACCGGGCAGACCTCGACGCATGCGGTATCCTTCGTGCCGATGCAGGGTTCAGCGATCACGAAGGCCATGGCGGTTTCCCCCCTTTCCTCGGCAGCTGTTGTGCGCCTGGATGTCACGCACAGCTACGGATCCCATTATCTCCGTTCACGCCGCGGCCGTTGCCTTCCTGCCACGCCGCACTGCCTGAATGGTATTCAGAAGGAACAGGACGATGGCGATCGCGTTGAAGAGACCCCCCCAGCCCCGCACGGCCGGCAACGCCAGGAGGTCGCCTGCGATCCGCACGACCAGCGACGCGTGCAGCAGCGCGAGGTGGCTGTAGAAAACAGGGCTATAGGCGACGGCGCGGCCGCTCACGGCGGGCAGGATGATGGGCGCGTGGGCGAAGATCATCGAGAACACGAACCCGACAAACACGGCATGCAACTGCGCGTCATAGAGCAGCCCGGCCCCCTGGCCGCCGTATACAAGCAGCAGCAGCCCGCCAACCGTGAGCCAGACGTAGCCCGACAAGAGCCCCGCCGCGATGAACCGGGTCAGGCCCCGCTGGCGGATGGTGACCGTGGCGATGTCGTTTTGCCACAGCCACAAGGCAAGCCCCAAAGTGGCCAAGCCCAGGGCGCGGGTGCCGGCGTCATAGGCCGCGATGGACAAGAGCAGGGCGGCCGTGTACACGCCCACGAGGACGAGAAAGACGGCCTGCCGGTGGCGGTTTGGCGGCCGCATGCGGCTCAACTCCAGCCGTTCGCCGGCGATGGTCAGCACGAGAAACCCCATCCACCACAGGGCCGCGACGAACGTGGGCTGCCCGGTGGCGTAGAGCAGGTTGGCGGCAAGCCAGCTGGCCGCGCCCAGTCCCATGACCGCCGTGAAGGGAGCCGGCTGGCGCCCGTAGGCGACGACGTAGACGGCGCACAGCACAACGCCGGCGGCGATGAGGAGGACGATTCCCGGAAGGGGCGCGAGGCCGCTGGCAAGGAGCAGGGTGCCCAGCGCGGCTCCCGCCGGCGCCCCGTAAGCCCAGGGCCGGGCGATGGCCACCGCCCGCTCAAGGCCAATCACGGTGCCAAAGAAGCCGCCGATGACCACGGGGCCGTGCAGGAGCACAAGCCGCGCCGGCAGCGGCCACGGCCAGCCCATGCGCACGAGGCCGGCCCAGGCCGCCAGGAGCAGCAGCGCCAGCGCGATGGGGAGCAACACCAGGTACCGCCGGGGTCCCTGCTGCATGGGCTTCACCCCCGCCAGCCCAGCTGGCGCCGGGCTTCATCCGACATCATCGACGGGTCCCAGGGCGGGTCCCACACGAGCTCGACATCGATGACCGCCGCGTCAGGAAATGCCCGGCGCAGGGCCATGTAGGCCTGGTTCTGCAGGTGCGCGCTCAACGGGCATACCGGCGTCGTCATCGTCATCTGCACGACGATGTCGCCGTTGGGCATGACCGCGGCCCCGTACACCAGCCCCAGGTCCACAACGTTGACGCCCAGCTCGGGGTCGATGACTCCCCGCAAGGCTTCCAAGATCCGATCATCCAGGCTGGCCCCAACCATGGCCACCCCTCCTGCCGCTCCGCCTGACCAGGGCGAAAGTTAAGGAAGTTAACATTCCAGGGACAGTGTAGCATGGGCGGGAAACCGCGCCCGTGACGATTGCAACAGCCCTCCTGTGACGCCGTGCACGGGGGCGTGTGACCAAGATCACAGCCCGCCTGAGCCCGCGGTCACATCGTTCCCGGCCGCCCGGGGCCTACAGTGGAGATGCCGTTAAGCACCTTAACGGTTCCCGCCGGAAAAGGAGGAAATGCCATGGGAGCGCCGGGACGAGCCAAACGTCTTCCCGCCGCGCCCGACGCACGCCACGAGGACGGTGCCCGGCACAAGGCCGGCGTGCTGAGCGAAACCGGCGAAGCACACGCAGCCGGCCGGCGG
>PKQR01000014.1 GCA_017578085.1 Bacillota bacterium
AGGCCATGTACTATTTCCTCTCGGGCTACACCAGCAAGCTGGCGGGCACCGAGCGGGGCGTCACGTCGCCCGAGGCCACGTTCTCCACGGCCTTTGGCGAGCCGTTCCTGCCGCTGCCGCCCCAGCGGTACGCGGCGATGCTGGGCGAGCTTATCGCCCGTCACAACGTGCGGGTGTTCCTGATCAACACCGGTTGGGTGGGCGGCCCGTACGGCGTCGGGCGCCGCATCGAGCTGCGCTACACCCGGGCCATGGTGCGGGCGGCGCTGGCCGGCGAGTTGGACCACGTGCCCATGCAGCGCGAGCCCCACTTCGGCCTTATGATTCCCACCGCATGCCCCGGCGTGCCGGCTGCGGTGCTGGATCCGAAGGCCCTGTGGTCGGACGGGGATGCGTATGACGCGCAGGCGCGGCAGCTGGCCCAGCGCTTCGCCGAGAACTACCGCCGCTTCGGCGGCTCGCCGCGCCACCCCGCGGAGGTCGCGGTACGGTCCGATGCGTGAGATCACGGGCGTCCACCGGTTGCGGGTCCGCTACAACGAAGCGGACTCCATGGGCGTCACGTACTATGCCAATTACCTCAACTGGTTTACCCTTGGCCGCACGGAGCTCCTGCGGGACCTGGGGTTGCCGTACGCGCAGCTGGAGAGGGCGGGGCTACTGTTGCCGGTGCTGGAGGTGCACTGCCGGTACCTCGCCCCAACGGCCTACGACGACCCGATCCGGATCGAGACGACGCTGGCCAACTTGAGCCGCACCCGCATGGGGTTTCGCTATCGGGTTTACCTGGAAACCGGGCCGGAGCGCCTGGCGGCAGAGGGGAGCACGGAGCACGCGTTCGTGGACCGGCATCTCCGGCCGATCGATGTCAAAAAGCATTTTCCGGAAGTGTGGCAGCGCCTGAGCGAACTAGTCGGCAGCTGAGGGCGGGACCGCGTCACAGGGTGTTGATCACGTCATAACCCAGCGCCCGCAGCCGGTGAATCCAATGCTGGCGGCGGGCGCGTTTCAGTTCCTTCTCCTGTTCCTCAAAAAACGCGTGCAGCTTCCGCCAGTCCTCGTCACTGAGGCGGCCCGGGCGGGCTGCGGACCACACCGCCTGCACCACGGGAAAGTGGTCGATGGGAAAGGCCCCTTCCTCCAAAACAAATGCGAGGGTGGTGGGCCTGCCTGCGTCGTCGTAGTCGATCACGTAGGCCTCGTAGCGCACCAACCCATCCACCTGGTCGAGATACATCCACGCATATACGTCATCCTCGTACGACACCACGTCCCGGGTCTGGGACGGCAATGCCACCGGCCGTTCGGCCATAGTGTCTCCACCTTATCGATCGACGTTGGCCGCTGCCCCTAGTATGGGGCGGCGGTGCCGTGCCTCATCCTTATGTTACGAAGGGATTCACCGTGTTTCCCCTCGATCCTCCGCCTGGGCGCAAACGCTTGTAGCAGGACCTTTGTGAAGCGGCGTCGAAGAGCAGACAGAGCCCGCCATGCCGGCGGATCGGAGTGGGAGGCCGCGATCCTTTGCAACGTTGGCGGTTGCGCACCAGGGAGGAGCAGGAAGCATGGGACGCGGCCCGGCTGGCACCTTATGGGACTCAGGCCTCCGCCAGCCGGGGGCGCCGCTATCCGGAGGCCGGCGACGATCCTCGCACCGCTTTCCAACGCGACCGGGACCGCATCCTCCACTCCGCAGCGTTCCGTCGCCTCCAATACAAGACGCAGGTGTTCGTCTTCCACGAGGGTGACTTTTACCGCACCCGCCTGACCCATTCCCTGGAAGTCGCCCAGATCGGGGCGTCCTTGGCCCGCATGGTGGGCGCGAACCCCGATCTCGTCGAAGCCATCTCCTTGGCCCACGATTTGGGGCACCCTCCTTTTGGCCACGGCGGCGAGGAAGAGCTGAACGAGCTGATGCGCGATTATGGCGGCTTTGACCACAACCTGCAGTCCTTGCGGATCGTGGATGAGCTCGAGATCCGCTATCCCGATCATCCGGGCCTCAACCTCACGTGGGAAGTGCGGGAGGGCATCGCCCGCCACGAGACGTTTTTTGACAGCCCGCCGGTGCCGGAGGAGTTCGCCGCGTTTCCCCAGCCGGGCCTAGAAGCGCAGCTATCGAGCCTGGCTGACATGATCGCCTACTGTACCCACGATCTGGAGGATGCCTTGGGGTTCGGGTTTCTCGATGAGGAGGAGCTCAGGCGCCACGTGGCCCTCTGGCGCGACCTGCCGGCCGTGGAGGTGACGTACCCGTACACGCCGCTGGACGCCCGGACCATGGAATGCAAGTTCCGGGTGCGCAGCCTCATCGACCGGCTCATCCGCGCCGCAGCCCAGGAGACGCTCCGGCGGCTGGAGAAGTACGGGGTCGCGGACCCTGACGACGTGCGGTCGCTGCCGGAACCGGTGGCCGGTTTCCCGGCGGAAATCTATGAGCAGCTGGTGGCCTTGAAGGAGTATCTCTTCAGCCACGTCTACAACGACCCCAGGGTCCGGCGGATGATGTTCAAAGGGCGGATGATCCTGCGGCGCCTTTTCGAGGCTTTCGCAGGCCATCCCGAATTATTGCCTCGAAATTTGCAGGAACAATTGGCTTCGGGGGCGAACCGATTCCGAGTTATTTGCGATTATATAAGTTCAATGACGGACCGGCATGCCATGGACCTCTACGACACGCTGTACCAGCCGTACGAGCGCTCGCTGCAGGGGCCCAAATAACATGGGACAAGCCCTGTGGGAAGTGCTATAATGGGGTCGCGTGTGCGGGCGGCCGGACGCGCAACGACGCGGCGACAGGTCGGGGCCGGACAGGAGGATTTCGATGCGCAAGGTACGTGTGGGCGTTATCGGCGTAGGACGGATGGGCCGCCACCACGCCCGGGCCTATGCCCACTTTAGCTATTTGTGCGATTTCGTGGGCGTCTATGACGTGGATCCGCAAGCGAGCGCGGCCGTGGCGGAAATGTACGAGGTGGAAGCCTTCAGCCGCGTGGAAGATTTGCTGGATCAAGTGGACGCGGTGACCATCGCTACGCCCACCTGTTCCCACTACGAGCTGGCTGAGCAGGCGCTCTTGCGCCGCATTCACGTCCTGGTGGAGAAACCGGTGTGCCGCACGGTGGAGGAGGCGCGGCGCTTGGCCGAGCTGGCCCGGCAGCAAGGCTGCACGGTCCAGGTGGGCCACATCGAGCGGTTCAACCCGGCCGTGCGGGAACTGGCCAAGGTGATCAAGCGCCACCGGGTCGTGGCCGTGGAAACCAAGCGCATGGGGCCCTTCGACCCGCGTGTCAAGGACCTGGACGTCATCCAGGACATGATGGTGCACGACATCGACATCTTGCGCTACCTCCTGCAGGCCGAGTTTGAGGACATGACCACCCGGGCCCAGCGGGTCAAGTCCTCCCTGTTTGCCGACCACGCTGTGTGCGCCGCGACCTTGTCCAACGGCGTCGTGGCCACGTTGACCGCCAGCCGCGTCACGGAGCAGAAGATCCGCACCATGACCGTTATCTGCGACGGCGCGTACATCGAGATGGACTACATCGACCGCCGCTTGACGCTGTCCCGCGACACCCGGGTTCGCTACGAAAACAACGGCAAGACGGTGAGCACCCTGGAGAACATCGGGGAGCGCATCTTCGTGCCCGACGAGGAGCCGCTTTTGGCCCAAACCCAGCATTTCCTCGAGTGCGTGCGCACCGGACGGACGCCCCTGGTGACCGTGGAGGACGGGCTGGCCGCGCTGGAAGTGGTGGAGCGGATGCAGGCCCAGGTGTACAAGCAGGCCGCGCCGTCGTTGAACGGTGTAGCCGTGTAGGGGGCGCAAGCGTTGATCCGGTTGGCCCAGCCCCAACTGGGCGATGAGGAAATAAAGGCGGTTACCGACGTTATCCGCTCCGGGATCATCGCGAGCGGTCCGCAGGTCCGCCGCTTTGAGGAAACTTTTGCCGCTTACGTGGGTGTGCGCCACGCGATCGCTACGTCCAACGGGACCGTCGCCTTACATGCCGCGCTTTTGGCGGCAGGCGTCGGGCCGGGTGATCGGGTGGTCACGACGCCGTTTACGTTTGTTGCCACCGCGAATGCGATCTTGTACTGCGGCGCGGTGCCCGTCTTCTCCGACATCGACCCCGACACTTACAACCTGTCGCCTCACGCTTTAGCGGAAACCTTGGCGCGACTTAAGGACGCGGGCACGCCGGCCAAGGCGGTGCTCCTGGTGCACCTCTTTGGCCTGCCCTGCGACATGACCAGCATCATGGCTGTCGCCAGCGAACACGGCGCGATCGTCATCGAGGACTGCGCCCAGGCCCACGGTGCCGCCTACAACGGCCGGCGGGTGGGCACCTTTGGCACCGTCGGGACGTTCAGCTTCTACGCGACGAAAAACTTGACCACCGGCGAGGGCGGCATGGTCGTCACCGACTCGGACGAGGTGGCCCAGCGGGTGCGCCAGCTGGTGAACCACGGCCGGATCGACCGGTATGAACACGCCCTCCTGGGGTACAACTACCGCATGACCGACTTGGCGGCGGCCATGGGCCTTGCCCAGCTGGCGAAGCTGGAGCAGTTCAATCTCAAGCGCCGGGCCAATGCGGTGCGCCTGTCGCGCCAGCTGGCCGATGTGCCCGGCCTTGTGCTGCCGGTGGAGCCGCAAGGCTGCTACCACGTGTACCACCAGTACACCGTGCGGCACCCCGAGCGGGATGAGCTGGCCCGCTGGCTGCGGGAGAACGGGATTGAGACGGGCGTGATTTATCCAATCCCCTTGCACAAGCAGCCTTTGTACCGGGAGTTGGGGTACGGCGACCAGTCGCTGCCCGTGGCCGAGGAAGTCGCGCGCCAGGTGCTGTCCTTGCCCGTGCATCCGGGCCTCACGGAGCAAGACATCAATACTGTCGCCGAGACCGTACGCGCCTTTGTCTCCGGGCGGCTGCCGTCGGCGTAGGTCCTAGGCTAGGCCGGCCGCGAGTCCCGGGGGAAGGGGGAGTGAGCCGTGGCCGAAGAGATCCAGGTTGTAGATCTGGACGATTACACGGAACCGGCGGAGACCCCCGGATGCTACGCCATCTACCTGCGCCTTTCCCGGGAACCGAGCCCCGCGTGGCGAGCACAGTTCCAGGCCGAGTGGCAGCGCATTCCCACCGGTTTCAAGCGGCCTGCCGCCGTCTTTGGGGACAGGATTCGCCTTGAGATTCACGGCGACGACATGGTCCGGGAGCAGCTGAACTTTGCCTTGTCGCTGGTGGCGCGTACCAATGCGGCCATGGCCCGGAGGGAGTCGGCCGGAGGCGAGTGAACGCCGGCCAGCGACTGAAGGGCGCCGGTAGTCGGTGGGTAAAAGTCGGAAGGTTTTGACGCAGGATAACCGCCGCGTGGGGGGAATGTGAAGGGCGCGCGCCGACCGTGCCCTCGGGGGCAACTCCACGGGAGGTGCTGCGCCACGATGGTGACGGTCGGTCTGGTTACCCCGCGTGCCTTGCCCCGGTTTCCGCTCTTGGTCGCCCTGCGTCAAGAACCCCGGTTGCGCGTCGTCTTTGAGGTCCACGACCTGCGGCACCTCGCGGCGTTGGCCCAGAAGGAGCCGCCGTCCGTCTTGGTGGCGGACATGGACATGGGCGTCGGCGTCCGCACGCTGATGCAGGCGCTCAAGGCGCGGTTTCCTGGCGTGCCCGTGGTGCTCCTGGACCGGGCGGCTGACGCGGCCCGGGCGCAACGGGCCCGCAACCTGGGGGCCGCTGCGGTGATCAGCCGCCGCAGCCGGCCGGAGCGGTTTGTGGCCCGGGTGCTGGACGTGGCGTACCGGCACATGGACGAGGGACTGCTGCCGCGCTGGCAGCTGTATGAGCGGTTGACGCCCAGGGAGTGGGACATCTTGCCGTACCTGGCCCAACGCTACAGCGCGCGGGAGATCGCGGCCGAGCTCACCTTGTCCTACGCCACGGTGCGCACCCACATCCGCAACATTTACGCCAAGTGCGGCGTGGGTTCGCGGCAGCAGGCCGCCCGGGTGGCCGCGTACCTGCTGGCCGAGCGGGCGGGGCAGGACAACTACACCGGCAAGGAGGTGGCGGCGGATGCCAAACGTGGACGTGATGGCCGATCCGACCCCTAATCCCAATGCGTACAAGTTTACCCTTGACCGTATGGTCACCACGGGCGGCAGCCGGTCGTTCGCCAACGCGGACCAGGCGGCGGCCGATCCGCTGGCGGCGCGGCTGTTTGCCGTCGAAGGCGTCAAGGCCTTGTTTTTCCTCAATAACTTCATCACCGTGACCAAGGACCCCGCGTACTCGTGGGAGAGCCTCGTGCCGGCCATCGTCGAGGCGATCCAGGACCATTTCGAGGGCCAGGCGTGAGCTGAGGACGCCATGAAGCGGTACGTGGTGCGCTGGCAGGAAGGCGGCGAAGAGCGGGAGCGGGAGTTTGCCACCAAGAAGGAAGCCTTCAAGTGGTTCAACTGGGACTGCCCGGCCGAGGAGGCCTGGTTTGAGGAGACCACGCCCGACGGCGGGCGGACCGCCCCCAAGAGGCTGCGCCGCCAGGGTGCGGCCGCGGGGCGCTGAGGGCGTCCCGGGCACACCCAGCGCCATGGAGAACGAAAGCCAAAGAGCCGGAGCAGGGGCCGTCCCTGTTCCGGCTCTTGCGCTTCCTCCTGTCACCGGGCTGCCTGTTTCGACTGGAGGATGTCCGCCGCCCGGGCGTCGTCGGGCGCATCCGCCAACAATTCCCGCAGCTCGCCGACGGTCATCTCCGAGAGCACGGCCCTGGTGTTGGTAGCGCTGTTGTAGTAGGCCAAAAGGCGGGGCAGGCTGTGGGGGAACAGCGGCTCCACCAGCTTGCGCACGGCCCGGGCGTACTGCCGGATCTCCCACTGTGCCCCTAGGCCGTGGGGGTTGGGCGCGGGCTCGTCCTCAGGAGCGCCGGGTTCCTTGCCGTCGTCCCGCTGGTGCAGGAACCAGGCCACCGACTGGATGCTGGCCGTCCAACGCCAGACGGTGTAAAGGCCGTAAGCGTAGAGGAACAGCCGCGCCTGCTCGGGTGCCAGCCCGTCGGCCAGCGCCTCTTCGAAGTCCTTGAGCGACTGCTCCTGGCGCTCCAGCCACCGGGCGGTCCACTTGCGCTGCAGTTCATCGGCGACCGGCGCTCCCGAGCCCTGCTTTCCCCGGGCGGGCTTGCCGCGCCACCAGGAGGGGGTGTAGTACTCGGGCGGCAGCGTGACGTACCGCCGGGACGCCTCGTTGCGGCTCTGCATGGCGTCGGCCATCATGCCGTGGCCGCCGTCGTCGCCCTGGCCGGTCCAGAGGAACTCCTCCGGGATCTCGACGCCCAAAAACTGGGCCGTGTCCACCGTGTGGTGGGAGCCGATGCGGTACTTGAACCATTCCCGGGCCACCATGATGGGCGCCTTGATCTCAAGCTTCACGAAACCGCCGCGGAAAGGCGACGTGTGCTCATTGGTGGCCAAGAAGTCCAGCAGCCGCACGTCCCGGTCGGTCAGGGCGTCCGAGCGTTTCATGTAGGACGCGCGGGCGTCGTTGACGGGCGTCAGGTCGGTGCCCATGACGTCTTCGAGGCGCACGTAACCCCGGTCCAGCACCGGAAGCTGCACGGGAAGCGGCTGTGGGGCCGTGCGGGGCTCTGAAAACCGCGTTGACAAAAGGGGTCACTCCTTCAAACGTTTCCTGCTTCCAAGTTCGCCTTCCATCCGGGAATTCTTCCATCAGAAGCTGTTTATCCGCCGGGCCCAAGGCCGGCGCATGGCCTGCCGGATGGCGGGGACGGCTCTCCGAGCGGCGGTTTCCCCGGCGCGGATGCAGTCGGGCAGCCTGTCCAGGTCGAGCAACCCCACGTCGCCGGTGCCAGGCCGGATAACAACGTGCGCCCGCGAGCGCAGGCTCGCGATGGTGAGGCTCATGACGTCCACCGAGCGGGACAACAGCTGGGGGATGTCCCGAATCGGCGCCGACTCGCCCGGGAAGCCCTCCAGGGAAACCGCGACGCTTACGGTGGCGCCCAGCGGGTTCAACAGGCTGTCCGGCACCGGATCCACAAGCCCCCCGTCCACCATGGGGCGGCCGTGGATGAACGCGGGTTCAAAGACACCGGGGATGGCCATGGACGCCCGCAGGGCGAGCCATACAGGGACGTCGTCGACGACGATGGAGCTGGGGTCTGCCCGGCGCATGCGTTCGGCCCACGCGGGGCCGGTGAAGATGACCCGCCGCCCGGTGGACAAGTCGGCTGCGACCACGGCGAGGGGGATGTCCAAGTCGCTGAAGTCGCGGCCGCCCGTCCACGCCCGCAGGTGGGCGGCGATGCGGTCCCCGCGGGTAAAAGCGAGACGCGGTTCTGGGCTGGGCCGGCGGCCGATGAGGCGAAAGAGATAGCTCAAACCCCGGCGGACGACGAGGCGCGAGTTGACCTTTTCGTCGTAAAGGTCCTCGACGGTCAGGGACAAGAGCTGCTCGCGCATCTTGTCCGGGGTCCACCCGCAGGCATACAAGCCCCCGATGACGGCGCCGATGCTGGTGCCGGTGACGGCATGGATGGGCACGCTAGACTCACTTAATACCTTGAGGACACCGATGTGGGCGGCGCCGCCGAGGCCGCCGCTGCCAAGGGCGAGACCGATCCGGGGTTTGCGCCAGAGGGAGGACAATTCCACTGCGGCCCACCTCCGCGTGTATTGCGCGGGGTAGGCCCATTATAGCCCGGGCGGGGGCGTCTTGCCAATCGGCATCAGGTAGGGTCGTAACGGCTGGAGGCCGCATCGCCCCCGGTTGCGGGTGCGGTCCCGGGGCCGGCTCCGCCCGTGCCGGCCCCGGGACGTGGTAGCCGTCGTTTACCGCCTGGCGGCGCCGGCCGCCCCCACCGGCACGGGCAGGGCGCCGCGGGTCAAGTTCTCCGGCGACAGCACCGCGTCCACCACATCTTCCGGCAGCAGCCCCTCAGCCAACACGATCTCCCGCACCGGGCGGCCCGTGGCAAGGCTCTGCTTGGCGATTCGGGCGGCGGCGTCATAGCCGATGTACGGGTTCAAGGCGGTCACCGTGCAGATGGAGCGGTCGAGGAGCCGCTGGATGTTTTCCCGGTTGGCCTCGATCCCCCGCACGCAGCGATCGGTGAACGCCGTGACCGCATTGGCCAGCATTTGCGCCGACTGGATGAGGTTGTGCATGAGCACCGGGACCATGACGTTGAGCTCCAGCTGCCCATGCTGGGCCGCGAGGCTGACGACCAGGTCGCTGCCTTGCACCTGAAACGCGACTTGGTTGATGAGCTCGGCCATCACCGGGTTGACTTTGCCCGGCATGATGGACGAACCCGGCTGCACCGCGGGCAGCTTGATCTCCCCTAGGCCCGCGTAGGGGCCCGAGGCCAATAGGCGCAAGTCGCTGGCGATCTTGCTCAAGCTGACGGCGGCAGTGCGCAGGGCTGAGGAAACCGCCACCAGCGGGTCGACGTTTTGCGTGGCGTCCACCAGGTCGTCGGCGGAGCGCAGCGCATAGCCGGTCCACTCGGCCAGCCGCTGCACCACGTGCTCCCGGTACCCGGGCGGGGCGTTGAGGCCGGTGCCCACGGCGGTGCCGCCGATGTTGACCTCAAGCAGCTCGCCAGCGGCCGCCGACAGGCGCTTGGCGGCGCGGCGCACGGCGGCGGCGTAGGCGCCAAACTCCTGCCCAAGGGCGATGGGGACGCCGTCTTGCAGGTGGGTACGGCCGACCTTGACCACGTCCGCGAAGGCGTGGGCGCGTTCGGCGAAGGCTTCGGCCAAGCCTTCGAGGCTTGCCGTCGTCTTCTCCACTACCCGCAGGAGCGCGATCCGGAAGGCGGTTGGGACAACGTCGTTGGTCGATTGGGACATGTTGACGTGGATCAGGGGGTGGATGTAGCTGTAGTCGCCCCGGGGCCGCCCGGCTAGCTCCAGGGCCCGGTTGGCGATGACCTCGTTGGCGTTCATGTTGATGCTTGTGCCCGCACCGCCTTGGATGGGGTCCACGGGGAACTGGTCGTCCCAGCGCCCATCGGCCACCTCCGCGGCCGCGCGCATGATGGGGTCCGCGAGCTCGTCGGCCAGCAGTCCAGCTTCCCGGTTGGCTTCAGCCGCCGCCCGCTTTACCAGGCCCAGGGCGTGGATCATCTCGGGATGGAGCCTTTGCCCGGTGCTAGGGAAGTTGTGCAAGGCGCGCAGCGTCTGGATGCCGTAGTAGGCTTCAGCGGGCACTTCCAACTCGCCCAAGGAGTCGCGCTCAAGGCGCGTCATCGCAAACCACCTTCCGGGTGCGTGGCGCAGGCAAAAATCGCGCACGCAGGATGCTGTATACATAATACGTTTCGCAGGGGCTCCGGAGAAATCCTCCAGGCCGCCCGGTTGCCGGCGCGGCAGATAAATAGGTACAATGAGAGCAAAGTCCCGGACCCCCTGGGCCCGCCGGCGCCGCCACGCCGGCTGGGCGCTGCGCCGGTGCTGGAGCTGCGGCGCGGCGGGGGCGGCCGTTGAAGGGAGGCGCCCACGGGTGGCGGTAACCCAGGAGCAGGTGCTCGAAGCGCTCAAGCAGGTCAAAGACCCGGAACTCGGTTTCGATATCGTCAACCTCGGCTTGGTCTATGATGTCCAGATCGACGGGGACCACGTCAAGGTGGACATGACGCTGACCACCCCCGCTTGCATGGCCGGTCCCATCATCGTGGAAGAGGCGCGGCTGGCCATCGAGCGGCTGGAAGGTGTGCGCTCGGCGGAAGTCAGGCTCGTCTGGGAGCCCCGCTGGACGGAGGACCGCATGAGCGACGAGCTCAAGCTCATGCGCAAGTGGGGCATGTTCCGCTAGGCTCGGTCGTGCTTCCACCGGCGGCTGAGGCGCCATTGCGTGGAGCAATCGGCAGTGCCGTAGCGCCGGCCCGTTGCGCTCTGCTGCGCGGCGGGCCGGCATTTTTTGCCGGCGCCCCCTGCACCGGACCCTGGGGGCAGAATATCGTGGAGGGATCCGCGGCAGGGCGACGAACCAATCCGATTACCCTTACCCGGAAGGACGCGATGGGATGGCCCGCAATGGGAGCCGCGCCGCCGGAACCGTGCCAGCGATGGCGGCCGGCGACGAGGGGCGCGCCAGGCAGGCGTTGGAGCTCGTCCACCAGGGGCGCCGGCTCTTGGAACGATCCCGCATACCCGGCGCGCAGAGGAAGTTTCGACAAGCTTTGCGCTTGTGTGCCACTTCAGTGGCGGCCCGCAGCCACTTGGCGCTTACCTACCTCCTGCAGCAACAGTACGACCGGGCGGCCGCGGAAGCTCAGGCCGCGCTGGTGCTGGACCCCGATCACCTGCTGGCCCTGACGACCCTCGCCCGGGCGGAAGCCGAGCGGCGGCGGGAGGTTGAGGCCAAGGAGGCCGCAAAGCGGGCCTTGCGCGCCCTGTGGATGCGCGGCCGCGTGGGCGAGGCCCAGCGGGAAGATGTGGCCAGTGTGGCGGCCGCACTGGCCGCAGTCGGGGACGACCGGCGCCTTTACCAGCTGTACCGGCTGTACGTGCGGGGCACGCCCGGCCCTTGGGATCCGCACACGTTGGTGATCCTGGGCGTGGCCGCCTTCAACCTCGGGCGATACCGGGAGGCCCGCTGGCTGTGGCGAGCGGCCTTGGGGAAGCGCGCAGAGCTGGACGACATCCTCAACGGGTTCCTTTTCGCCGTGGACGCCGTCGAGCGGGAGCGAGTGCCGCCGTTGGCTTTGGATTACCGCCTCCCCGCCGGAACATCGCTGGCGCCGGCTGACAACCCGCCCGGGTACGTGCGGGCCATCGCCCTGCGCACCTTGTGGGAAGGGGAGGACGAGCGGGCGCAGGAGGCGGCGCTCGACCTGTTGAGCCAGCTGGAAGATCCATGGGTGGCCGGCTTCCTATTCCAAGTTATCCGGGACCCGGACTTGCCCGATTCCCTCAAGATGAAAGCCGGCGTGTGGCTGGTGGAGCGGGGCTTTTGGTCCGAGGACGAACCCATGGAGATGCACGTGGAGGGGGCGCTGCAGGAAGTCCTCATCCGGCCCCGCGGTGCGGCGCGACTGCCCAAGGACGCGGCGCGCTGGTTTGAGCAGGCGCTGGCGGCGAGGGAGCGAGGTGACGACGACACCGCCGAAGCCGCGTACCGGCGCGTGTTGGCGGCGGTGCCCGGGTTTGTACCGGCCCTGATCAACCTGGCCAACATCTGCCGCCAGAGCGACCGCTGCGACGAAGCAGAGGAGCTGTTGGCCCGCGCCCTGCGGGAAGAGCCCGGCGATCCGGTCGTCCTCCTGCATTTGGCCGTCCTGCGGGCACAGCAGGAAGCGTATCGCGAGGCGGAGGCGATTCTCAACAGCCTCAACCCCGCCGAGCTTCCGCGGGACTTGCGCCCGTCCTATTACGGCCTGGCTGGGCATGTGGCGCTGCAGCTGGACCAGCCCAACGCAGCGGTGGCTGCCTTGCGGCGCGGCCTCGATGCGGATCCCGGCAACGAGCAGTTGGCCGCGGCGCTGGCGGCGGCCCGGGTCCTGGCGGGCGATTACTTCCGCGGCCTCACGACCCCGCACCGGCAGCCGCGCTGGGCGCGACAGGTTATCGACCCGGGGCTCGCGTGGTCGGAGGGCCTGCAACGCTACACGGTGCCCCAGCTCAGGAGCCTCGCGCGCCGCCTCGGTCTACGCGGCACGTCACGGCTGCGCAAAGCCCAGCTCGCGGAGGCCGCCGCCCTTGCCCTGCGGCGCCGCCTGCCGCGGGTGTGGCAGCTGCTTGAGCCCGAAGAACAGGAAGCCCTCCTTTGGCTGCACGCCCAAGGCGGCATCGCCTCGTACAAGGCCCTGCAAGATCGCTTCGGCTCGGCGGAGGACGACTGGAGCGACTGGGAGCGAAACGAGCCCGCCACTGTGCCCATGCGCCTGCAGTGGTGGGGGCTCGTCTTCGTCGGCCGCTTGCCGGGTGAAACGCAGCCGGTGGCGGTCATCCCACCCGAGGTCCGCCGGCAGCTGCAGGAGGTGTGGCGGCGCTGACGGCAACCGCCGCCCATTGCGCCTCACATCTCCCCGTACTTCTCAATCAGCTCGTTGATCTGCGCGCGGGTTTCCTGGATGACCTCGTCCTTCATGCGGGCGAATACGCCGCCTTCTGAGGCCTTCGTCTCGATGTTCGCGATGGTAATCGCTTCCACTTCCCGCAGGAAAGCAGTGATGTCCGCCCGGCTCACGGGGCCGAACTCGCCGGCGGCGGCGCGCTTGACAAAGCCCTCCAAATCGGGGCCGCTTTCCATGGCCATGTCCCAGTAGCGGTTCATCAGCTCTTCGACCATCGTGGCGCCTCCCTTGGCTTGTTGGGGTATCTCTACGGTCCGGTGGCCCATGGTCCCTGCCGGGCGTGCGGTCCTTTGAGGGTAGCCTGGGCGTTGCGGCTGCAGGAGCTACCGGGCAGGACAACGCCCATCGTTCCCGAATTCTGCCTGAGAATTGAGCCGCGGCCTATCACGGGTGCGGCAGATTGAGGGGAAGCGACGGTGCAGACCTGGGACGCAGAGTGGAAACCGGTCCCGTGGGACACGGCGCGGCGGGCGCGAGCCGTTGGGCTGGCGTGCCGCCTGGACCGTCATCTGGAGGAAGCGGCGGCGGCCGCCACGCGGGCGGAGGCGCGCCTTGCGGCCGCGCTCCGGCAAGAGGTGCGGCAGGCCGTGTCCGCCAATCCCGGGACGGAAGACTTGTTTGCCAAGCTTTCTGCTTTGCACGAGCAACTGGCCTATTTGCCCCGCCTGCCGCTGCCCGCCGGCATCGCTGGGCTGCTGCGGGACCTGTTGGGACCGGCCTGGGACGGGGATGTGGTGGTGGCCGGGGTTCCGGAGCTGCGCTGGCCGTCTCTTGAGCGGGTGCCGGCACGGCCGGTGGCGGTGATCCCCCTGGCCGAGGCCCGCAACCCGTTGATGTGGCCCCTGGTCGTGCTGCAGGGTGCGGCCGCCAGTGGCCTTTCCCAGCGGTGCGAGGCGCTGGACGCGGCGCTGGGCGCCGCACTGGCCTTCGCCCGGGCGGAGGCGCTTTTCGTGGCCGACGAGCCGGCCGCCCGCGGCTGGTGGCGGGCGGGGGAGCAGCGGCTCCCGCGGCCCGAGGATGGGGTCAGCGGCACCCCTTGGCAGCTGGCCGCGATGCTGGCGTCCGGGATCTTGATCAGCGGCTACCGGCGGGGAGGCCGGGTCGACCCGGAAGCGTCCATCTACGAGCAGCTGGCGGTGGTGCGGGATGAACCCGCGGAGCCGGCGGATATCCTGACGGCCGGGTGGATCTATTGGTACAACCGCACCGCGGCGGAGCTGGTGGAGTTGGCCGACGGCCTGCGGAGCCAGGAGGGCGCAGAAGAGCGCTGGGCCCGGATGCGGTCCCTGGTGGACAGCTTGGATGATCTCTTGTGCCGCTCCTTGGATGTGGCGGCCATTCACCGCTTCTACGCGGCGGAGGGGGCGATCCGGTGATCCTCAACGAACGCCAGATCCTAGAGCGGCTGACACATCCCGACCCCGAAAAGCGCCTGGTGGTCACGCCCATTTTGGCGCCGGAGCAGCAGTTTGGGCCGAGCTCGCTGGATGTGCGCCTGGGGCCCGACTTTAAGGTGGTGCGGACGTCGCGCCTGACCCACCTGGACCCCCTGAAGGATCCGGCCGACATCGAGGCCGACGTTTCCCGCTACACCGAAAACATCGTTACGCAGCCGGGCGAGCCCTTCGTGCTGCACCCGGGCGAGTTTGCCCTGGCCAGCACGTTGGAGTTCATCCGCCTGCCCAACGACATCGCGGCGCGCCTCGAAGGGCGCAGCACGTGGGGGCGCCTGGGCCTCGAGGTGCACGCGACGGCGGGCTTTGTGGATCCGGGCTTCAGCGGCGCGTTGACCTTTGAGCTCAAGAACTCCGGGCAAGTGCCTCTGCCGCTGTATGCGGGCTTGCGCATCGCGCAGCTCTGCTTTTTCCTCTTAAGCGAGCCGTCGCAGCTCCCATACGCGGCGAAGCGGTATACCAAGTACGCCGGGCGGACGGGCACCGTGGGAAGCCAGTACTTCAAGGATCCCGAGTATGCGGCGCTCAGGGCGGCGGCCCGGCGCGCCGTGGGCGAGGCGGCGGGCCGGACGCCGACCGCAGAGGCGGCCCGCGGCACCCGGTCGGACGTGGCCGGGCGGGAGCGCTGATGTTGGCGGGCCCCGGTCTGCTTTGGGGCCTGGCGGCTGCGGCCCTGGTCTCTGTTGCGGCTCACCGGGCAGGCGCCCTCACCCTGGGCGGAGCAGCCGCCGCGACCGCCGTGGGAGGGATCGTGTTCGGCTGGGGCGGTGTCCAGGCGGCACTGCCCTTGCTGTTTTTCTTCGTCACCGGCACGGCCTTGAGCCGCTGGCAGCAGGGGCGCAAAGTCCACCGGCTGGAGCACAACGACCACAAAGGCCGGCGCGCCGGACAAGTGCTGGCCAACGGCGCCGTGGCGGCGCTGGCCATCGGCGGCGGGGCCCTGTGGCCGGGACCCGAGTGGTGGGCCGCCTTTGGCGGCGCCATCGCCGCCGCGACCGCGGACACGTGGGCGACGGAATTGGGCGTCCTCGCCGGCCGGGCCTACCTGATCACCACCGGCGCGCCCGCGCCGCCCGGGCGGTCGGGGGCGGTGTCGGGGCAAGGCACCGCGGCGGGCGCCTTGGGCGCAACCAGCGTAGCGGCCCTCGTCGCTGCAACCGGAGCCTTGGGCGGCAACCCCTTTGACCTTGCGCTGGCGTGGCCCTCCTTCTGGCAAGCTGTCGCGGCTGCGGCCGCCGCGGGTGGGATCTGCGGCATGTTGGTTGACAGCCTGCTCGGGGCCACCGTGCAGGAGCGGTTTTTCTGCCCTGCCTGCGGGCGCGAGACCGAGGCGCGCCTCCACCGCTGCGGCACCCGGACAGAACGCCTCGGCGGCTGGCCGGGCGTCAACAACGACGTCGTCAACTTTTGCGCCACCTTGGCCGGTGCGCTGGCGGCCGCCTTTCTCTACCAGGTGCTGGCCTAGACGGATTATCAAGGCAGCAGGACCACCGCCTCCGGGCTGCGCAGGCTCTCGTAACCTTGCCCGTTCACCGACGTGACCGCGTAGTAGACGTCGGTGCCCGTCCCGGACTCCCCGTCCAGGACAGGAGGCGTGTCCAAAAATGTCGTCGTGTCCGCCCCCACTTCCGCCAGCAGCTCGTAGCGGGCCAGAGCGCCCAAGCGGCGGTAGACGCGGTAGCCGGTGACGCCGGGGTGGGTCACCGGGGTCCACTCCAAGAGAACGAGTCCATCCTGCCACGTGGCGCTTAAGCCAGCCGGCGCCGGCGGCGGACCGGCGGGTCCCGTCTCGATGACGACGGCGCCCGTCCCCGGTTTCCAGTACAGCGCGGTCGTCTTGCCGGGCAGCACCGCCACCGGCATCCAATAGCCCGAGTAGATCAGCTTGTACGAGTGGAAGCTGTCGGTGTAGAAGTCTACCTTGAAGTCATAGCTGCCGGGATTGAGGCTGACGCGGGCTTGAAACTGGGCTGTGCCTGCGAGCCGGTCCAGGTTGTAGGTGTTGCCGTTGATGTGCAACCTGGCCTTGTAGGACTGATGCTCCAGCGTGAGCCCGGCGATGTCGATGGTGAGGTCAAAGGTCCCCGGGCGCGGGGCGAGGGGCACCGAGACCGTCGTCGTCTCGTTCTCATTGATCCAGACGTTTCCCGAACCCGAGTAGATCGCGTCGCCCGCGGCGTCCCGGACCACCACCTCCACCTGCCAGCGGCCGATGTAGAGGTTGTCGATGGTGATGGTCACCGTGTCGCCATGCATGGGCCGCCGCTCCTGCACCTGCTGGCGGTCCTGCGTCAAGGTCACCTCGATTTCGTAGGGTGCGGGCAGTTCCAAGCCGGGTGTGCCCGGCGGAGCCGCAAGGGTGGCGGCGATGGCCATGCGCCCGGTGGCGGGAGGGTTAAGCTCAGGAAACACCGATCCGCATCCCGCGGCCAAGATGGCCAGGGCGATTAAAAGGGCGAGGGCATGCCAAGGTCTGCGTGGGGGAACGGCCATAGCTATCGCCTCCGCTATGGAGTTGCTAAGGGCAGTGGTGAGGCCAGTGTAGGGTCAAGGGGAGACAAGCCGCCACCCGCAAAAGGGGTGAAAACGGGGAAGAGGAGGCGCCAGCGCGTCCCGCCGGCGCCCGCCGTTGACTGGCAACCGCTGGCACACTATACTTACAATTACAGGTTACCCAGACTGCTGGGTCTAAATTTCCCCCGTCCGGACGGCCGCTGCCGTTCGCGCAGCGGTTTCCCCGCCTGTGGTCCGAGGCCAGAGGGAGCCGACCGCTACCGATGACCGCCAGCCCGTTGGCCCGCGGCCTGCGCAAAGGCTTGGAAACCACCTGGATCCTGGCCAAGGCCATTGTGCCCGCCTACGTGGCCGTCTACTTTCTCGCGAAAACGCCCATCCTCGACGCCGTCAGCCGGCTGGCCGCGCCGCTCTTGGGCTTCGTCGGCTTGCCGGGCGAGGCGGCGCTGCCGCTGGTGCTGGGGATGGTGGTGAGCCTGTACACCGGTATCGGCGCCCTCGCACCGCTGGAATTGGGTGTGAGGGAGGCGACCATCGTCGCCGTCATCCTGAGCGTCGCCCACAACCTGCCGGTGGAGACGGCGGTGACGCGCCAGATCGGCGTCTCGGCCTGGTTTGCGCTCGCGGTGCGGCTGGGCCTAGCGATCGCGCTGGCGCTCATCTTGCACCTGGCGTGGAGGGTGTAGCCGTGGCGCTGGCCGGGCTTCTACAGTCGTTGTGGGAAGCGGTCACACAAGCAGGCATGACGGTGCTGTCCATGGCGGCCATCGTCATCCCGCTCATGGTCGTCGTGGAGTACTTGCGGGAGTGGCGGCTGTTTGACCGCCTGTCGGAGTGGCTGGCCCCGGGGGCCGGGCGGCTGGGCCTGTCGGGCAACGCCGCGTTTCCGCTGGCTGCCGGGGCGGTGCTGGGGCTGTCTTACGGCAGCGGGCTCATCATCGAAAGCGCCCGGGAAGGCCGCCTGACCCGCCAAGAAGCGTACGTGCTCACGGCACTGCTGGCGCCATGCCATGCTATCTTTGAAGATACGCTCCTGTTCGTCCCGCTGGGCGTCAACCCGTTTCTGCTGCTCGGCGTGCGGGCCGGCGGCACCTTGCTGTTGACGCTGGCGCTGATCCGCGTGTGGCAGAGGGCGAAAGGCCGCGGTGACCCGGGGGCGAGCCGGTAGGCAAGGAGGACTAGCTGTTGACGGACGAGCTGAACAAGTTTCTTGAGGTGGCCCTGCGGGCCGCGCATACGGCTGGGGAAATCCTCATGGCCCACCGGGGGAATGTGGCCGTGGAGCGCAAGTCCGGTTTCCGGGACCTGGTCACCGAGGCGGACCGGCGGGCCGAGGCGGTCATCCGGCAGGTGCTTCTGGAGGCGTTTCCCGAACACGGGCTGCTGGGCGAGGAGGAGGGCGAGCGGCGGGGCAACAGCGTTTACCGGTGGCTGATCGACCCCATCGACGGCACCACCAACTACGCTCACGGCCTGCCGCATTTTGCCGTCTCGCTAGCGCTCTTGGGTGAAGGCGATGAGCTCCTAGTGGGCGTCGTCCATATGCCCGCGCTCGGGGAAACCTACAGCGCGGTGCGCGGCGGCGGTGCCTTCTGCAACGGGCGCCGCATTCATGTGACCAGCGCCGAGCGTCTCGACGACTGCCTCCTGGTGACGGGCTTTCCCCACGATGTGTCGCCGGGCCGGCCGACCAACGTCGATCATATGGAAAACCTCGTGCGCCGCACCCGGGGCGTGCGCATCGTAGGAGCCGCGGCGGTGGACTTGGCCTACGTCGCGGCCGGCGTGTTCGATGCGTATTGGGACCTCACCAATCACGCCTGGGATGTGGCGGCGGGCGTCCTGCTGGTGAGGGAAGCCGGCGGGACGGTGACGGACATGACCGGCGGGCCGCTGAACTTGTACCGCCCGCGCCTGTTGGCCAGCAACGGCCGCGTGCACGAGCAGCTGCTTGAGGTCTTGCGCGCCGGCCGCATTGAGGGCTGAGCCGCGGGCGCGAGACACAGCCGGGCTTGGCGGCGCGATGACTGGCCGGCAGGGCGGCGCGGTCGGGCAGCGGCAGCAGCGGTTGGTCCAGGAGGTTGGGTTTCCGGGATGTACGAGGAAAGGCTGGCGCCCCGGACCGGACGGCTCGCGGGCCAGGCGGCCATCGTGACCGGCGCCGCCCGGGGGATCGGGCGCGCCATCGCCCTGGCGCTGGCGCGGGAGGGCGCCTCGGTGGCCGTCAACTACCGGACGCAGGCCAAGGCGGCCGAGGAGGTCGTCCGGCTCATCCTGGAAATGGGAGGCGACGCCGTCCCCGTACAGGCGGACGTGACGGATCCCGCCGCAGCCCAGGCGCTGGCGGCGGCGGCCATGTCCCGCTGGGGCCGCATCGACATCCTGGTCAACAACGCCGGTGTGGCCATGTACCGGCTGCTTTTGGACACGACGGTGGAAGAATGGGACGCGGTGATGGCGGTGCACCTGCGGGGCGCGTTCAACTGCACCAAGGCCGTGCTGCCCCACATGATCCGGGCCGGCCGGGGGCGGATCATCAACATCAGCTCAGTCTGGGGCCAGCTGGGCGCCGCCAACGAGGTGGCCTATTCCACCGCCAAGGCCGGCCTGATCGGCTTCACCCGGGCTTTGGCCCGGGAGGTGGGGCGGGCCGGCATTACCGTCAACGCCGTCGCACCCGGGGCCATCGAGACCGACATGCTGGCAGGGTTGTCGCCGGAGGAGCGGGCGGAGCTGGCCGAGGCCATCCCGCTCAACCGCTTGGGGACCCCTGAGGAGGTCGCATCGGTGGTGGTGTTCCTGGCCTCGCCGCAGGCGGCGTACTTAACGGGCCAGGTCATCAGCCCCAACGGCGGGATGGCCATGTAGGGCCCGGGCGGAAAGCGGGGGTTGGCGCATGGAGAAAGCCTTCATGGACCCGGTCCACGGGATCATCCTGCTGCGCGAACGCTGGCTCCTGGACCTGGTGGATACCCCCGAGTTCCAGCGCCTGCGCCGCATCCGCCAACTGGGAGCTTCCTTTGCCACCTACCACGGCGCCGACCACACGCGCTTTGGCCACAGCCTGGGCGCCCTCCACATCATGGAGCGCATCCTCCGCCGGTTCCGGGAGATCGGCATCGCGGTGGGTGAGGAGGCCGCGGTGCTGGCCCGGGCCGCGGCGCTGCTGCACGACGTGGGCCATGGGCCCCTTTCCCACGCCTTGGAGGGCATCCTCACTCCTGGTGTTGACCACGAAGCGTGGACCAGGCGGATCCTGCTGGAAGATACCACCATCCACCGGCGCTTGCGGGCGGTCGATCCGGCGCTGCCCGAGAAAGTGGTGGACGTGCTCGCGGGGCGCGCTCGGCCGGCGTGGATCAGCAGCCTCGTGTCGAGCCAATTGGACGTGGACCGCATGGACTATTTGCTGCGGGACGCGTTCTACACCGGCGCCGACTACGGCCGGTTTCAGCTGGACCGCATCCTGCACACGCTGGCCCTGGACGGCGAGCGGGTCGTCATCCGCCACAAGGGCCTGCAGGCGGCGGAAGAGTATGTCCTCTCCCGGTACTTCATGTACTGGCGGGTGTACCTGCACAAGACGACCCGCGGGCAGGAAGTGCTGCTCAAGGCCATCGTGCGGCGCGCGCAAAGCCTGCCGGAAACCGATCCTGCCGCCGCCCGGCTCGCGCGGCTTTGGCAGGGGGATCCGACCCTGGCCGACTACCTGCGGGTCGACGACACGGACCTCCTGGTCTCCCTCAAAGCGTGGGCCGACGCGCCCGATCCCGTCCTGGCCGACCTCAGCCGGCGTTTCCTTTCCCGGCGGCTCCTGAAACCCGTGTTTCCCGCACCCGTGCCCGGCCTTGCACCCGAGGCGCTGCACATCGCCGCCGATATCGTCGCGCGGGCGGGTTTCCCGCCGGAGAGCTATTGCCTCCTGGATTCGGCGTCGAACATCCCGTACAATCCGTACGTCCATTCGAGCACCGGCGGGGTGGGCAAGCCCATCCTGGTCGCGGTAGACGCAGGACCGCCTGTGGAGATCTCGCAGCTTTCCCCGTTGATCCGTGCCCTCGCCAGCCAACGCATCGCGGCGGTCAACCTGTATGTTCCCGAGGAATGCCGGCCTGCCGTACGGGCCGCCGTCCATTCCCTGGTGAGTGAATAACCGCCAGGGTGGACATACTACGGCAGGAAATCTGGCGACCATCGTGGAAGGATCAGGAAGCTTCGTGTCCTGCCGCGGGGTGCGCCGAAGTGTTTGGGGGATATCAACACCATGACTTGGCGAGCGATCGGAGAACGCAGGACCCAACGTCGGCTGCACCTGGCCTTGGCGGCGGGCCTCACGCTGGCCGTAGCGTTGCCGCTGACCACGAGCGCCCAGGCGGAGGGCGGCGTTTTCCACGTGGTGCAGCGGGGCGAAACCCTGTGGGACATCAGCCGCCGCTACGGTGTCACCATTGACCACCTGGTACAGCTCAACGAACTGAGTGACCCCAACCGCCTGGTGGTGGGACAGAAGCTCGTTATCCAGGAGGGCGAGGCCCGCACCCACGTCGTGCGAAAGGGGGAGACGTTGACCTCCATCGCACGGCTGTACGGCGTCAAGGTGCAGGACCTGATCGCTCTCAACGAGCTCAAGGATCCCAACCGCCTCGTGGTGGGGCAGGAGCTCATCATCACCCCGCGCGTGCAGCGCACCCACGTGGTGGAAACGGGCGATACGCTCTGGTACATCGCCCGGAAATATGAGGTCAGCGTCGAAGCCATCGTTTCGGTCAACGCGCTGGCCGATCCCAACCGGTTGCGGGTTGGGCAGAAGCTGGTCATTCCCGCCATCGGCGGCGGCACCGACGCACCGGCGGTGGCGAGCCGCTCCAGGACGTCGGAGCAGGGCGTGTCCCTTGTCTGGCCGGTGGACGGGCGGATCACGTCCCGGTTTGGCACCCGCTGGGGCCGCATGCACTACGGCGTCGACATCGCGGCACCCGCGGGCACGCCGGTGTTGGCGGCGGCACCCGGCAAGGTGACCTACGCCGGCTGGGCGGGCAGTTATGGCATGCTGGTTACCATCGACCACGGCAACGGCGTGGAAACCCGTTACGCCCACAACTCACGGATCCTCGTGAAAGTGGGCGATGAAGTGCAGCGGGGGCAGCGCATCGCCCTGGTAGGCAGCACCGGCAACTCCACCGGACCGCACCTGCACTTTGAGGTGCTGGTGAACGGCGAAAACCGCGACCCCTTGGACTGGCTGCCGAACCGGTAGGTCAGCGGCGGCGTCATGAAAGGAGCCAAGGGCGCCCCGGCGGGGCGCACGTTGACAGTGAAAAGGCCGCACCGTATATTTGATGTCGGTGCGGCTCTTTTCTTGGCGCCGTAGCAACGGTCATCATGCGGAGCGAAAAGGAGGTGTGGGACCGTGCCGACCTACGAATATCGGTGCGAGAAATGCGGCAAGTTTGACTACTTCCAGGCGATCACCGACGCACCGTTGAGCACGTGCCCGACGTGCGGGCAACCGGTGCGCCGGCTTATCAGCCGCAACGTAAACATCATCTTCAAAGGCCCCGGGTTTCACATCACCGACTACCGCAAGTCCGGCGGCGCCGGCGGGTCCTCCAACGGGAAGGACCGCGAACGCGAGGACAGCGAAGCCTCAGTGGCTAACAAAGATCTGGACTAGGGCAGCGATGACTGCCAGCACCGCGAAGATCTGCAGCGTCCAGCGCAGCGCCGGATCCATCGTCGATCATCCTTCCGTCAAAATCGGGCGTGTACGCAAAAAGGTGAGGCCGAAAGGCCTCACCTTTTGATTATACTCACGCCCGGAAACCCGCTCAAGTTGAAAAGGCGAACGGGCGCCTTACCTGAGCGCTTGCCAGAACCTCGCCATCCGCTCGAGACCCGCCCGGATCTGGCTCTCGCTGGCGGCGTAGGACAGGCGCAGATAGCCTTCGTAGCCAAAGGCCGAGCCGGGCACCAGCGCCACGTGGGCCTCGTTGAGCAACGCCATGGCCAGATCCTGCGAGTTGTTGATGACCGTATCCCCGTAGCGCTTCCCAAACACGGCGTCGACGCGCGGGAAAACGTAGAAGGCGCCGGGCGGCACCTGGCAGGTGACGCCGGGCAAAGCCCTGAGGCCCTCAACGATCAGGTCCCGCCGCTTGCGGAAGGCGGCCACCATCTGGGCCACCGGTTCCTGCGGCCCCCGCAGCGCCGCCACCGCCGCCCACTGGCTGATGCTGGTGGGGTTGGACGTGCTCTGGCTCTGCAGGTCGGCCATGGCCTGGATGAGCTCCTTGGGCCCCGCCGCGTACCCGATGCGCCAACCGGTCATGGCGTACATCTTGGACACGCCGTTGATGACCAGGGTGCGGGCTTTCACCTCGGGCGACAGCGACGCGATGCTCACGTGCTCATGGCCGTCGTAGACGAAGGCCTCGTAGATCTCGTCCGCGATGATCAGGCACTCGGGGTGCGCGAGCACCACCTCGGCCAAGGCTGCGAGCTCCTCACGGCTGTACACCGCACCCGTGGGGTTGCAAGGGCTATTGAGCACAAGGGCGCGGGTCCGAGGCGTCAGGTGCTCCCGCAGCTGCTCCGCCGTCAGCTTGAAGCCGCTTTCCTCCGTGGTGGAGATGATGACGGGCTCGCCGCCGGCGAGACGCACCTGATCCGCGTAGCTGACCCAGTAAGGTGCGGGTATGATCACCTCATCCCCGGGGTCGAGCAGCACCTGGAAGGCGTTGTAGAGGGCGTGCTTGGCGCCCACCGACACCACGATCTGGTCCGGCGTGTACTCAAGCCCGTTGACCCGGGCCAGCTTTTCCTGGATAGCTTCCTTCAGCTCGGGGATGCCGCCCGCCGGCGTGTAGCGGGTGTGGCCCTGCTCCATGGCGGCCGCCGCCGCTTCGCGGATGTGCGCAGGGGTGTCAAAATCGGGCTCGCCGACGCTGAAGCTGATGACGTCGATGCCTTGCCGCCGCATGGCCTTGGCCTTGGCGTCCATGGCCAGCGTCGGTGAAGGCGCCATGGACGCCGCCCGCTGTGAAAGGCGCACCGCTCGTTCCTCCTCCGGCCCCTCGGCCTGTGCCAGATTCGCCAGGAGTTGCCAGTTTCACCACAGAGTTGTCGGTTTCACCGCAGAGTAGCCGGTTTCACCGCAGAGTTGCGGACTCACCACGGAGTGGTGTGGGTTTCCACATGCCAGTAGTATAGCGCAGCGATGGTCTTGGCGTCACGGATGCGGCCGTCGCGCACCATGGCGGCCAGCTCGGACGGGGTAAACCACGCCACTTCCTCGATGTCCTCCCCCTCGTCGTAATTGGGGGCGCCCGCGGTTAAATCCCGCGCCAAGTACAAGTGCATGAGCTCCGTGCTGTAGCCGGGGGCGAGGTAGTAGCGCCCGAGAAACTTCCAGGTGGCCGCCCGCAGGCCGGTTTCCTCCGCCAGCTCCCGCGCCGCGGCGACGGCCGGGTCCTCATCGGGTTGGAGCGTGCCCGCCGGCAACTCCCAGAGGTGCTCGTCCACCGCCGGCCGCAGCTGCCGTATGAGGGCGATGCGCCCGTCCTGCTCGGGCAAGATCAGCACGGCGCCCGGGTGGGGCAAGAACGTAAACTCCCGTTCCACGCCCCGGATGGGGACGCGTTTCGTGGTCAGCTGAAACGGCATAAGACGTCGGTTTCCCCTTTCGCGACGGGCAGCGGCGGCAGGCGGCGGTTAGCCTGTCTGGCCGGGAGGCCACTGGCCCGTACCCCGCTAGCCTTCATTTGGTAGGTCTTCGCCGCCGGGGCGGGTCAATCCTGGGAGCACGCGGCCGCCTGCTCCTCGCGGTACCGCTGGAACGCTTCCCGCCAGTCGTCGCGGGACTGCAGGAAGCGGACGAGGTGCTCGATGGCCGTCACGGTGCTGGGGCTCAAGTGGTGCTCGATGCCCTCCACGTCCCGTTGGACGTCCTCTTCGTTGACGCCCAATAGGCGCAGAAAGTCCTCCAGGAGCTGGTGGCGTTCCTTGATGCGGCGGCCGAGCTCTTGCCCCTTGGCGGTCAGTACGAGTCCCCGGTACTTCTCATAAACCAGAAACTCCTGGTCGTCCAGGCGCTGGAGCATGCGGGTGACGGAGGACGGCTGCACGTCCAGGGATGACGCGATGTCGCTTACCCGGGCGTAGCCCTTTTCCTCCACCAGTTCGTATATGCGCTCCAAGTAGTCCTCAATGCTCGGCGTGGGCATGAACCTTCTCCTTTCCATCGCCGGGCCCATTACTGGCCTCATGTTACCAAACCCCCGACGGCTGGGGCAACCCTCGGCCCCTAGTGCCGCCGCCACGGTTCCAAAACTTCCCGGGCCATCTCACGGCCCTGGTCCGTCAGCCGCAGGCGCTGGTGGAGCGGATCCACCGTGATGAGCCCTTGCGCCTCGGCCTGCGCCAGGACGGCCTGGCTCAAGCGGGGCGGCCAGCGCAAGTGCTGGCCCAGGGCGGCGGGGACGTTTTCGAGTTCCGCCTCCTTGGCGTGCTCATGGGTCAAAAGGTGCACCAACAGCATGCGCACGTGGGCCTGGGCCTGCTGCTGCCGTAGGCGCAGGTAGCGGGCGATGAGCCCGTAGCGGGGGCCGGCCACGAAGGCCAAAGCCAAGAAGAGGCCCGTCACGGTGGCCATCATGCCGCCGATGGATACGTCAAAATGCATCGCCAAGGCGTAACCGGCGACGCTCGCCAGGACCGCCAGCGCCGCGC
>PKQR01000227.1 GCA_017578085.1 Bacillota bacterium
GGCCCAGGCGGTGCGGCGCAGTGGGCGGCGCCGGGCGCGGGTGTTCATCGACGTGGACACAGGTCTCCGGCGCATGGGCCTGGCCCCTGGCATGCCGACGGTGGAGCTCGCGGAGCGGATCGCCCGCGTCCCCGGGCTCGAGGTGGTCGGGCTCATGTCCCACGCCGGGCATGTGTCCGCCGCCCGCACCCCGGAGGAGCTGGCCGAGACGGCCCGGCGGGCCGCGCAGGCGCTGGTGGAAACCGCTGAGATCTTGCGGCGGCGGGGAGTGCGCATTGAGCACGTGAGCCCCGGATCGACCCCGGCGGCCCGCTTTGAAGCCCAAGTGCCGGGCGTCACGGAAATCCGGCCGGGCACCTATGTTTTCAACGACCGCAACACCGTCGACCGCTGGGCGGCCACGGAAGCCGACTGCGCTCTCACCGTGCTTGCCACCGTCGTCAGCCGCCCAGCGCCGGACCGGGCCATCATCGACGCGGGGAGCAAGGTGTTTTCCTCAGATCCCTCCGTGCGCGGCGACGGCACGTTTGGGCTCGTGCTCGACCGGCCGGGGGTCCGTCTCCAGCGCCTCAGCGAGGAGCACGGCATTCTGGTGCTCGATCCGGCGGAGGCGGGCGCCGATCTGCAGGTGGGCGACCGGTTGCACATCGTCCCCAACCACGTTTGCCCGGCGGTGAATCTAAGCGACGTCCTCTACGGGTACCGGGACGGGCGGGTCGTGCGAGAGATCCCCGTGGTTGCCAGGGGGAAGTACAAGTAGAAGCTGCTGCCGCGTGAGCGGGACCTCCCGTGCCGCCGCAGTTCCTCGCGGTTCAAGTGTAGAATTGAACGGCTCTGAGCGAATTTGTCGCGCGAGGAGAGGCTCAGCGTGCAGGATGCCCGTTTCAAGGAACTCCGCAGCCAGGTGTTCGCCCTCTACGACCGCCAAGCGTACGCGGAGGCGCTGGCGCTGATTGACGCACAGGCCGAGGCGTTGGCGGATTACGAGAGCGACCTCTTCTTTTGGCGGGCGTGCCTGCATGGGCGCATGGGCAACCGCACTGAAGCCATCAGGTCGCTCCAGCACGCGGCTGAGCGTGGCCACTGGTACCATGAGCGCATGCTGCGGGACCCGGATCTGGACATCATCCGCGATTCCGAGGAGTTGGCGGAGCTGCAGCGCATCTTTGACGAGCGGCACAAGCAGGCACAGGCTCAGGCGAAACCCGAGCGGCAAGTGTGGGAGCCGGATGGCGCACCCCAGGGCTTGCTGGTGGCACTCCACGGCGCCGGCGGCAGTATCCTGACTGAAGGCGATTACTGGCGCCAGGCGGTGGAGTTGGGCTGGCGCGTGGCGCTGTTGCAGTCGTCACAGGTCTTTGCCCCGGGCCGGTATCACTGGCAGGACACGGCCAAGGCTACCGAGGAGGTGCGCCGGCACCTTGAGGAAATCGGAGAAGCCTCGCTTGCGGTGCTCGCCGGCTTCTCCATGGGGGCGGGCCTGGCCATCCGCGCAGCCTTGAGCGGGGCCGTCGCGGCCAGCGGTTTCCTGGCTGTTGCCCCCAGCTTCCGCATGGAACAGATGGCGCCGCTGATCACGGCGGCTCCCCGCGGGTTGCGTGGATACGTCGTCGTCGGCACCGAGGACTGGTGCTACGCGGCGGCCAAGGAGCTGGCTGCGGCCATGCAGGAAGCGGAGCTCGCGTGCACGGTGGAGGAACACCCGGGCCTGGCCCACGACTACCCGCCGGAGTTCGCTGCTAGCCTCAAGCGGGGATTGGCATTCCTGACCGGGTAGCCGAAAAGCGCGCAGCCGAAAAGGCCTCCCGCGAGGTCGCCAGCGCTGCGGCGCATAAAGCCTTGGGATGGTGTAACGTTACTGTAGCACAGGGGATGGAAGGGGATGGAAAGAAAGAAGACCTCACCGTCCTGCTCAGGACGAGTACTCATCGTACTCAGAAGGTGAGGTCTTCTATGGAGATCGTTCAACGTCTACGTCAGAGATACCTGCAGTTCCTCCAAGTGGTGGTCGACGTTCTCACAGACGAGGTCAGCTACCGTGACTTCGAGGACCGCCTGCGTCAGGAACTGGACGCGCTGGGGCGGGACAT
>PKQR01000228.1 GCA_017578085.1 Bacillota bacterium
CGTTTCTCTTGAACGTGTTCATCGGTGTGTGGCTGGGCATCAAGATGGCCACCCGCCAGGGCAGCCGTTTGGATACTGCCGTTACTGGCGTCTCCCTGTTTTTCAACGCCATGCCCGCCTTCTTCATCGGACTCCTGCTCCTGCTGGCGTTCGGCTATTACTGGCCGATCTTCCCGATCCGGGGCACCATGAGCGTGCCGCCGCCGACCGAGTTTTGGGCGATCATCCTTGACCGGATCCACCACCTGGTGATGCCCGTAACGGCGGTGACGCTCAGCGGCTACGGCTCGTGGTACCTCTACGTCCGCAACAACATGGTCAGCGCCTTGGGGCAGGATTTCGTGCTGACCGCCCGCGCCAAGGGGCTGCCGCAGCGGGAAGTACTCTACCGGCACGCTTTCCGCAACGTGCTGCCGCCCATCGTGACCCTTGTGTTCCTGTCGCTGCCGGGGCTCATCACGGGCGCCGTCATCACGGAAACCATCTTCTCCCTTTACGGCGTAGGGCGATACCTCGTCGACGCCACTTTGCAGCAGGATTACCCGGTGGTGCAAGGCTGCTTTTATATCATCGCCCTGGCCGTGTTGGTGTGCAATTTGCTGGCCGACCTGGTCTACGGCTTGGTCGACCCGCGGATCCGACTGAGGTGAGTGCCGTGAGCAACCCGCGTCCGCCAACACCCAAGGCAGCCGGCGAAGCAGCGATGCCGGCCGTCTCCGCCAAGACCCAGGCGCCCCGCCGCAGCGGGGCCCTGCGGGAGATCTGGGCCGAATACCGGCGTTCACCGCGGGGCATGGTGGGCCTGATCATTTTCCTCATCTTTCTGTTTCTGGGCGTCGCTGCCCCGTGGCTGACGCCTTACGACCCGATCCAGGACCAGTTCCTGGCGGACGGCATGGCGCGGCCTGCATGGATGTCCCACTTCCCGCGTTACCAACAGGAGCCGGTGACCGTCGACGCGTTTCTGCTTGACGACTGGCGCGTGCTGGTACAGGACAACGTGGACATCAGCTGGGGCGAGCGGGAAGGCGAGCCGGTGATGATCGTCCGCAACGAGGGGCCTGGTGACTCCCGGCTGGTGCTCGAGTACACATTCGACTACCGTTCCAGTGCACCCGACACGTTCTACCTCCAGGTCCCTTACGCATTTGTGCCCCAGGGCGGCGCCAGCGGTCGTTTGGCGCTGCGGTTTGAGACGGCGGATGGGCGCAGCTATACCATGTGGGAATCGCGGGCGTTCCGTACCGAGGCCCGATGGACGACCCAGCGGATTGACTCCCGCGACATGCAGCTCAAGACGCGCCTCGGCTTCAACCCACTGGCCAACCTGGCGGCGGCACTGATCAATGCGCCGGGCGAGTACCGCGTCGTGCTGGAGTACACGGCCGATGCCCGGGAAGAAGGCACGGCCCAGCTCACGCTGGGCGAAACCCGCTTCCGCATCCCCGGGCGGCTGCACGGACTGTTGGGCACCGACCACGTAGGCAGTGACCTGTGGTCGCAGTTCGTCTATGGCACCCGCATGTCGCTGATCATCGGCTTTGTGGTGGCCGTCATCGCCGTCGTCGTGGGGACGCTCGTGGGCATCGTCAGCGGCTATTTGGGCGGCTGGGTGGACGAACTGCTGATGCGGATTGTCGACGTCATGATCTCAATCCCGTTCCTGCCTATCCTCATCGTCATGGTGAGCGTGGTGGGGAAGAACCTGTGGACGCTGATCGTCCTCATCGCCATCTTCTCCTGGATGAGCGTCGCCAGGCTCGTGCGTTCCCAGACGCTGAGCTTGCGGGAGCGCTCGTTCGTGGAGGCTGCCCGGGCCGCCGGGGCGAGCCCTGGATATATCATGCGTGCCCACATCTTGCCCAACGTGCTCGGGATCGTGTTCGCGTCCCTGGTGCTTTTGGTTCCCGGGGCGATCATCAGTGAGGCCAGTTTGAGCCTGCTCGGCTTCGGCGACCCGCGGGTGCCCACGTGGGGCCGCATGCTGCAGAACGCTCGCAGCTTCGGTGCGTTCGGGGAACTGGCCTGGTGGTGGATTCTGCCGCCGGGCCTGGCCTTGACC
>PKQR01000229.1 GCA_017578085.1 Bacillota bacterium
CCGTCGGCGATCGGGTGGAAAAGTACGAACCCCTGGTGGAAGTCATCACGGATAAGGTCAACACGGAAATCCCGTCCCCGGTGAGCGGGGTGGTCAAGGAGATCCTGGTGGAGGCGGGTGCCACCGTGAAGGTCGGCACCCCCATCGCCGTGCTGTCCGCAGAAGAGCAGGCTGGCGGCGGTGAGCCCAGTGCCGCGCCGGCCGCGGCCGCGCACAGGCCGCAGCCCGCGCCCGCCGCGGTCGCGCACGGGCCGCAGCCCGCGCCCGCACCGGTCACACCTGGTCTCCCGCGCGGCGTGTACTCGCCCCTGGTGCGCCGGCTGGCAGCCGAGTACGGCATCGACCTGCGGCAGGTGAAAGGCACCGGAGCGGGCGGCCGGGTGACCAAGCGGGATGTCCTGGCCTACGCGGCCGGTCACGGCGGTGCGGCGCCTGGCCATGGCGCGGCGGCTCCTGCGCCTGCCGCGGTGGCGGCGGGCCCGGCTGCGGCGGCGCCTGCGTTGGCTCCGGCTGCCGCTGCTCCGGCCGGCGCCGACGAAGAGATTATCCCGGCCGACGGGATGCGGCGCGCCATCGCGCAGCGCATGGCCCAGAGCAAGCAGGCGATCCCCCATGCTTGGACCATGATAGAGGTGGACGTGACTCGGCTCGTGGCCCTGCGGGAGGGGATGAAGGAAGAGTTCCGCCGCCGGGAGGGCGTCGACCTGACGTATGTGCCCTTCTTCATCAAAGCGGTGGTGGAGAGCCTGAAGGAGTTCCCCCGCCTCAACGCCAGCTGGCAGGACGACCGGATCGTGGTGAAGAAGCGAATCCACATCGGTGTCGCGGTGGGGCTGGAGGACGGGCTGGTGGTGCCCGTCATCCGGGACGCGGACCGTCTGAGCATCGCCGGGATCGCCCGCACCTTGGCCGACCTGGTGGGCCGGGCCCGCGCCGGCAAGCTGACCCTCGAGGACGTGCAGGGTGCCACCATTACCGTCAACAATACCGGCGCCTTCGGTTCAGTGGCGTCGTACCCGATCATCAGCCCGCCCCAGGCCGCCATCATAACGATGGAAGCCATCGTGCGGCGGCCGGTGGTCGTCGGCGACGCCATCGGCATCCGCTCGATGATGAACGTATGCCTGTCCTTTGACCACCGGGTCACGGACGGTCTGTACGTTGGGCGGTTCCTGCAAAGCGTCAGGCGCCGCCTGGAGGGCTTTGGCCCCGACACGGCCCTGTACTGACGCCTGCCGCCTGCGGCCCGGCGCTGCGCCGGCCGCAGGCAGCGATAGGAGTGATGGGCATGGAACGCGAGCTGCCGCTTTTGCCCTTGGACGCCGTGACCGAGCAGCCGGTCCTGCGCCAGCGGCCGCCTAAGCGCACGGAAAACTACAACCCGACGGGGAAGCCCCCATGGCTCAAGGTGCGGGCTACCTTGGGCCCCAACTACCGGCGGCTCAAGGACCTGATGCGGGGCTTGTCCCTGCATACCGTCTGCGAAGAGGCCCAGTGCCCCAACATCTTCGAGTGCTGGGAGCACGGCACCGCCACCTTCATGATCCTGGGCGACATCTGCACGCGCGCATGCGGTTTCTGCGCCGTCAAGACGGGCCGGCCCACGGAGCTGGACTGGGCGGAGCCCGAACGGGTCGCGGCCGCGGTGGAAATCTTGGGGCTCAAGCATGCGGTGATCACGTCGGTCACCCGTGACGACCTCATCAACGGCGGCGCGGAGATTTTCCACGGCACCATCCGCGCGATCCGCGAGCGGTGCCCGGGAACGACCGTAGAAGTGCTGATCCCCGACTACCAGGGCAACTGGGACGCCCTGCAGATCACGATGGCGGCGCGCCCCGACGTTCTCAACCATAACCTGGAAACCGTGCCGCGCCTGTATCCTTGGGTCCGGCCAAAGGCCAAGTACGAGCGGTCCCTGGAGCTCCTGCGGCGGGCGAAGGCCATGGACCCGACGGTCCTTACCAAGACGGGCATCATGGTCGGGCTCGGGGAGACGCGGGAAGAGATCGAGCAGGTCATGCGGGACGTGCATGCGGCCG
>PKQR01000015.1 GCA_017578085.1 Bacillota bacterium
CCGCCAGGACCGCCATGTGCTCGGGCCGATCGCGGCGGGCGAGGATTCCGCCGTGCACGGCCGGATGCAAGGTCTTGACCCGCCCGTCCAAGATCTCGGGAAACCCGGTCACGTCGGACACCGCTGTGACCGGCACGTGTTCCCTGAGCACCGCCGCCGTGCCGCCCGTGGACACGATCTCAAAGCCGAGGGCCACAAGCCCCCGGGCGAAGTCTACGATGCCCCGCTTGTCCGAAACGCTGATCAAAGCGCGCCGCCTTTGGGCCGCATGCATGCTGTGTCCTCCTATTCTGCCTCCCGAATGATCACCCGGCGGCCGTCGATCACAAGCCGCCCTTCGGCAAACAGCCGGATGGCTTCGGGGTAAATGCGGTGCTCTTCCTGGCGGATGCGGGCCGCGAGGGTCTCGGGCGTATCGTCCGGCAGCACCGGCACCGCCGCCTGCAGCACGATGGGACCGGTGTCGACCCCTTCATCGACAAAGTGCACGGTGCAACCGCTCACCCGCACGCCGTACTCCAGCGCCTGCCGAGGCGCATCAAGGCCGGGAAACGCCGGCAGGAGCGAGGGATGAATGTTGAGGATTCGCCACCGAAACCGCTCCACCAGCCAAGCAGGCAAGATCCGCATGAAACCCGCGAGCGCGACCAAGTCCACCCTCGCTTCCACCAGTTTCTCCTCGACCAGGCGGAAAAACGGCTCGCGGCCCCCCACCTCCCGGGGCGACACGCCCAGCACCGGCACGCGATAAGCTCGGGCTAACCTTAATGCCGGCGCTTGCGGGTTGTCGGAGAGCACCAGCACCGGCTGCGCGTTGAGGCCGCCCGCAGCTGCCTCCTTGAGGATCGCCTCGAGATTGCTCCCCCGCCCGGATACGAGCACCGCCAACCGGATCATGGCCCATCCCCGTACCCGACGACCTCGACGCCGGGCTCGCCGGCCACCACCTGGCCGATGATCCACGCCGGCTGGCCGAGCCCGTTCAAGTGGCGCACGGCCGCCTCCGCCTGGTCCTTGGGGACGATGACCGCCATGCCGACGCCCAAGTTGAAGGTGCGCAGCATCTCCTTGCCGCTCACCGGGCCCATCTCGCGGATCAAGCGGAAGATAGGCGGTACCGGCCAGCTTCCCCAATACAGGCAGGCGCGGGTGCCCGGAGCCATGGCCCGGGGCAGGTTTTCCGGCAAGCCCCCGCCCGAAATGTTGGCGATTCCCCGCACCTCGACGGCTTCGCATAGGCTCAAGACCGGCCGGACGTAAATCGCGGTCGGCTCCAGCAGCTCCTCCGCCAGGGTCCGGCCCAACTCTGGCACTACGGAGTCGAGCGCAAGCTGCGCCCGCTCCAGCAGGACCCGGCGGGCCAGCGAATAACCGCTGCTGTGCAACCCTGTGGAGGCCAGGCCGATGATCGCGTCGCCGGGCGCGACACGGCTGCCGTCGATGAGGCGGTTTCTCGGCACGACGCCGACCGCGAAACCCGCGATGTCGTACTCCCCCGGCGCGTAAAACCCGGGCATTTCCGCGGTTTCCCCGCCCAAGAGCGCACAGCCCGCCTCCCGGCAGCCCGCCGCGACGCCGCGGACGATGGCCGCCACCTGGTCGGGATCGAGCTTGCCCACGGCCACGTAGTCAAGGAAGAACAGCGGCCGCGCACCGTGGCAGATGATGTCGTTAACGCAGTACGCGACGGCGTCGATGCCGATCGTGTCGTGCCGGCCGGTCAGGAAGGCTACCTTGAGCTTGGTGCCCACCCCGTCGCAGCCGGCCACCAGCACCGGTGCCTCGGGACCGTCGCCCAAGACATACGCGCCGCCGAAGGCGCCGGGCGGCAATACCACCTCGGGCCCCAGCGTGGCCTGGGCCAAGGCCTTGATCTTTTCCACGGCCCGGTAGCCGGCTTCGATGTCGACCCCGCTGGCCTTGTACGTCAGCTCCTCACGCACAGTGCTCCATCCCCTCCAGGGCGTGCTCGTGCGCTTCCGGCTCCTCGGGCACGGGTTCCGGGTAAACGCCGGTCATGCAGGCGAGGCAAAGACGGTCGGCACTGACGCCCACCGCCTGGCACAATCCCTCGACGCTCAGAAAATAGAGGGAGTCGGCGCCGATGTACCGGCGTATCTCCTCGATGGTCCGCTGGGCGGCGATCAGCTTCTTGCGGGACGAGATGTCGATGCCGTAGCGGCACGGGTGCAAAAACGGCGGCGCCGCCACGTACATGTGCACTTCCCGCGCCCCAGCGTCCCGCACCAGCGCGACAGTGCGCCGCGACGTCGTGCCCGTTACGATGGAGTCGTCCAGCACGACGACCCGCTTGCCTTCGAGCACCCGGCGGTTGGGGTTGAGCTTGACTTTGACCGCGAGGGGGCGCATGCCCTCTTCGGGATTGATGAACGTCCGCCCGACGTACCGGTTCTTGACCAGGCCGATCTCGAACGGGATGCCGGCGGCTTCCGCAAATCCCATCGCGGCTGACGTGCCCGAGTCGGGCGCGGCGATGACCACGTCGGCCTCCACCGGCCGCTCCTCATACAGACGGCGCCCGATGGCCTTGCGCACCAGGTGCACGTTGCGGTCAAACAGCTCGGAATCGGGCCGGGAGAAGTAGATGTACTCGAATGCGCACGGGGCCCGGCCGTCGGCCGCCCCCGGCAGCCGCCGCCGGCGCATGCCGCCCCCGTCCACAGACAAGAGCTCTCCCGGCGCCACTTCGTGCACCTCGTCCACGCCAAGGGCCGCCAAGGCGCAGCTCTCCGACGCGACGATAAACGTATCGCCCGCCCGTCCCCAGCACAGGGGCCGGATGCCGTACGGATCCCGAAACGCCAGCAGCCGGTCACGGGTGAGCATCACGACGGCGTAGCCGCCGCGGATGGCCGACATGGTGCGCAGGGCGGCCGTGTCCGGATCGTCGTCGGCGAAGCGGGCAAACATGTTGAGGATGACTTCCGCATCGCTGGTTGTTTGAAACACCGAACCCTTGCGCTGCAGCTCCGCCCTAAGCTCCCGGCCGTTGACCAAGTTGCCGTTGTAGACCACGGCCACGGGACCGCGGCTGGTATAGGCCACAAGCGGCTGGGTGTTGACCGCGTGCGCCGCTCCCGTCGCCGAGTAGCGGACGTGCCCGATGCCCATGGACCCGGGCAGTCCGGCCAGCCGTTGCCGGTCGAACACGTCGGGGACAAGTCCCATCCCTTTATAAAGGTGCACATCGGCGCCGTCGGCCACCGCCACGCCGCAGGACTCCTCGCCCCGATGCTGCAAGGCGTAGAGCCCAAGGTAGATGAGGTCCGCCGCCCGGGACCCCGCAGGCCCCAGCACCCCAATAACACCGCACATGGGCTATGTCCCCCCTCCCGTGTCCATCGAGGCGGGAAGAGCACCCCGCCACGCCTTGTCCATGTCGGTCAGGCTCACGTTGACGGCTTCGGCGCCGTTTACCGAGATGATCAGCGCATTCCCGCCCGTGCGCCCAAGGCGCGTCAGCGGCACACCGGCCGCGTCGGCCAGCGCCTGCAAAGCCGGCCAGTCTCCTTCTCGCAGGGACACGACGATGCGGGACTGGGTCTCGCCAAACAGCAGCGCGTCGGTGCGGCCGGCGAAGGACAGGTCAAGCCGCGCGCCTACGCCGCCCACAAGGCAGCTCTCGGCCACCGCTACCGCAAGGCCGCCGTCGGAACAGTCGTGGGCGGACTGGACGAGCCCCTTGCGGATGGCGCTCAGGCACACCGCCTGCACCCGCCGCTCGAGGTCCAAATCCAGCCGTGGCGGCAATCCCCGCACCTCCCCGTGGATGACGGCCAAGTACTCGCTGGCCCCCAACTCCTCCCTGGTTTCCCCGAGCAGGGCGACGACGAGGTCCTCGCCCGGGAATCCCATTCCGACCACCTGGTCCACATCGTCCACTACGCCCACTACCCCGACGATGGGCGTCGGCGGGATCGGCGTGCCGTCGTGCTCGTTGTAGAGGCTGACGTTGCCGCCGGTGACGGGCGTGCCCAGGGCTTCGCAGGCACGGCTCATGCCCTCCACCGCCTCCTTCAGCGTCCAGAACACCTCAGGCTTTTCGGGGCTGCCGAAGTTGAGGCAGTTGGTGATCCCCACCGGCCGGCCGCCGCTGCAGACGACGTTGCGGGCCGCTTCCGCCACCGCGATCATGCCGCCGGTCAGCGGGTCCAGCTGGCAGTAGCGGGCGTTGCCGTCCATCTTGAGGGCGACGGCCCGCCGGGTGCCGGGGATGCGCACGACGGCGGCGTCGGCGCGGCCCGGCCCCAGCACCGTCCCACCGCCCACCTCGGAGTCGTACTGGGTATACGCCCACGCCTTCTCCGCGACGGTTGGGCTGGCCAAGAGCCGCAGGAGCACGGCGCCCAAATCGGCGGGCTCGGGCACGGAGGCCAAATCCAATGCCTGGCGCTGCTCCAGGTCAGCCGGGCGCTCCGCCGGTGGATCGTACACGGGCGCTTGGCTCGTCAGGGCCTGCACGGGCACCTCCGCCGCGACCTGCCCCCGGTGGCGCACCCGCAGTACCGGTTCGGCGATGACGGTGCCGATGGTGGCGCTGGGGACGCCGTGGCGGCGGCAGATGGCATGCACCTGCTCTTCGTACCCCTGCCGCACAATGACCAGCATCCGTTCCTGCGACTCGGACAGCATGATCTCGTAGGCGTCCATGCCTGCCTCCCGCTGCGGCACTCGGTCCAAGTCGATCTCGATGCCGCAGCCGCCCCGGGCGGCCGTTTCCGCGCACGAGGACGTCAGCCCGGCAGCACCCATGTCCTGAATGCCGACCACGAAACCCTGGTCGATCAGCTCCAGGCACGCTTCGATGAGCCGCTTTTCGGCTAAGGGGTCCCCGGTCGGGACGGACGGCCGGCGGGCCTCGGTCTCCCGCCCCAGCTGGTCGGAGGCAAAGGTGGCGCCGTGAATGCCGTCCCTCCCGGTAGCCGAGCCGACGTAGATGACGGAGTTGCCCGGCCCGGCCGCCACCGCCCGGGTGAGCCGCCTGCGGGGAAGGAGTCCCACGCACATGACGTTCACCAGGGGATTATGCCGGTAACCCGGGTCAAACCGGATCTCACCGCCGACCGTGGGCACTCCGACGCCGTTCCCGTAGCCGCTGACGCCGGCCACGACGCCGGCGAACAAGTGTCGCACCCGCTCGTCGTCGAGAGGACCGAACCGCAGCGAGTCGAGGAGCGCGATGGGACGGGCGCCCATGGCCAAGACGTCCCGCAGGATGCCGCCGACGCCGGTCGCGGCCCCGTGGTACGGCTCAACGGCCGACGGGCGGTTGTGGGATTCGCAGCGGAAGGCCACCAGCGTGTCGCCGGCGCCCACGTCGATGACGCCGGCGTTTTCCCCAGGGCCTACCACCACCGCTTCTCCTTTTGTCGGGAACCGTTTCAAAAGGAGCTTAGAATGCTTGTAGGCGCAATGTTCGGACCACAGGACGGCGAACATGCCCAGCTCCACCCGGTTGGGCTCGCGGCCCAGAAGCTCCAGGATGCGCCGGTATTCTTCGTCCTTCAGCCCCATGGCCCGCCAAGGAGCCTGCGTGCTCATGCCAGTCGGGCACCTCCCGTTGCGCTGTCCCCTGCTGTCCCGCCCGTTCCGTGAGCGATGCAGTTTTCTGCCTAGCTTTCCTGCAGGCGGCGCCAGATTTCTTCGTAGCCTTCCAGCACACCGCCCCAGCCCCGGCGGAAGCGGTCCTTGTCCAGCCGGCGGCCGCTCTCCGCATCCCACACCCGCATCGTGTCGGGCGACAGCTCGTCCGCGACCACCAGCTCGCCTCCAGCAAGGCCAAACTCCAGCTTGAAGTCGACCAGCACCAGCCCCGCCCGGGCGAAGCGGGCGGACAGGATCTCGTTGACCCGCCGGGCGACGGCTTCCATCCGATCGACCACATCGTCGGAAGCGATCCCCAATACCCGGATGTGGTCGCGATTGATCAGCGGATCGCCCAGATCATCCCGCTTGTAGTAGTGCTCGACGACCGGCCGGGACAGCGGCTCGCCTTCGGGCAGGCCCAGCCTCTGGCTCAAGCTGCCGGCCGCGCGGTTGCGGACGACCACCTCCAGGGGCACGATGCGCACCGCGCGGGCGAGCATTACCCCGGGTTCCCGCTCCTCCAGAAAGTGGGTCGCGACGCCGGCCCGCTCCAGCTCCGCAAAGAGAAGGGCGGAGATACGGCTGTTGAGCATGCCCTTGCCCGGTATCTCCGCCCGTTTCCGCCCGTTGCCGGCGGTAATATCGTCCCTGAAAAAGATGAGGACCTGGTCGGGCCGGTCCGTGCCGTAAATGGTCTTGGCCTTCCCCCGGTAAAGGATGGGCCCAGTCGGCGACCGCGCCTCGCTCATGAACATAGCCCCCCGCCGTTCCGCCTATCGTTCGGAATCCGAACAAATCCACCCCAATGTTAGCAGACAACCGGCGGGTTGGCAACCCGATTTCCGTACATTTTCTCCTTTGGTTCAGAGTTTGTTCGCCTCTAACCGGGCGAGCCGCTCCTCCCACCGATCGCAGACGGCCCGCGCCTTGCCCGCCGCGATACCCACGTAACGCTCGGGCTCCGCCAACACGGCCCGCTGCTCAGGCGTCAGCTTCTCCAGATAGGCCTGCAGCTCCGCGCTTTCCCGCACCAGCTCGGGCAAAGGCCGGCCGAGGCGCTCCGCCTCCAGCGTCAGGCGGCGCACGACTTCATGGGCGTCCGGGTGACCGGCGCTGGCCAAGAGGATGTAGAGTGGCTCCGCAATAATCGTGTCGCGGCTTCTGGCGAAATTGCGGGCCATGGCCTCACGGTCCACGACCAGCCGCTCGGACTCGCGCCCAAGGCGCGCTGCGGCCAGTGCGAGCCCTGCAATGATCTCCACCACAAACCGGCTCGAGGCGGAGTTGGTCAGATCCCGCTGGTGCTCGGAGATCTGGTCCATGTACACGGTCATCATCCGCGGCATGAAGGTCTTCCAGAGGCTTTTCACATGCTCGAAATTCCACGGGTTGCGCTTGTGGGGCATGGTGGACGAGCCGACCTGCTGCGGGTCAAAGGCCTCGCCGGCTTCCCCGATCTCCGTGCGCTGCAGGTGCCGCATGTCGTCGGCAAAGTTGGCCAGGACGCCAAAGCAGCTGACGAGGGCGTGCACATAGTCCGTCACGTACTCCGGCGCCACGATTTGCGTCGCGTGTTCCCCCGGCTCAAGCCCCAGGCGCGCCAGCACCTCCCGCTCAAAGGCGTCGGGGTCCGGGAAGAAAAGCGATGCCGCGTTGTAGGCGCCGACCGCGCCCGCCATTTTGCCCCGCAGGTTGGCCGCGGCCGCAGCGATGCGTTCCATCCGCTCCCCAAGCCGCGCCACGTAGCCTGCCACGGCGAAACCGAAGGTGATGGGCACCGCGTGCTGGCCGTGGGTTCGGCCGATCTGGAGCGTCTCCGCCTCCCGCCGGGCCAGCGCGATCCACGTGCGCAAAAGGGATCCCAGCCGCGGCAGGAGCACATCGCGGGTCACCGCCCGGTACTGCAAGGCCCGCGCCGTATCCATAATGTCCATAGAAGTCGCAGTAAAATGGACGTAAGGCCGGGCCTCCTCGGGCAGCCGATCGCGTATGGCGTTGACCAGGGCCCGCACGTTGTGCCGGGTCTGCCGCTCCCGCTCGTACACTTCCGCGGGCGAAACTTGCGCCGCGGCCTGCCGCACCGCCGCGGCCACCTCCGGGCTGCAGACGCCGCGCGCGGCGAGGGCCTCCGTCAGTGCCACCTCCACCTCCAGCTGAAACCGGACGAAGGCGTCCTCCGACAAGTACCGGCGCAGCTCGGCCGCCAACTCCGGGTCGCTCACCTGGTAACGATGGTCCAATGGGCTGATGTTGGCAAACACGTACGCGTCCACGTAGGCTGCTCCTCCTTTGCCAAGTAAGTTCCTGACCCGGGCGGCGATCCCTTGCACTCAAGGACGCGATCCCTTGCCGCGGACGCTTCCTCGACGCCCCAGGATTTGCATCCCCCCGCCGTCCCGCATATTGTGGTACCACCGACCACGCCCGACTCGGGGAGGTTCTCCCCCTTGCGCTGTCTCGTGCTGATTGGGGACCGGGCGCCCCACCCGGCCTTGGCCAAGCGTCTGCCCGGCTTTGTCTTTTCCCAGGATCTCCCGCCAGAAGACTGGACGTGCGTTTTTCGCTGGGGCGCCACCCACGGGCGCGACGACGGCTTGTGGGTCGTCAACGCCCGGGAGGCTATCCTTAACGCCATCGGTCCCGACGCGGCCGCGATCCTGCGGTTGAACAACATCCCCGCCGCCCCGGGCGTCGAACCCCGCTGGCGCGTGCATGTCTTTGACCTGCGCACCCTGGCCGTGCTGCAATGGTCCGGCCGGCGCCTGCGCCACTCCTTTTCCGGCGGCGCCCGCCTCTTGGCCCGCCTGCGCAACCTGGGCCGGCGGGCGTGCTATGCGCTGGGCCTCCACTTCGGCGCCGTGGACATCGGCGTCACCTCTTCAGGCCAGTTGGCCGTCGTGCGGGTCGTGCCCGCGCCGGCCCTGGATGCGCGCCTGGCCCGCCGGTGGGCCCACGCCATGGAAACCTACGTGGCCGCGGTGGCCGACGCGTGCGCGACGGCGGTGGGCCACAATCCCGGCCGCGAAGTGGTCTTGGGAGCAGACCCCGAGTTCATCCTGCGCAGCCGCATCAGCGGCCGCACGGTGAGCGCCTCCCGCTTTTTCAGCCGGTTTGGGACGGTGGGGCTCGACCGCGCCTGCTTCATGCGCAACGGGGTTCTCATCTACCCGCTGGCCGAAGTTCGCCCTGACCCAAGTCCAGACCCCCTGCAGCTCGTGGAAAATTTGCGGCGGGCTATCGCCCGGGCGGCCAGCATCGTGCGGGGCTACCGGATCAATTTTGAAGCCGGCGGCACCGCGCTCAGGCGCTTCACCATCGGCGGCCACGTCCACTTCAGCAACATCCGGCTTACCACCGACCTGCTCCAGGCCTTGGACAACTACTTGGCCCTGCCGGTGCTGTTCCTGGAGAACCCCAAGAGCTCCCGCCTGCGGCGCCCCCGCTATGGTTTCCTCGGCGATTGGCGCTCGCAGCCCCATGGAGGCTTTGAGTACCGCACCCCCGGCAGCTGGCTCATCTCACCCCAGTACGCGCAGGCGGTGCTGTGCCTGGCCAAGGTGGTAGCCACCGACTACCCCCTGCTCCGCCGCAACGTCTTTTTGTCGCTGGCCAACCAGCGGGCGTTCTACCAAGCCGACAAGCCGGCCTTGCGGCCATGCTTCCTGCAAATTTGGCGGGACCTGGAACAGGCGCCCACGTTCCAGGAGTTCCGCCAGCACATCGAGCTGATCCGCCAGATGGTGGCGGAGGAGCGCCGGTGGAACGAGCGGGTTGATTTGAAGCGGCGGTGGCTGGCCGGCTGAACCGGAACACCCTTCGCCCCGCCTCCATAACATACACCAAGGTCCAGCCAGGAGGAGGAGAGTGAAAAGCTCATGAGCGCCTTGCGGGAGATTTTTGTCAAGGCGGTCTGTGCGCGGGGCAAGCGGGGCTTTGTGCGCACCCACCGTTTCCGGACCAAATTCCACCCCGAGGACCTGCTCGGGTGCCGCATCACCAACCACCGGGTCACGGCGGTCTTGACCAGCGGCGGCGCGGTGGCCGTACAAGGCTCCTACGACATCCACGTCTGGTACGCCTACACGGGCACCGGCGACGGGAGCGACTCCGGGCGCGGCCGGGTCCATACGGCGGTGGCGGTCCAGTCGGTGGAGTTTGACGAGCATTTGCCGGTGCAGTATTTGACCGGCTCCGCCGGTGCGGTGCTCCACCCTGAGTGCCGCGTGGCGTGCACCCGCCAGCCGCGCGCCCGGGAGATCGCACTGGACGCGGACGGCGTCGTGCAGGTGCTGGTGGAGGACGGGTACGCGGCCGAGGTCATCGGTGAAACCACGCTGTGGGTGCCGGTATACGCGGGCGTCGGGTCCGGCGGCGACGACAAGAAGACGCTGGAACTCTGGGAGATCATGGACAGCGAGTTGGACGACGAGTTCGACGATGACCTGGTCGACGACGAGCTGGACGCCGGCATCGACGAAGAGCTTAAAGAGGAAGTCAACCGCTGACCCCTGCTGGGTGATTACGAGCCCCCATCCGGGGGCTCGACCTATGCGCGGGAGTCCGCACGGGAAAGGGGATCACCCTCAGCATGCCGGTTGTCCACCCCGTTCTCATCGGCGCGACGCCGCACGCCACCCGCCGTGAATTGTTCGTGCCGGCCTCCGTGGCGGCGCGACTCGGGCTTGCGTCCGGCGAGGTCCAGATCGGCGCAGGGCTGCTGCGCCAGCCGGCGCGAGCGGTGGTGGTACCCGACCGGCCGGGGCAGGCGACACCCCAGGTCGTCATGGATCCGGCCCTTCTGGACGAACTGCACGTGCCCCACGGGACCCGCCTGCACCTGCGCTTTGATCCCGAACGGCGGATGCTGCACCTTGGGCCCTTCGTCGGGATTCTCGCCCTGCGGGTGCGCCGCGGGCCCCTCTACGGCGAACATGACCCCTTCTTCCGCGCCCTTACCCGCTGGGGCGAACGGCTGGCCATCGGCGCCTACATGTTCGCACCCAGGGACGTGAACTGGGAGCGCCGCCTCGTGCACGGCTACACCTACAGCGGCCTGTGGCCTTTGGGCCGCTGGCGGCGCGGCGTGTTCCCGTTTCCGGACGTGGTGTACGACCGGATCCAGACCCGGCGCACCGAGTGGAGCGCGCCATACATGCGCTTCCGGGAGCGGCTGGCCAAGCACGTGCCGGCTTGGTTCAACGAGACCGGATTCTTTGACAAGTGGCGCATGCACCAGGAACTCTCCAAGAGCCCCGCCCTCGCGCGGCTTCTGCCCCAAACCGAGCGTTACAGCAGCCCGGCGCAGCTGGAACGCTTCTTGCGTGCGGGACGGGCGGTGTTTTTCAAGCCCATCGGCGGCAGCCTCGGCCTCGGGATCGTGTGCGTGCGCCGCACCGCTAGCGGCTATAGCCTGGCTTTCCAGCTGAAAGACAGGGCCGTCGTCCAGCATGTGCCGAGCCTGGCCCGGGCGGCGGCCAAGGTCGACCGGGCCATTCGCGGCCGTCCCTACATCATCCAACAGGGCCTGCCCTTGGCCACCTGGCACGGTCGTCCCTTTGACGTGCGCATCCTTATGCAGCGGTCCCAGCGGGGGCAATGGGCCATGACCAAGATGTACGCCCGCATCGCGGCACCCGGCAGCTTCACGGCCAACTTGAGCCGCGGGGGCCAGGGCGCCAGGGCGGGGGCCCTCTTGCGCCGCCTATTTGGGGCGCGGGCTGGGTAGCTGCTTCGACAGCTTTACGCGACCGGATTGGAGTGCGCGCGGGAGATCGAGCGGACGTTGAGCGGCACCGTGGGCGAGCTGGGGCTGGACTTGGGAATCGACCGGCTGGGGCGCATCTGGCTCATTGAGGTCAACTCCAAGCCGTTCCTGCAGATGACCCGGGAGGCGGGCTCGCCCCACATCTTGGGCCTGTCGGTGCAGCGGCCGCTGCGTTTCGCCCGCTACTTGGCCGGCTTTGAAAACGGCGGACCCGTCCAGGTCGCCGACGAAAGGGAGCGAGCGTGAGTATGGCGCGGGCAGTGTTGGGCATCCTGACGACTTACCCCGACGGTTCCTCGGTGCGGGGACCCCGCTGGCCCCAGTGGCGCACTTTCTCCGAGATCATCCGCGCCGGGCGCGAGCACGGGGTCTTGGTCTACGTGTTTTCTCCCGGCGGCGTCGACTGGCGCCGCCGGCAAGTGCTGGGCTGGCGGGTCAGCGCCCAGGGGCCCCGGCAGTGGCATGCCCGCTGGTTTCCCATGCCGGACGTCGTCTACAACCGCGTGCCGACCCGTACCGCGGAAGGCAAGCCCTCCGTCCGCGAGTGCCTGCGCCGGCTCAGGCGTGAGCTGGACGGGCGCGTCTTCAACCCCCACTACCTCAACAAAGCCGTGCTCAGCCGGGCACTTGGCCGCGACCCAGAGCTGGCCGGCCATCTGCCGGCGACCATCCCGCTGCGGGACGGTGCCCGCCTGCGGCAGTTCGTGGAAGAGCACGGGCGGGTCTACCTCAAAGCCGTGGGCGGGAGCCTCGGCAACGGCACGATGGAGATCTCGCCCGGCGCGCGCGGTCGCTGGCGGCTGCGCTACAACCCCAGCTTCGGCCGCACCCGTACCGCCTACCTGCCGTCCTGGGACGCCTTGTGGGACGCGGTGACGAGGCTGGTGCGGGGCCGGCCGTATTTGGCCCAGCAAGCCATCCGGCTGGCGAAGGTGAACGGCCGGCCCTTTGACCTGCGCCTGTTGGTGCAAAAAGAACCCAGCGGCCAGTGGCGGTTTACCGGCGGCGCGGCCCGCGTCGCCGGCCCCGGGCAGATCACGACCCACGTACCCAGGGGCGGGCGACGCATGCCCATGGACGAAGCCCTGGTCACCGCCTTCGGCGACGGCGCGGCCCGGATCTTGAGCGCCCGGGCGGCCGCCCTGGCCGAGCGGGCCGCGCGGGCCATGGAGGCCTCACTCGGGCGCGACTTCATGGAAATGTCCCTGGACCTAGGAATCGACGACCGGCAGCGCCTTTGGATCTTTGAACTGAACTCCAAGCCGTTGCGGTTCGACGAGCGGGACATCCAGCGCCGCTGGGTCGAGAACCTGATTCAATACGTCACCGCGGTCGCCGAGGAGAGCCGGCCGCTCAAGGCCCGGTCCGCCGCCGCACGGCCGCGCCTAGAAGTGCCGGAACCCCGAATCCTCGAGCGGCCGCAGGCGGCCGTCGGGCTGGCGCACATGCACCCCGCGCCACTCATCGACGACCTCGCCGATGACGGTATAAGGGGTGCCTGAGCGGGGCAACACGTGGCTGCCTTCCCGCAAGGAGGAAGTCGTGAAGAGCAGCTCGTAGTCTTCGCCGCCCCTGAGGGCGAGTTCCACCGGATCCACACCCGCGGCCTCCGCCACCCGGCGCACGTCGTCCGAGATGGGCAGCGCGGCCAGATCGATGATGGCTCCGACCTGGCTCGCCGCGCACAGCTTGTACAAGTCGCCCGCGAGGCCGTCGCTCAGATCGATGGCGGCCGTGGCGATGCCCAGCCCCAGCTCCCGCCCGGCCTCAACCCGGGGCGTGGGACGCAGGAGCCTGTCCACAAGGCGCCTGCGGGTGTCCTCGGGTACCTGGAGGTCCGGGCGCTGCAAGAGGAGCAGCCCTGCGGCCGCCTCCCCGATCCGGTGCGTCACGCAGATCCGGTCACCGACCAGTGCGCCCTTGCGCAACAGCAGCCGCTGCTCCTCCACCTCGCCCAGGAGCGCGACGCTGATGAAAAGCACCGGGGCCCTCACGGTGTCGCCGCCGACGATGCTGGCGCCAAACGCGGCTGCTTCGTCGCTCATGCCCGCATACAGCCGATCGATCCGGTCGGCGCTCGTCCCCGGCGGCACGCCCAGCCCGACGGTGGCAAAGGTGGGGATCCCGCCCATCGCGGCGATGTCGCTCACGTTGACGGCCATCGCTTTGCGCCCCAGGGCGTACGGATCGGTGTCGGGGAAGAAATGGACCCCTTCCACCAGGATGTCGGCGGTGAACAGGGTCCGGTACCCCGGCGGGCCGGCCAGCACCGCGGCGTCGTCGCCGATGCCGGCCAAGAGCCCTGGACGCCCCCGCTGGTAGCGGCGCAACTGCTCAATGAGGCCGAATTCGCCCAGTTCCTCGATGGGTCGACTCACGCCAGATCCCGGCTTCCCCGTTTTTCGAGGGGCACGCCCGCCCGGCACAAGGGGCAGTCGTCCGGATCCCAGGCGGGTGCCTCCAGGGAAAGCAAATATTCAACCCGCACGCCCAGGTCAAGCGCCCGCCCCCCGCTGCGGTCGGCCAGCACGGCCACGCCCACCACGTCCGCACCCGCCTGCCGGGCCACCTCCAGCACTTCCCGGACGGAACCGCCGGTGGTGACCACGTCCTCAACCACCAGGCAGCGTTCGCCCGGCTGGATGCGGAACCCGCGGCGCAAGGTCAACCGCCCGTCCTGCCTCTCGGCGAACACGGCCCGGGCTCCCAGCTGGCGCGCCATCTCGTAGGCGACGATGATGCCGCCCACCGCCGGCCCCAGCACCACCTGGACGCCCGCGCCCCGAAACCGGTCGGCCAAGGCCCGCACCACCGGCTCCGCCAGGTCCGGTCGCTCCAGCAGCCGGAACTTCTCCACGTAGGTGTCGCTGTGCTGGCCGGAGGTGAGCAGGAAGTGTCCCTGCAAGACGGCGCCGCTCTTGACCAGCGTCTCCATCACTTCAGTCCCCGTCACCCGAAACCCTCCCTGTCTGCACCGCCGCCCGCAGCTCCGCCCGCATGCGGAGAGCCGCCCGGCGGGCGGCGGCCGCATAGTCGTCGGCGCTGCCCGGGTCGTCGGGATGCTCGAGACGCCACGCGTACTGGATCGCCCGCGCGGCGTTGACGAGCGCCCCGCGGCCGTCGGGAGCGAAGGCGGCGGCGGCTTCTGTCGCGCCCGCGCCCTGCGCCCCGTACCCCGGAACGAGGAAGAGGACACCGGGAAGCTGCCGCCGCAGGCGCGCCGCTTCCTCCGGCCCCGTCGCGCCGACCACGGCCCCTACCGGACCGTACCCATCCGCCGTCGGCATCCCCTCGTTCCAGCGCATCACCAGCTGTCCCACGCGCTCGGCCAGCGTCGTTGGCTTCTCCCCCATCCCCACCGGCAGGTCCTGCAGCTCCGCGCCCGACGGGTTGGAGGTCCGCACCAGCACGAAGATGCCTTTGCCCCGCTCCCGGCAGGCGGCCAGGAACGGCTCCAGGCTGTCGGTGCCCATGTATGGGCTGACCGTGAGCGCGTCGGCCTCAAGCCCTGAGGCGATGTCATCAAGCCCGCCACACGCGCCTTTCCCGCGAGCGCCTGTGTACCCCAGGTACGCCCGGGCGTAGGCTTCGGCCGTAGATCCGATGTCGTGGCGCTTCCCGTCCGCTATAACCAGAAGCCCTCGTTCCCGGGCGTAGGCCATGGTTTCCTCCAGCGCCCGGATGCCCGGCCAGCCCAACTGTTCGAAAAAGGCCAATTGCGGTTTGACCGCGACCGCGATGTCTGCCACCGCATCGATGATGAGGCGGTTAAAGGCGGAAATCGCCAGAGCGGCGGCCTGCCTCGGGTCGGAGCTTTGCCTGCGGCCCCAGGCGATCAGGTCCGGGGGCAACAGCTCCGGCCGGGGGTCGAGGCCGACGACCACCGGCCCTCCTTTCTCCGCCGTGGCCGCGAACACCCGCGCCGGAAACGACTCCATAGTCTTCACACCAACACCCTTCCCTGCTGAACCACCCAGCGCCCGTCCACCATGGTGGCTACCGGCCATCCCTTGAGCCTCCAGCCGGCCAGCGGAGTGTTGCGGCTGCGGGAATACCCTTGCTTGGGGTCGTAGACCCGCTCGCGCTCCGGGTCGATCACGGTGATGTCGGCCGGAGAGCCCGGCGCGAGGGTGCCGCCCGGCAGTCCCAGCATCCGGGCGGGATGCCAGCTCAGGCGCGCGATCAACTCGTTCAAGGACAAGGAGCCCGCGGCGACCACCCGCGTCAGGAGCAAGGGCAATGCGGTTTCCAGGCCGATAATGCCAAAGGGCGCCCGGTCAAACTCCACCTGCTTGTCCTCTTCAAGATGCGGCTCGTGATCGGTGGCGATGCAATCGATGGTGCCGTCCCGCAAACCCTCCAGCAAAGCCTCCACGTCGGCGCTTGTGCGCAGAGGCGGCCGCACCTTCCAGTTGGCGTCGTCGGGCTGCACATCGGCATCGGTCAACACCAGGTGATGCGCCGTCACGTCGGCGGTCACCGCGACGCCCCGGGCCTTGGCCGCCCGGATCAGCGCTACGCTGCCTGCGGTGCTCACATGGGCGATGTGCAGCCGCGCCCCCGTCAGTTGGGCCAGCATCAAATCGCGGGCGACGACGATCTCCTCGGCCGCCGCCGGGATGCCGGCCAGGCCGTTGATGGTCGAGTAAAGCCCCTCGTGCATGACGCCGGGGCCCGCCAAGTCGGCGTCCTCGCAGTGGACCATTACGGGCAGCCCGACCATGCGGGCGTACTCCAGCGCCCGCCGCATCACCCCGGCGCGCGCCAGGCTGCGGTCACCGTCATAGAGGGCGACGGCCCCTGCGGCCTTGAGGTCTCCCATCTCCACCAGTTCATCGCCGGCGTATCCTTTCGTAACAGCCGCCAGGGGGTACACCTTGACAACGCCGTCCTGCCGCGCCCGCTCCCGCACAAAGCTCACCCAGCCGGCGTTGTCCACGGCCAGCTCGCGGCCCGGGCGGGCACAGACCGCGGTGAAGCCGCCGGCGGCCGCGGCCCGGGTCCCGGAGGCGATGGTTTCGGCCAGTTCCCGACCCGGCTCGCCCAAGTGCGCGCGGAGGTCGATCAGGCCAGGCACGACCACCTTGCCCTGGCAGTCGACGACCTCACCCGCGCCGGACAGGTCCTGTCCCAACTCGACGACGCGGCCGTCGGCCACCAGCACATCCAGCACCGCGTCGATCCCTTGGGCAGGGTCCACCACCCGCCCGCCCTTAAGCAGCCACCGCATCGTGCCGGCCTCCCGTCACGAGGTAAAGTACGGCCATGCGGACCGCGACGCCGTTGGTGACCTGGTCGTGAATGCGGGCGCGCGGATCGTCGACGGCTTCCTGCACGATCTCGACACCCAGGTTGGCTGGGCCGGGGTGCAGGATGAGCGCATCCGGGCGCAACCGCTCCAGGCGCTCCCGGGTCAGGCCGAAGTAGCGGGTATATTCCCTCAGGCTGGGAATGAGGGCCGTAGGCTGGCGTTCCCGCTGGATGCGCAGCACGTTGACCACATCGGCCTCCGGCAACACCCGGTCCAGGTCGTAGCTCACCCGCACGCCCAACTCTTCAAGGCCCGGCGGCATGAGCGTCGGCGGGCCGACCACCGTCACCCGTGCCCCCAGCGTCCGCAATCCCCAGATGTTGGACCGGGCGACCCGGCTGTGCAGGATGTCGCCCACGATGACGACGTGCAGGTCCGCCACGGTGCCCTTGGCTTCTTGGATTGTGAAGAGGTCGAGCAGCGCCTGAGTGGGGTGCTCATGCATGCCGTCGCCGGCGTTGATCACCGCCGCCCGGATGGAGCGGGCCAGGAGCGCCGGCGCCCCGGCCGACGGGTGGCGGATGACGACGATGTCGGCGCCGAGGGATTCGAGGGTCTTCGCGGTATCGGTCAAGCTCTCGCCTTTCACGACGCTGGAGGTCGCCACCGCGATGTTGACCACGTCGGCGCTCATCCATTTGCCCGCAAGCTCGAAGGAAGTGCGGGTACGGGTGCTGGGCTCATAGAAGAGGTTGACCATCACCTGCCCCCGCAACGTGGGCATCTTCTTGACTTCCCGGCTGAAGATGTCCTTGCAGGCGGCGGCTGTGCTGAGAATCTGCTGGATATCGGCCGCGGACAAGTCCCGCATGCGGATCAAATTCCTGCGTGCCAAACCCACGCGGTTCCCCTCCCATCTATGCCCGCCCGGCGCCGGCGCCAAGCCCCGGCTAGGCTTGCGACCGGCACCGGGTCCAGCAGGCGGGACGGCGCTTCACGACCCCGTAACCGCCGCCCGTTCGGGCGCGCCGCTGGTGTTTTCGACCGCGGCCGCCTCAGCCTCGGGCAGGAGCAGGTTGAGGATGACCCCGATGGTCGTCGCCAGGGCCATGCCGTGCAGCTCAAAGGGCCCCAGCTTGATGGCGGCGCCGCCGACCCCGACCACCAGGATGACCGAGGCGATGATGAGGTTGCGCTTTTGCGACAGATCAACCCGGCTTTCCACCAGGGTGCGGACGCCGGAGGCGGCGATGGTGCCGAAGAGCACGATGGCCACGCCGCCCATCACGGGCGCCGGCACGGTTTGGATCAGCGCGCCGAGCTTCGGGACAAAGGACAATCCGATGGCCATGGCTGCCGTGAGTGCGATTACCCTGACGGCAAACACCCGGGTGATGGCCATGACGCCCACGTTTTCGCCGTAGGTCGTGTTGGGCGGGCCGCCCACCAGGCTGGCCAGGGCCGTCGCGAGGCCGTCGCCCAAGAGCGTCCGGTGCAGGCCCGGTTTCTCATAGAAGTCCCGACCGATGACGCGGCTCAACACCAGCACGTCGCCCAGGTGCTCGGCCATGGTGACGACGGCCACCGGGGCCATGACCGTGATGGCGCCGAGGTGAAACCGGGGCAGCGTAAAGTCAGGCACGCCGAGCCAGGCAGCTTCCCGCACAGCGGAAAAGTCCACGATGCCCAGCAAGTAGGCGGCGATGTAGCCGCCCACGACGGCCACCAGCACCGGGATCATGGAAAACCAGCCCCGCAGGAGCAAGGCCGCTCCGATGGCCAGGGCCAAGGTGATGAGGGCCGCCTGCACGCCAGGATCCGCCAGCGTCACGTTGTCGCCGACCAGCCCCGCCATATCCAGGGCCACCGGGGCCAGTCCGAGACCGATGACCATAATGACCGGCCCGATGACCACCGGCGGCAGGAGGCGCTTGAGCCAGCCGACGCCGCTCACCGCGATGCCGGCTGCGACCACTGCGTACACAAGCCCGGCCGCGAAGGCACCGCCCAGGGCGTACGGCAGTCCCCATTGGGCGATCGAGAAGCTCAACGGCGCGATGAAGGCAAACGAAGAGCCCAAGTAAGCCGGGACCTGCCCACCTGTAATCAGGATGAAGAGCAGCGTCCCGGCTCCCGAGGAAAACAGGGCGACGGCGGGGCTCATGCCGGTCAACACCGGCACCAGCACCGTTGCGCCGAACATCGCGAACAAGTGCTGCAGGCTCAAGGGCACCAACTGCCCCAGGGGCAAACGCGCATCGACGTCAACGACCTGCGGTTTCATCGGCCCGCTCCTCCCTCGGTTTTCTCTTCACCTACAGGCACCTGGATGACGACCTCGTCGCGGCCGTCGATCTCCTCAAGGCGCACGGCCACCACTTCCTGGCGGGACGTCGGCAGGTTCTTGCCGACGAAGTCAGCCCGGATGGGCAGCTCCCGGTGGCCGCGGTCCACCAGCACCGCCAGCTGGATCCGGTCCGGCCGGCCCAGGTCGATGAGGGCGTCCAGCGCGGCCCGGGCCGTGCGCCCGGTGTAGAGCACGTCGTCCACCAGCACGATGGTGCGGCGGGTGACGTCGTAGGGAATGTCCGTGCGCCGCACGATGGGCTGGTGCGCCACGGTGGTCAGGTCATCGCGGTACAAGGTGATGTCCAGCACCCCGACGGGCACCTGCACCCCCTCGATCCGGCGGATCTGCTCCGCCAGCCGGCGGGCCAGCGGCACGCCGCGGGTGTGGATCCCGACCAGGCCCAGGTTTTCCGTGCCGCCGTTGCGCTCCAGCACCTCGTGGGCGATGCGCACCAGGGCGCGCCGCAGGGCAGGCCCGTCCATCACCTGGACCTTGTCCACCAGAGTCACGCATCCCACTCCCTTCCGGCAGGCACAAAAAAACTTCTTACCGGTACCGGTAAGAAGTCGTCCACACGCGCCGCGCGGGTCCGCGCGCACCCCGCGCCATGAACTTTGCACTTGTGGCGGCTCCTTACCGGCCTCACGGGACCGGTTTAAAGGTGCCTTGCCCGTTTGCTCCAAGTTTAGTGGATGCGGCCGCCTGTGTCAACCACCCTCACGGATCTCCACCTGGCGGCGGCTGCGCAGATCGCGCAAGACCTTTTCCATATGCGGCGGCAGCGGCGCCGTAAAGGTCATCCATTGGCCCGTGCGCGGATGGCGGAAACCGAGCCGGCAGGCGTGCAGGCACTGCCCCTGCAAGTTCCACGGGCAGCGGCGGGGGCCGTAGACCGGATCTCCCACCACGGGGTGGCCGATGTGGGCCATGTGCACCCGTATCTGGTGTGTGCGGCCCGTCTGCAGCCTGGCGCGGACGTACGTGTACCCGGGAAACCGCTCCAGCACTTCATAGTCCGTGATCGCCGGCCGGCCGCCCGGCACGACGGCCATCCGCTTGCGGTCCACGGGGTGGCGCCCGATGGGCGCCTCGATCCGGCCACGATCTGCCCGGAGTTGCCCGTGCACGATGGCCACGTACTCCCGCACCGCCTCCCTCGCCTGGATCTGTTGGGCCAGGGAAATGTGGGCTTGATCGTTTTTGGCCACCACCAAAAGGCCCGAGGTGTCCTTGTCCAGCCGGTGGACGATGCCCGGGCGCTCCTTGCCGCCGATGCCCGAAAGGTCCGGGCAGTGGGCCAAGAGGGCGTTGACCAGCGTGCCGGCCCGGTTGCCCGCCGCCGGGTGGACCACCATCCCCTGCGGCTTGTTGACGACGATCACGTCTTCGTCCTCGTACACAACGTCCAGCGGAATGGCTTCAGGCTTCGTCTCCGTCGGCTCCGGGGGCGGGATGGAAACCGTCACCCGCTGGCCCGGCCGCACTTTGTCGCTGGCGGCGGCCGGCCGCCCGTCCACCTGGACGAGGCCGGCGTCGATCAACCGCTGCACAAAGGCGCGCGACGGCCCTATCCCTTGGGCCGCGAGCCATCGGTCCAGCCGCTCCCGTGGGGCGTCCGCCGGCACCACCAGCTCTTTACGCTCCACCTTCGTTCTCCCTCGGCTCGGCCGCGTCGCGCCCTAGCAAGACGAACCAGGACAAGATCGCGACGCCTGCGACGATGGCCATGTCCGCCACGTTGAACACCGGCAGGACGCCCAGATCGATGAAATCCACCACCGCGCCGCGCCAGAGGCGGTCGATGAGGTTGCCGGCTGCGCCGCCGAGGCCCAGGGCGACGGCAAAGCGCATGCCTTTGGGCAGCCGCTGGATGTCCCGGCGCCGCCACCAGGCAAAAAGGAGCAAACCGATGGCACCAAGGCTGAGAAACACTTGCTGGTAGGGGAACAGACCGAAGGCGGCACCCGGGTTGTGGACCCGGGTCAAGTAGATGAGCCCCGGCAGCACCGGGTGCCGGACGCCCGGCGCCAGCTGGTGAACGGCCCACCACTTGGCGGCCTGGTCCACCAGCATCACCGCGAGTCCCACGGCCACCATCCGCACCGGCGCGGGACCTCCCGTCAGCATGCTTCCCAAATTCTAGCACACGGCGGGAAGCCCAACAACCGGGCCCGCCCGGAGCCTAAGTCATCTCTTCAGGCGCGTCCTGCGGGCTGTTGGACGTGCCGTGACGCGCAACTTCCCGCCAGGCGTCGGCGCCGTCATAAGCCGGCCCACCCCGGCTGCTGCGCCCGAAAGGAGGCGAGAGCAGTTCTTCCTCAGGCGGACGGCGCCGGCGAAGCGACCCGGGCGGCCCGCCGTCCCCGCTGCTGGAGCCGCCAGGCCCGCCTTGTTCCTCAGCAGCGGCGCACTCCACGCACCGGGTCGCAGAAGGCATAGCCAAAAGGCGCCCCATGGGAATGGGGCGCCCGCACTCCTCACACACGCCGTACGTGCCTTCTTCGAGACGCTCGAGGGCCCGGTCCACCTGGGCCAGCAGGCGCACGGTGTTTTGCTGGAGGCCTAGATCCACCTGGCGGGCCGCGACCTCACTGCCAAGATCGGCCGGGTGCTGGTCGTAAGTGGAGAGCTCGCCGATGCCGCCCGTTTCCGCGTCCATCCATCCGGAGCTCTCCAACGCCTCCAGCGACGACCTCAGCCTGCGCCGCTCCTCGAGCAGCCGCGTCTTAAACTTCTGCCGATCGCCTGGTCCGAGTCCCACGAGGGGCCGCCCTTTCCGTTGCGGCGATCCGGGCGCTTTACGGGCGGGCCAACTCGCCCTGGACGATGCGGGTGATCTCTGCCACGAACTCGCCGATAATGGGCAGGTTGAGCATGGCCAGCCGCCCTAGCATCCACAGGAAGAGGGCCCCGATGATGGTGAACCCGACCGCAATGCCGAAGCCTCGGGCCACACCCGACGCGAAGCTGAGGAAGATCATCCGCCGGGGTGAGCGGTACAGCTCGATAAGCTCCGCCAGGCTGTTCCGCTCCATGAGGGTCATAAGTCCCTCCAGGCGCACCAGCAGCTTCTCCACCAGCTTCCGGCTGACAGCCTCCCGCATCGCAGCCGCTCCGATCGCCGCGGTTTATGGCTTGCGCCCTTGTAGGATTCCCCCCGGGACTCAGCTCCCATGCCCGTAATCGCGCTCGACCACCGTTGCGCAGCGCTCACACAATTGCGGGTGACGCGCGTGTGCGCCCACGGTTTCCGAGTACCGCCAGCAGCGGGCGCACTTCTCCCCGGGAGCGCGCACGACTACGGCCGCCGCCCCGGTGCCCTCGTCCAGCGCCCCGGCGGGCACAGCCGTCCCCGCGGGGTGGACCCGGACCGCGGACACGATGAACGCCTCCGCCAGCTGCTCGGCGGTGAAGCTGCCGAGCAGCGCCGCCGTCGCTTCGTTGGGATACAGCTCCACAGCGGCTTCGGTCGACGCGCCGATGAGCTTCTCGTTGCGGGCGTTCTCCAACGCCTTCGTCACGGTGCGCCGCACCGCCAGGAGCCGCTCCCAGCGCTCCATAAAGGCCTGCTCCTCGGGCGTTTCCGCAGGCGGCTCCGACCACGTGGTCAAGTGGACGCTCTCCTGCTCCCGGGCGTGTTCGGGCAGGTACTGCCAAATTTCATCGGCCGTGAAGGCCAAGACCGGCGCGATGAGCTTGGTCAGCGTCACCAAGATTTCGTACAGCGCGGTCTGCGCCGACCGCCGCTCGTGGGACGCGGGCCCTTCGCAATATAGGCGATCCTTGAGCGCATCCAGGTAGAAACCGCCCATGTCCACCGCGCAGAAGTGGTGCACCTGGTGGAACACCACGTGGTACTCGTACTCCCGGTACGCCTTGATGGCGCGCCGGGCAAGGCGCCTGAGCCGCAGCACCGCCCAGCGGTCGATCTCCGTCATGGCGTCAAAGGGCACGGCGTCCTTGACCGGATCAAAGTCCCCGATGTTGCCCAAGAGAAACCGGGCCGTGTTGCGGATACGCCGGTAGACGTCCGCCAGCTGGTTGAGGATATTCTCCGAGATGCGCACGTCGCCGCGGTAGTCAACGGAGGCCGCCCACAGCCGCAGCACGTCCGCCCCGTACTTCCCCACCACCGCCTGGGGCTCCACCACGTTGCCCAGGGACTTGGACATCTTGCGGCCTTCCTCGTCCACGACGAAACCGTGGGTGAGCACGGCGCGGTACGGCGCTTCGCCCCGCGTGGCCACCGCCGTCAGCAGTGACGACTGGAACCAGCCCCGGTGCTGATCGCTGCCCTCAAGATACATGTCCGCCGGCCAGCGCAGCTCGGGCCGCTCGTCCAGCACCGCCGCGTGGGACGAACCCGAGTCAAACCAGACGTCCATGATGTCCTTTTCCTTGTCGAAGTCGGTCCCGCCGCATTGCGGGCATGCCTTGCCCGGGGGAAGGATCTCGCTGGCTGCCCGCTGGAACCAGGCATCGGAGCCCTCCCGCCGGAACAGGTCCGCCACGGCGGCGATGGTTTCCTCATCGATGAGATGGTGGCCGCAAGCTTTGCAGGTAAAGATGGGGATGGGCACGCCCCAAACTCGCTGCCGCGAGATGCACCAGTCGGCCCGCTGCGCGACCATGTTGGCGATGCGCTCCTGGCCCCAGGGCGGGATCCACTGGACGCGGCCGATGGCGGCCAAGGCCGCCTCGCGGAAGCCTTCGACTGACGCGAACCACTGCTCTGTGGCCCGGAAGATGACCGGGTTGCGACAGCGCCAGCAGTGGGGGTATTGGTGGTTCACGTCGGCGCGCTTGAGCAGGCGCCCGTTTCGCTCCAGGTCCGCGATGATGGGCCCGTTGGCCTCGGACACCTTCTGGCCCGCGTACGGCCCGCCTTCAGCGGTGAACCGCCCGCTGGCGTCCACGGGGGCAAAGACCGGCAACCCGTAGCGCACGCCCACCTCGTAGTCCTCGAGGCCGTGCCCCGGCGCCGTGTGCACGCAGCCTGTCCCCTGTTCCAGCGTCACATGTTCGGCCAGGATAATGGGGCTTTCCCGGTCAAAGAGCGGATGCCGTGTCACGACGCCTTCCAACTCCTGCCCGCGGAAGCGGGCCCGCACGCCACGCACCGAGAGGCCTACGGCTTGGGCCACCTGCTCCATGAGGCCCTCGGCCATGAGCAACAGCCCCCGGTCGGTTTCCGCCAAAACGTACGCGAACTCCGGATGCAGGGCGATGGCCATGTTGGCCGGGATCGTCCAAGGCGTCGTCGTCCAGACCGCGACGGCGCTGTCCGCAGGCAAGAGGCCCTTGCCGTCCACGACGGGGAATGTGAAGTAGACCGACGGCGAGCGGTGGTCCTTGTATTCGATCTCGGCCTCGGCCAGGGCGGTTTCGCAGTGGGGACACCAGTAGACGGGCTTCAGGCCCTTGTAGATGTAGCCCCGCCGGGCCATCTCGCCGAAGACTTCCACCTGCCGCGCTTCGTATTCGGGCGTCAAGGTCAGGTAAGGATTGTCCCAGTCACCCCAGACGCCCAGGCGGCGGAACTGTTCCCGGTGCACATTGACGTAATGAAGGGCGTACTCCTTGCACCGGCGCCGGAACTCCACCGGGTCAATGGCGTGCCGGTCGATGCCGTGGGCGGTGATGATGGCGTGCTCGATGGGCAGCCCGTGGGTGTCCCACCCCGGCACGTAAGGGCAGTGATAGCCATCCATGCTGTGGGAGCGGATGACGATGTCCTTCAGGATCTTGTTGAACGCCGTGCCGATATGGATGTCCCCGTTGGCGTAGGGCGGCCCGTCATGCAAGATCCAGACCGGCCGGTTCTGGGCCCGCCCCAGCTCCTGGAGGCGCTGGTACAGCTTCCGTTCTTCCCAGCGCCGCAGGAACTCCGGTTCCCGCTGGCTCAGCTGGGCGCGCATGGGGAACTCGGTGCGCGGCAGCTGCAGCGTCTTTTGGTAGTCCACGTTCTTGTCCGCGTCCATACAACGACACCTCCCGAACATGTCCGCCGCTCCCCACCGGCGGCCACAACAGGAGTAAAAAAAAGACCCGCCCCTCGAAGGGACGGGCAATCTTCCCGCGGTACCACCCTTATTGAACGCAAGGCCTCTCGCGGCCTTGCGTCCCACTCTTGCGCCGATAACGGCGGCAGCCGGCCCAGTCTACTCGCCCTGCGGCTTTCGGTGGGCAGCTCCGGGGTGATCTTCAGCGGGCGGCGGACCGCCGGGCTCCCACCCACCCCGGCTCGCTTGGGCCTCCGG
>PKQR01000105.1 GCA_017578085.1 Bacillota bacterium
TCCGGCCTCGCGGTGGGGCGCACCCTGGCGGCTATCCTGGAAAACTACCAGAACGAGGACGGAAGCGTCACCATCCCCGAAGTGCTCCGGCCCTACATGGGCGGCATGACCCGCATCGAGCCCCAGTGAGCACCTTCGTCTCGGCACGGGCGTAACGGCGAAGCGGGTGCAGCACGGGCCTGAAAGGTTGACCGGGGTCCCGGGCGCGCCCTTGGGGGCGGCGACCAGGACCCCGGTCCTTTTGTCCTGGCGGAAGGGGTGGGATTTGAACCCACGGGGCTCATCACCCTGCGGTTTTCAAGACCGCTGCCTTCGGCCGCTCGGCCACCCTTCCGCGCCAGGCCGGTCCACAGGCACCACTGCGTGCGCACTGGCATTTTACCGCGTCCCACCCGTCTCTGTCCACCCGACAGGCGAGGCCAGCGGAATCGCGCCGCCTGCCGCGGGCAATGCTAGCGGTGCCGGGCGGCGGAGGGAAGTGGCGGCGGGGAGGACATGGACAAGCGGCGGCTCCTGCACATCGCAATCCTGGGCGCTGTGCCCTTCATCATGGTGCTGGGCAACTCCATGCTCATCCCCGTGCTTCCCCAGCTCCAGGAGGCCATGGGGCTCACCCAGCTGGAGGTCGCGCTCCTCATCACCTTGTTTTCGGCCCCCGCGGCGGTCGTCATCCCGTTTGCGGGCATCGTTTCCGACCACGTCGGCCGGCGCAAGGTGATAGCGCCGGCCCTCTTGGTTTACGGCCTGGGCGGCCTCATCGCCGGCGCGGCCGCGCTGCTCCTGCGGGATCCGTATCCGCTGGTGCTCGCCGGCCGCGTCGTGCAAGGCATCGGTGCCGGCGGCACGTATCTCTTGGCCGTCGCGCTGGCTGGGGACATCTTTGCGGGCGGCGGGCGCACCCGGGTGCTCGGTATCCTGGAGGCGGCCAACGGGGCCGGCAAGGTGGTGAGCCCGGTGCTGGGCGCCGCGGTGGGCCTGATCTCCTGGTGGGCGCCCTTTTTCGTTTACGGCGTCCTGGCCATCCCCGCGGGGCTGCTGGTCTGGTTCCTGATCGAGGAGCCCCCGATCAAGGAAACCCGTAACCTCGCCGCGTACGGCCGGGCGCTGGTGCGCGTCTTCCGGGAGCGGGGCGTGCCCCTGGCCGCTACGTATCTCGCCGGCATGGCGATGCTGTTTCTCCTTTTCGGCGTGCTCTCCACCGTTTCCGACCAGTTGGGCCCCCGCTACGGGATACGCGGCTTTGCCGGGGGGCTCGTGCTCGCCATCCCCGTGGGCACCATGGCAGGCGTGGCCTACGTCGCCGGCTCCTATTTCCAGGACCGCTGGGAAGTGCTCAAGCCCGCCATCCTGGCGGGGGCGGGGCTGGCGGCGGCGTCCTTGGCCGCGGCGGCGGTTTTTGAGGCGCTGGTGCCGTTCATGGCGGCCCTCGGGTTTCTCGGCGTAGCCATCGGAGCCATGCTGCCCGCGATCAACATGCTGGTCACGAGCGCGGCCCGCCGGGAGGAGCGGGGGTTGGTCACGTCGCTGTATGGGGCGGTGCGGTTCATCGGCGTGGCGGTGGGGCCGCCGGCCTTCGCCATGGCGATTGGCCTCGGCCGCCCGGTGATGTTTGGCGGCGCGGCGGCGCTGGCGGGACTGGTGCTGGTCTTGGCCTGGTGGCTTATCAAGCCGGATAAGCTGCTCGTGGCCACGGGGCAAGAGGGCGCGGGCAGCAGCGACACGCCCGGCAGCCAAGCGGAGTCCACCGGGAATGAAGCTTCCGGCGGGGAAGCATCCGGCGGGAAAGAACGGGAAGGGACGCCAGGACGCTGGCGGGAACTTGAAGAGGAGGGATGACGCGACAAGGGGGACTCGCCATGCGTGGCCAATACCCGCCCGAGTACCTGGAGTTCATCCGGCTCTTCAACGAAGGCCGCTACGCCGAAAGCCACGAGGCCCTGATGGAGGCATGGAGCCGCGACCACTCCAACCGGTTCTACAAGGCGCTGATCCAGATGGCGGGAGCGCTGGAGCACTGGGAAGCGGCGAGCTATTACTGGTCCGAGAACCTCTTCCGGGGCGCGCGGGAACTGCTTGAGCCCTACCGCCCGCACCACGCCGGCCTCGACATCGACTCCCTCGTCCGGCTGCTGGAGACGTGCGCCGATGTGGCCCAAGCCAAGCGCAAGGACCGGGAAGGCCACTACAAGCTGCCGCCGCTGGTGTTAAAGCTGGATTAGCCGAGGCGCAGGCCGATGAAAAACCCGACCACGAAGCTGCCGGCCACGGGGATCAGGGCGTCGAGCTGGGTGGCCCACTCTTTGAGGATGGCCCAAAGCCCTCCCGATTCCTCCACGGCCCGGGTGTAAATGCCTTCGAGGTTCCCCCAGTGGATGGTGATAACGTCAAAGTGCTGCAGGGCGAGGCCGATCAGGACCAGGACGCCCAAAACCAGAAGGCCGACCTTGAGCGCTTTCTTGATGGTGAAACCGACGGCGATCCCCAAGAGGGTGCCCAGGGCCAGTTGTCCGCCCAAGACGGGCCAGTTGATCTCGTCCGGCAACGGCGCTCACCTCCGGGGGCTTGTCCGTGGGACCGCAGAAAAATGCCGGCGCTTGGGGCGCCGGCTGCGTTTGGCGGAGGAGGAGGGATTCGAACCCTCGGCAGGGGTTTAAAGCCCCCGCAACGGTTTAGCAAACCGCTCTCGTAGGCCGCTTGAGTACTCCTCCGCGTTGGCTTGTTGCCGTTTCAGTGTACCACATCCGGCGCCGCCTGTCAAATTCCCGGGGCCGGTGCGGCTGGCCAGGTGGCCCCGGCAGCCGGGCAGCGGACCAGCGGCGGCCGACGGTCGCGAGGACTTGCCGGGCTGGCCCGGAATTCATTAGGCGGGCGGAGGGAGGAACATCCATGACCGAACACCGCATCCTCGGGCGCGGGGTGCGCCTGCGCCCGCTGCGGCGGGAGGATTTGCCGAAGCGGCTGGACATGATCAACGACCCTGAAGTCCAGCGGCTTTGGATCGGGGTCCCGGCGGACCAAAACACCCTGGAAGACCTGGAGATATGGTTTTACCTGGTCAACCAGGACCCCTACAGCGAGCAGTGGGCCATCGAGGCGCCCGACGGGCGCTACATCGGCGACATCGACCTGCACAGCATCAACATGGCGCGCAAGGAAGCGGCCATGTCCATCATGCTGGGCGACAAGGCGTACTGGCCCGCCGACGCCCGGCGGGACATCCTGGTGACGGCGCTGCGGTACGCCCTGGAGGACAAGGGCTTGCGCCGGATCACCATGGAGGTGCCCGACACCGACCGGGAGGGGTTGCAGCTTCTCCAGGAACTCGGTTTCCGCGTCATTGACGAGTACGAGCTGGACATCTTCGAGGGCGTCAACGAGCTGACGCTGGAGCTTTTGGCCGAGAACTTCAAGCCTTGACCCGAAAGGAGTGTGGGTGATGAGCATCGATTGGCGGGCGGCATTTGCGCAAGGGCTGCCTTACGACGCATACTTGCAGGCCCACGGCACCGAAGCCCACCGGGAGCGGTGGCGGCGGGTGTACGAGCGGGTGGCGCTTACCGACGCCCAGAAGGAACTCCTGCGGGGCTTCGTGCGCCAAATGAACGTGCTGGTCCTGGCCGGCGCATGGTGCGGCGACTGCGCCAACCAGTGCCCCATCCTCAAGCGCTTTGCCGAGGAATCGCCCCGCATCGACTTGCGCTTTATCGACCAGGAAACCAACCCGGAGCTCACCGAGGCCTTGCGGATCAACGGTGGGCGCCGGGTGCCGGTGGTCGTTTTCTTGAGCGAGGATTTCTTTGAGTGCGCCCGCTACGGCGACCGCGTCCTGGCCTTCTACCGGCAGATGGCCCGGGATCAGCTCGGGCCGGCTTGCCCGGCGGGCGTCGTGCCGCCCGGTGATGATCTCCTGCGGGCGGCGACCAGCGAGTGGTTGGCGGAATTTGAACGGGTGCATCTCATGCTGCGCCTGTCGCCCCGGCTGCGGGAGCGGCACGGCGACTAGCCGCCTCCCGGTCCCTGCTTGAGCTTTCTCAGCGGGCCTGCCCCGCGTCCTCCGGGCGGGCTGCCCGGGAATCTGGCCCGGGTTGACCCGCCCGGACTGGAAGGTTACACTGTAATTGTTAGCAGTCGCCAGCGTCGAGTGCTAAAATAAAGAAGCGCCGTAAGCGTTTTACAGCAGGCCCGCCGCCGTCATGCCAACCGTTGCACTCCCACGGCACCGGCCGCCGTCCCTTGCGGGCCGTCCCAGCTGTCCCGCGGCCGCCCGAGGCCGCCGTTCAAGCCGGGCCCCGGCGCACTCGTCCGGCTGCTCGCCGGACGGGTAGCTTGGCGCCGTGCCCATCAATGCTCCGGACCGCGTTGCGCCGGAGCGCCTTGCGCTTGCGTTTTGGCACAAGTGTCCATCATGGCAGGCGGTATGGACCGCCTGGTCGCAGGAGGTGACGGGGGATGCAAACCGCCCCGAGGGTCCTGTTTGTGGGGTCGTACCCGCCGCGCCGGTGTGGCATCGCCACCTTCACCCGGGACCTGGCCGAGGGGCTTGCCGCCGTGTCTGGACGTCCCTCCCAGGTCATCGCGATGCACAACCCGGCGGATGCGCTGGAGTACCCGCCGGAAGTGGTGCGGACCATCCGGCGCGACCACATCGAGGATTACCGGGAGGCAGCCGCCTTCGTCAACCGTGCGCCTGTGGACGTCGTGTGCCTCCAGCATGAGTTCGGCCTGTTTGGGGGCGAGGCGGGCGCCCACCTGTTCGAGTTTCTCCGGCTGCTCGAGAAACCGGTGGTCGCCACCTTGCATACGGTGATCCGGCGCCCCGCGCCCGAGTACCGGGAGGCGACGCTGGCGCTCATCCGCCATGCGCACCGGCTGGTCGTCATGAGCCAGGTGGCCAGGGAAATCCTGCTGGACACCTACGGCGCACCCGCAGAGAAAATCCGGCTCATTCCGCACGGGGTGCCCGATCCGCCCGGCGCCGACCCGGCGGTCGTCAAGCGTGAGCTGGGCCTCGAGGGGCGCTGGGTCATCCTGACCTTTGGCCTTCTCAGCCGCAACAAGGGCATCGAGCTGGTGCTGGATGCCCTGCCCGCGGTCGTCCGTGACCATCCGCAGGTGCTCTACGTGGTGCTGGGGGCGACGCACCCGGAGGTACTGCGCTGGGAGGGCGACGTGTACCGCCGCTTCCTTGAGGACCGGGTGCGGGAGCTGGGCCTCGAGGAGCACGTGCGCTTCGTCAATGAGTACGTGGACCAGGAGACGCTCTTGCGCTGGATCCACGCGAGCGACCTGTACGTCACGCCCTACCCCAACGAGGAGCAGGTGGTGAGCGGCACGCTGTCCTACGCGCTGGCCATGGGCAAGCCCATCGTCTCCACCCCCTACTGGTACGCCCGGGAGCTGCTCGCCGACGGGCGCGGGGTGCTGGTGCCCTTCGGCCAGCCGGCCGCGCTGGCTGCGGCGGTGCGCGGGCTATTGGGAGACCGGGCGCAGTACGAGCGCATCAGCCGGGCTGCCCGGGACTTTGGCCAGCGCATGCGCTGGCCGGCGGTGGCGGAGCAGTACGTGCACCTGCTGGCGGAGGCGGCGACCGCCACCGCGGCGATGTCCAGGGCGGAAACCCCCGCCGCCGGGGAACCCGAACGGCGGTGGGAGGAAGTGCCCATCCGCCTTGACCACCTGCGGCGGCTGACGGACGACACGGGACTCTTGCAGCACGCCTCCTACAGCGTGCCGGATCCCCGTTTCGGCTACAGCGCGGACGACGCCGGCCGGGCACTGGTCGTGCTGATGGAGCTGTACGGGCGCTTGCGCCGCACCGACGGGCTGGATCTGGCCGAGCGGTACGTGCGTTTCCTGCGCTACGCGCAGCGGCCCGACGGCGCGTTTCACAACTTTGTCGGCTACGATCGGCGCTTCCTGGACGATGCTGGCAGCGAGGACACGCAAGGCCGCGCCGTGTGGGGTTTGGGGCACGTGGCCAAAACGGCTCCCGATGCGGGCATGCGCGCTTTGGCGCGCGAGATGGTGCAGGCCGCGCGGCCCCACCTGGAGAATTTACAGCACCCAAGGGCCCAGGCGTACGCCGTGTGCGGCCTGTTCCCATACGCCACGGCCATCGACGCGCCGGCGGGGGCGGCCGAGTGGTACGCCCTTATCGAGCGCCTGGCGGAAAACCTGGCTGCCCGCTATGACCGCTACGCCCGGCCGGGCTGGGAATGGTTTGACGACAGGCTGACCTACGGGAACGCCATCCTGTGCAACGCCATGTTCCTGGCGTACCTCGCGACCGGCCGGGAGCGCTTTCGCCGGATCGGGCAGGAGAGCCTGGACTTTCTCTGGAGCTTCCTGTGGAACGGCGAGCACCTGGACCTGGTGGGCAACGACGGGTGGGCGGACCGCCACGGCTCGCGGGCCGTGTATGGCCAGCAGCCCATCGACGCCGGCTACCTGGTGGAAGCCCTTGTCACCGCCAACGCCGTCACCGGACAGGTGGAGTACGCCCGCCGGGCGTACGATGCCTTCGCCTGGTTTCTCGGGCGAAACCGGCTCGGGCGGCCGCTGGTGGACACGGCCACAGGAGCGGTCAGCGACGGGCTTGAGGCCCACGGGCCCAGCGCCAACCAGGGGGCGGAGGCGGCCATCAGCTTCCTCCTGGCCAGGCTCGCCCTCGAGCGATTGCGGGCCCAGGGCCGCGGCGAACCCAAGGCGTCGACCCGCCCCTGGCACGCGGCGCTGGCCAGGCGGAGCGACAGCCGCAGGACAGTCCCAGCGAGGTGATGTGTGGTGTGGCCTGACATGGTCGCGGTGGTCATCGCCGGCGGCAGCGGCACCCGGTTTTGGCCGCTGAGCACGGCGGACCGCCCCAAGCAGTTCCTGCCCCTGTTTGGCCAGCGGACCTTGCTCCAGGCCACCGTGGATCGCCTGCAGGGGCTGGTGCCGCCCGAGCGCACCCTGATCATCACGGCCGCCAGGTTTGTCCCCGAGGTCCGGGCCCAGCTGCCCCACATCCCCGCGCGCAACGTCATCGGCGAGCCCCAGGCGCGGGACACCGCCGCCGCCATTGTATTGGCGGCCATCGTCTGCAGGCGCCGCTTCGGCAACCCTGTGATGGTCGTCCTGCCCGCCGACCACGTGATCGAACCGGCGGAGGCGTTTCACGCGGCGGTGCGATCCGCCGCGGCCGCGGCCAGAGGCACCCGGCGGCTGTATACGTTTGGCATCCGGCCGGCGTACCCGGCCACGGGATACGGGTACCTCCGCGCGGGCGAGCGGGTGGAGGGGCCGGGGGCGCTGGCGCACTTCCGCGTCGCCCAGTTCAGGGAGAAGCCGTCGCGGGAAGTTGCGGAAGCCTACGTGCGGGACGGCAACTACTATTGGAACAGCGGCATGTTCGTCTGGACCACCGAGGCGTTTCTGGCCGCCGTGGAGCGGTACTTGCCCGAGCACGCCCGGCGGCTGTTTCCCCTGGAGGCCCACGTGGATGCTCCGTCGTGGGAGGCGCAGTTGGACAGCGCCTTTGGCCGGGTGCCAAAGATCTCCGTGGACTACGGGGTCATGGAGAAGGCCGACGAGGTTTACATGGTCGCCGCGCCGTTTCGCTGGAGCGACGTGGGCGGCTGGACGGCCTTGGCCGACTTCCTGGAGCGGGACGGCGCGGGCAACGCGGCCCGGGGCGTCCTCCACACGCTGGACGCGGCCGGCAACGTGGTGTTTTGCGAGGACGGGGCCGAGGTGGTGGCCCTGATCGGCGTCGAAGACCTCATCGTGGTCCGGTCGGGAAACCGGACGCTGGTGGCCCGCAAGGACCGGG
>PKQR01000230.1 GCA_017578085.1 Bacillota bacterium
AAGGCGATCCGCAGGTGCGGGCCCGCATCCGCCAGCGCCAGCGGCAGCTGGCTTCGCGGCGCATGATGCAGGCAGTGCCTACGGCCGACGTGGTCGTCACGAACCCGGTGCACTTGGCCGTGGCGCTTAAATACGACGCAATCAGCATGTCGGCGCCGGTGGTGGTCGCCAAGGGCGCCGGTCTTGTGGCACGCCGCATCAAGGAGCTCGCCGAAGAGCACGGCGTGCCTGTCGTCGAGGATGTGTGGCTGGCCCGGGCGCTCTATAACGGGGTCGAGATTGGACAGGAGATCCCCGTTGAACTGTACCGGGCCGTAGCAGACGTCCTGGCGTTCGTTTATCGAATGCGGGCCCGTAGGAGGTGATCCGTTTGAGCAGCCAATCCCGCCCGGCCTTGCTGCCGGCCGGCTTGCGTCACGGCGACATCACCATCGTCCTGGCTGTGGTCTTGATCGTGGTCATGATGGTGGTGCCGCTGCCGACAGGCCTGATCGATCTGCTCTTGGCAGTCAACATCAGCTTGGCGCTCCTGGTGCTCATGCTCACCATGAACGTGCGCCACCCGCTGGAGTTCTCCGTCTTTCCGACGTTGCTTTTGGTGCTGACCCTTTTCCGTTTGGCGCTCAACGTCAGCACCACCCGCCTGATATTGCTGCAGGCGCACGCAGGTTCCATCATCCAGGCCTTCGGCAACTTCGTCGTGGGCGGCAACTACGTGGTCGGGTTTGTTGTCTTCCTCATCCTGGTCGTCATCCAGTTCATCGTGATCACCCGGGGCGCTGAGCGCGTGGCCGAAGTCGCGGCCCGCTTCACCTTGGACGCCATGCCCGGCAAGCAGATGAGCATTGACGCGGACTTGAACGCCGGGCTGATCACCGAGGAACAGGCGCGGCAGCGCCGGCTGGACATCCAGCGCGAGGCGGATTTCTACGGCGCCATGGACGGCGCCAGCAAGTTCGTCAAAGGAGACGCCATCGCCGGGCTGATCATCACCGCCGTAAACATCCTGGGCGGTTTTGCCGTCGGCGTCGGCCAGCGGGGCATGGACATCTCCGAGGCCCTGCAGCGCTACACGCTCCTGACCGTGGGCGACGGCCTGGTCACCCAAATCCCGGCGCTGCTCATCGCCACGGCCACCGGCATCATCATTACCCGGGCGGCCTCCGAGGCCAGCCTCGGCCGCGATGTCACCGGGCAGCTGGCGGCCGAGCCGCGGGTGCTCATGGTGGCCGCCGGCACCTTGGTTGCCTTTGCGCTCATTCCCGGGTTGCCCTTTGTGCCCTTCATGGCGCTGGCTGTACTGATGGGCGGCCTGGGTATGGTGGCCCGGCGGGAGCAGGAGCGGAGCAAGGCGCCGCCGCCCAAGCCCCAGCCTGAGCCCGCGGCCGACCGGCGGCCGGAGAGCGTGTTGGGCCTGCTGCACGTGGACCCCATGGAAATTGAGATCGGCTACGGGCTCATCCCGCTCGTGGATGTGGAGCAGGGCGGCGATGTCTTGGAACGGATCAGCATGATCCGGCGGCAGATGGCGTTGGAGCTGGGCATCGTCGTGCCCTCCATCCGGATCCGCGACAACATGGAACTGAACGCGAACGCTTACGTCGTCCGCATCAAGGGCGTGGAGGTCGGGCGCGGGGAGCTCATGCCCACCCACTATCTCGCCATGGACAGCGGCGCAACCGCGAAGATTCCCGGGATTGAAACCCGCGAGCCGGCCTTCGGACTGCCCGCCCTCTGGATTTCCCCCAGCGACCGGGCCGCCGCCGAACAGGCGGGCTACACCGTGGTGGATGCCTCGGCGGTATTGGCGACTCACCTGACGGAGATCATCCGCCGGCATGCGGCGGACCTGTTGGGGCGGCAAGAGACGAAAGCGCTCCTGGACAAGGTTAAGGAGGAATTTCCTGCCGTTGTCGAGGAATTGGTTCCCGAGCTGCTGAGCATCGGGGAAGTGCAACGGGTCCTGCAGGGCCTGTTGCGGGAAGGCGTGCCCATCCGCAATCTCGTGGTCATCCTGG
>PKQR01000106.1 GCA_017578085.1 Bacillota bacterium
GCCCAACGCAGACCGGCTGGACAAGATCCTGTACAAGATTTATGATGTGCGGCCGGAAACCTACAGGGATCTAGTCGGAATGGCCGGCGTAGGGGCCAGCACCCTACGGGCTCTCGCCATGGTGGCTGAAGTCGTCTACGGTGCCAAGCCTAGCCGCGAGGACCCGGTGCGCTATAGCTTCGCCCACGGCGGCAAGGACGGCCACCCGCGCCCCGTAAACCGGCGCGACTACGACACCTCTATCCGCGTGCTCCAGCAGGCCATCGAGCAGGCGCGCCTCGGCAACCGGGAGAAGCTGGAGACGTTGCAGCGCCTGGCTAAGTGGGAAGAACGGATCGGAGTAGCCCCCTAGCGGATGCTAGGTGGGGTGAGGGAGGGGACGGGCGCGATACGCCCACTCGATAACGCTTGATTATGATCGATAACGCTCGATTATGAGTAAAAAAAGAGCACCGCCCGTGGGGGCGGTGCTCTGTAACGTCGTCCCGTTACAGATCGTAGCCGACGCCGAGCAGCAGATGGTAGCCCGTGACTGGCGCGTAAATCTCATGTACAGGGTCAGGGTACGTCAGGTGGACTATAGCTGTGGTGACTTTACCCTCAACGATGTAAGAGAAACCTTTCCCAATGTCACGCCTGTACCCGACCGCAGCCTGGAGTCCGATACCTCCAACACGCATCGAAGGGCTTCCGAGCTCGCCGATTAAGTACCCATTCACCGTGCCCTCCGGATGCACGATAACCGGACCGGCACCGAGGCGCCCTTCCCACGGTCCCCACTTCTGAACGTGGTTCATCAGGAGAAAGTTGAATCCGTCGCTCATGTTGAAACCCTGAACATCGGGCGTATCGTATCCCATGTACACCTTATCGTGCAACAACTCTACCTCGATTTGGCCCCAGCGAATACGTGCAACATAATACCAGGCGTCCTTGCTGAAGGGCCGCGTTTCCCACTTCGGATCAGTGATGAGATGCCCGCCGACTTGGATGGGCTGCGAGGAATGCCAGGAATTGCCCAGAAACAAGTCGACACCAACGGTGTTGGCAGAGGCCGGTACCGCCGCCACTATGAGCAGCAAAATGAGCAGTAGCGACAGTGTGACACTCTTCACCCCAAATCGTACCCTCCCTTAAGTCTTACAACACAGATCACACCTTATTTTGCAGGATCTGTCAACACTTGGTACACTATCCGATGGCGTCAAGCCACTGTCGCACTGAGGCGGATAAATTCCCGACCTCACCGTTGCTCACGAGGCCGCAGCCGTCCCGCCCCGTGACGTCACTACGATGCAGTTGTTCCAGCGTTCGCGTCGCGTTACTGGGACCTGTGGAATGAGTTTGACGCGTGCGCCAGCCCACCCGGCGTACAAAAGGTGAAACGGGGAATGTAGTTGCTCGCCTACCCCTACCAGTCATTTGTGGCTACGTCTACGTCTTTGTCCTGGGATCCAGCGCGTCCCGCAGGCCGTCGCCCAGGAGGTTGAAGGCGTAGACGGTGATGAGGATGGCTACGCCGGGCGCGAACACGAGATGCGGGGCGATGTAGATGTACTGACGGGCGTAATTCATCATGGAACCCCAGGTGGGCGTGGGCGGCTGGGCGCCAAGGCCCAGGAAGGAGAGGGCCGTCTCCGCCATGATGGCGCCGGCGATGCCCATGGTCAGGCTGACCATGATGGGCGCCGTCACCTGCGGCAGGATATGGCGAAACACGATGCGCCCGGTGGAGCAGCCGATGGCCCGGGCGGCTTCGACGAATTGCTGCTCCCGGATGGTGAGCACCTGCCCGCGGATGAGCCGGCACATGTCGGCCCAGCCGACAAAACCCAGCGCGATGAAAACGGTGTAAATGCCAGGCCCGATGGCCACAGAGATGGCGATGGCCACAAACAGGCTCGGCAGGGCGTCGACGATTTCGGACAGCCGCATCACCAGCATGTCGACCCACGTACCTGCAAAGTAGCCGGCCAGGGCGCCGAGGCCGACCCCGAGGATCAGGGTGACGACCCGGGAGGTAAGACCGACGGTGAGGGAGATGCGGGCCCCGTACACGATGCGGCTGAATACATCCCGCCCCGACGCATCCGTCCCCAGCCAGTGCTCCTTGCTGGGCGGCTGCAGGCGGTTGCGCAGGTTGTAGTCGGTGACGGGGTCATAGGGCGCGATCCAAGGGGCCAAGACAGCCACCAGCGCCAGGAGGAGCACGAGTACAAGGCCGACCATCGCCACCCGGTCCCGCCGCAGCCGCCGCCAGGCCATGGCCAACTGGGTTTCGCCCAGGTACACGTTGCCTGTCGCTGCCGTTTCCGCGGCCGTCACAAGGTTGCCGGATGATTTGCCAGAGGTCATCGTCGCGTGTCCTCCCGTCCGCCTTTACGTCATGTGGTTGCGCCTCAGTCATACCGCACCCGCGGGTCGATAAGGACGTACAAGCCGTCCAAGAGCACGTTGACGCCTACAAACACCACCGCCTGGAACAAAAACGCCCCCATGACCACCGGCAGATCCCGGGCGAACACGGCGTCCAGCGTGTAGCTGCCGATGCCGGGCAGGGCAAAGATGGTTTCCGTCAATGCCGATCCGACCAGCAGGCTCCCCAAGGACCCGCCCAGGGCGGTGACGATGGGAATCATCGCGTTGCGCAGGGCGTGCTTGTACACGATGACCCGTTGGCTCAAGCCTTTGGCCCTGGCGGTGCGGATGTAGTCCTGGTCCAGCACTTCGAGCATCACGGCCCGCGACAGCCGCGCCTGAAACGCGGCGATGTTGGTGCCGAGCACGATGGCCGGCAAGAGGTAGTGGCGCCAGCTCCCGTCGCCGATGCCCGAAACCGGCAGCCACCCGAGCCACACGCCGAAGATGTACTGCAGTGCCAGCCCCTGGAAAATGACCGGCGTACAGACTCCGATGAGCGACACGTTGCGCAAGGCGGCGTCAATCCACGTGCCCTTATGGACCGCCGCCCACACGCCGGCGGGGATGCCGAGCACGATGGCGATGGCGAGGGAAAATAGCGACAGCCGCAGCGTCACGGGAAACCGCGCCTGGATGCTCTCCGTAATGGACCGGCGATTCAGGAACGAGCGGCCCAGGTCGCCTTTGAGCGCCCGGCCAACCCACGTCGCGTACTGGACGGGCAGGGGCTTGTCCAAGCCCAGCTCCGCCCGGATGAGGGCCACCGTCTCGGGGGAAGCGCGCTCGCCCACCACCGAGAGCACCGGGTCCCCGGGCACGATGAAAAACAGGATAAAGGTGAAAAGCGATACGCCAAACAGCACCGGCACCACCAGCAAGAGGCGCCGGATGAAGTAGCGCGACATGCGTCCTCCCTTTCTGCCGCCGACAGGCGCCACCCCGCCGGCAGAGCAGGCGCCCACAGACAACGGCGTCCGTCGGCGACCTGGCTCCGCCGGCAGGGCCCGACATCAAAGGCCGGCCGGTACTCCCCGGGGCCAAGCGCTACTCGGCCAACCAGACGCCGGTCATCTTGTCGGCGTTGAAGATGCGGTACAGCTGGTACCCCCGCACTTCCGGCCGGGTGACGACCCACGTCTGGCCGTAGAACAAGAACACCCGCGGCGCCTGCTCGAGGACCAAGTCCTCAATCTGGTGGTACAGCGCGATCCGCTCATCCCGGTCCGCCGTCCGCTGGGCCAGCTCGATGAGGCGGTCCACCTCCGGGTGGCTGAAGCTGGTCCGGTTTCCGCCGGCGCCGAAGTTGTCGCTGTGGAAGAGCGGGTACAGGTAATTCTCCGCGTCCGGGTAGTCAGCACCCCAGGAGGCGTAGAAGGCGTCGATGGCGTTGCGGGTCGTGTCGGCCAGCATGGCGCTGAAGTCCCGCAGCACGATCTCCATGCGGATGCCCGCCGCGGCCATCATCTGCTGGATCGGTTCAAACAGCTGCACGTTGACGTCGGAGTTGGCCATGTGCACTTCAAAGGTGAGGCCGTTTGCGTACCCCGCCTCCGCCAACAGCTGCCGGGCCTTCTCCGGGTCATAGCCGTAGCCCACCAGGTCCTCCCGGTGGCCATCCAGTCCGGGCGGGATGGGCCCTTTCGCTGGAATCCGGGTGTCCTTGACCACGGTTTCCGCGAGCAGCTCCCGGTCCACGGCCCAGCTCACCGCCTGGCGCACCCGCACGTCGTCGAAGGGCGGCCGGGTGGCGTTGAGGCCGATGAAGTAAAGCCAGAAATTGTTCTGGGTCTGGATGTAGTCCCGGTAGCGCGGGTCGGAGCGGAAACGCGGCAAGTCGGTGGCCGATAGGCCCACGGAGTGCAAGGTCCCGGCTTCAAACTCCGCGATGAGCGTCGCCTGGTCGTTGATGACCCGGTACACGATGCCGTCCAGATACGGCCGGCCGTAGTGGTAGTTCTCGTGGGCCGCCAGCGTGATGCGGTCCCCGGGGTTAAAGCTCACGAACTTGAACGGTCCTGTGCCCACCGGTTGGAAGGCGTAGTCGGTGCGCGGGTCGGCGTACTTCTCGATCTCATTGCGGTCCACGATGTGTGCCGCCGGCATGCCCAGCATGCTCAGGAACGGAGCGAAGGGCTCAGCCAGGGTGATCTGGATGGTATAGGGGTCGATGACCCGGATGCCCGACACCTCGCTGGCTTCGCCGGCCATGAACTCCTTGGCGCCTTCGATGCGGTCCAGCACCCACGTGCGGGGCGACGCCGTGTCCGGGTGCAGCACCCGCTCAAACGAGTACTTCACGTCCTCCGCCGTGAAGTGCTTGCCGTTGTGGAAGTAGGCGTTGTCCACGAGGTAAAACGTGTAGGTGCGGTTGTCGTCGCTGATCTCCCAGCGGGCGGCCAGGTTGGGAATGGGGCGCCCTTCCGTGTCGAAACCGATAAGGCCGTCGTAGAGCAGCGCGATGAGCATGCCGTCCACGGCCGCCACCGAGTACGCCGGGTCCAAGGTGGGCGGGTCGTTGGCGATGGCGCCCATCCACGTGCCGCCGTAGCGGGGCGTCTCGGCGACGGCGTTTCCCGCGAAGAGGGCACTCGCTGCAAGGGCTAGAACGGGCACGAGTACAAGGCCCCACAGCCCGGGCAGCGTGCGGCTCAACCTTGGACAAAACAGCCGGCCTAACCGTAGCATCCCATCCCCAACTCCTTTCGAATGATGAATTGCGCCACGGACACACTGCGTGCGCCGGTGCGGACAGTGTGTCAGAAATAAGTTTCCGATGATTACATGGTTTTCCTTCAAAAACAGGGGCAAGCCGTGATAGGGGCCGGCAGCGGTCGGCAGGGGCCTGGGGACCGTATCCACGAGACAATGCGGCGCTGGCACCAGGATCGGGCGCTTCGGGCGGGAAATATGGTTTCACAACCCAGCGGGCCTTGGGGAACGTCCTAAGGAGGACAAGACGGAGGTTACGCGATGAACGGCACGCTGTACGACATGGCGCTCAACGCGTCCACCGTGTTGCGTCACTACCTCACCAGGATAATCGAAGCCGCACCGGTGGTGCTCGGGGCGATCATATTGCTCCTCTTGTTTTGGGTGGGCGGGAAGTACGCGGCCCGCATGGCCGTGCGCGCCATCGCCCGCACCGGCGCGGAACCGCACGTGGTGCGGATCTTGGAGCGCACTATCTGGTACGTCTTCATCGGCTTGGGCGTGGTGACGTCCCTGGGCACCGTCGGGGCCGACCTGACGGCGCTGGTGGCCACGTTGGGGGTCGCAGGCTTCGCCATCAGCTTTGCGTTTCAGGACATCTTCGGCAACTTCCTGGCCGGCGTGATGCTTATGCTGCAGCGCCCGTTTAAGATCGGGGATCTGGTGTCGGTGGCGGGCGGCGAGGGCGTCGTCGAGGACATTCGCATCCGGGACACGCTCCTCCGCACGCAGGACGGGCGCCTCATCATCGTTCCCAACAAGAACATCCTCAACGGCACCATCATCAACTACACCGCCAAACCCGTCCTCCGGGTCGAGATCGAGGTGACCTCCAGCAAGGGCGAGAGCCTGGATGAGCTGCGGGAGAAATGCCTGCGGAGCGTGGCCAACATCAACGGCGTCGCCAAAGATCCCGCACCCCAGGTACTGGCAGGCAAAGTGGCCGGCGGCGTGGTGACGGCTGTCGTTTCCTGCTGGGTGGACACCCGCGTGGGGGACTTCAAGGCCGTCACCGCAAGCATCGTGGAGGCGCTGCACAAGGGGCTGCCCGGCGCGAACGTGGTGCCGCGCTAGACAATGCGTGGCGTCACCCGTGCTCAACGATAAACACGGCTCGGGGGTGAACCGGCATGACAAACCGCTCAGTTCAGGAGGTCGTGCGGACAGATCTGGATCACGTGTGGCATCCGATGACGCAGCACAAGGGCCTGGAAAAGCGGCCGCCGATGGTGGTCGAGCGGGCCTACGGCTCGACCATCGTCGACGCCGAAGGGCGCGAGTACCTGGACGCCATGGCGGGCCTGTGGTGCGTCAACGTAGGCTACGGGCGGCGGGAGATCGCGGACGCCGTGTACGAGCAGATGCTGGCGCTGCCGTACTACCCGCACCTGCAGATCAACCGTCCCGCGGCGGTACTGGCCGACAAGCTGGCCGACCTGACGGGCGGGCGCCTGCGCCACGTGTACTTCGTCAACAGCGGCACCGAGGCCAACGAGGCCGCCATGAAGCTGGCCCGGCAGTACCAGCGCCAGGTGCGCCCGCATGAGCCCCGCTACAAGTTCATCGGCCGCCACCTCGCGTATCACGGCACCAGCCTCGCCACCCTGGCCGTAGGCGGGATCCCCGAGCGCAAGCGGCGCTTTGGCCCTTACGGCGACGGTTTCGTCCACGTGCCGCCGCCGTACCCGTACCGCTGCCCCTTTGGGATTGGCGGCGTCGCGTCCGAGCTGGCTGCGGCGCGGGCCTTGGAGCAGACCATCATCGCCGAAGGCCCGGATACCGTGGCTGCGGTCATCATGGAACCCATCCAGAGCGGCGTCGGCGTGCTGGTCCCGTCGCCGGAGTATTGGCAGGCCGTACAGGACATCTGCCGCCGCTACGGCGTGCTGCTCATTCTCGATGAGGTCATCAACGGCTTCGGCCGTACAGGCAAGTGGTTTGCCTACCAGCACTACGGCCTTGAACCCGACATGATCACGGTGGCCAAAGGCATCACCAGCGGCTACCAGCCCCTCGGAGCGGTCCTGGCCACCGAGGAAGTCTTTGCTGCGTTTCTCGGCGAGCCCGACGAAGGGCGCGAAGCCGTCCAGGTCAACACCTGGGGCGGCCATGCGGCCGCGTGCGCGGCGGGCGTGAAGAACCTGGAGATCATGGAGCGGGAGGACTTGCCCGGCAACGCGGCCCGGGTCGGCGCACACCTCTTGAGCGGCCTCGAAACCCTGCGGGAGCTGCCCTGGGTGGGCGACGTGCGGGGCAAGGGGCTTTTGGCCGCGGTAGAGCTTGTCGCCGACAAGGAAACCAAGAGGCCCCTGGACGGCCAGCGCATGGCCGCGGTCATCCGGGGCTGCAAGGAGCGGGGCGTGATCGTGGGCCGCTCCGGCGGCACCGGGGCGGGCCTTGGCAATTGCGTCACCATTTCGCCGCCGCTGGTCCTCACCACCTCGGAAGCGGACCGCATCGTCGACACGCTGCGGGAGGTCCTCACCGAACTGCGCTAGGGACTGCGCACGCTTGGACGCCCGCGCAAAGCGTCCAGTCCTAGAACTCCCAGCCCAGCTGTTCGAGCATCTCTTTCATGTTGCGGCGCAACGGATGCGGCTTGGCCATGCGCCGGGCCGAATGCTCGCACCAGCCGTAGAGCCGCGTCGCGCCCGGCTGCCCGTCC
>PKQR01000107.1 GCA_017578085.1 Bacillota bacterium
GTCTTCGAACGCCAGGCGTGGGGCAACCTCTACGGCATCGTCCAGGAGGTTACCGGCGACGGCTACGTGGTGCAGCTAGCCGACGGCCGTACCCGCTTCGTGCGGGCCGAAGATGTGGTGGACAGCTGGCGGCCCAACGCCATGTCCACCGTACAGAAACTGCTGGCCTACGTTGTCAACGTCTGGGAGTTCCTGACCGGCGAGCCCCGGGAGTCCAACACCGAAGGCGGCATCTTCCCGGCCCTGTTTGGCACGGTGCTGATGGTGCTTCTCATGAGCCTTGCCGCGGTGCCCTTAGGGGCGCTGGCGGCGCTGTTCCTGCGGGAGTACGCCGGGGAGGGGCCGCTGGTATCGGCGGTGCGGGTGGCGGTCAACAACCTGGCCGGCGTGCCCTCCATTGTGTACGGCGTGTTCGGCCTCGGCTTCTTCGTCTACGGCGTAGGGGGCACCATCGATCAGCTGTTTTTCGCCGAACGGCTGCCGACGCCCACTTTCGGCACGGGAGGGCTCTTGTGGGCCTCGCTTACGATGGCGCTGCTGACGGTGCCGGTGGTCATCGTGGCCACCGAGGAAGGCTTGGCTGCCATTCCGGCGTCCCAGCGGGAAGCCTCTCTGGCCTTAGGGGCGACGCGCTGGGAAACGGTGCGGTACGTCATCCTGCCCCGGGCCATGCCGGGCGTCATCACAGGCGCCATCCTGGCCGTTGCCCGGGCGGCGGGCGAAGTCGCTCCCTTGATGCTCACCGGGGTTGTCAAGGTGGCGCCGGCCCTGCCCATCGACGGGAACCCACCCTTCGTGCACCTGTATCGCAAGTTCATGCACCTGGGGTTTCACATCTACGACGCTGGTTTCCAATCGCCCAACGTGGAAGCCGCCAGGCCCATGGTATTCGCCACCACGCTGGTGCTATTGGCGCTCATCACCGGCCTCAACCTGTCGGCCGTCGTGCTGCGCCACCGCCTGCGCCAGCGGTACCAATCGTCGGCTTTTTGAGGAGGCATGAAGCTGTGAAGAAAAACGAATTCGCAACGGTGATGGCCGAGCCCACGGTGGCTCCGCCCAACAGGGCGGCCACCCAAACGGAGACGAGCACGGTTGTCGCGGAACCTGAAGCGACCGCGTTGGTCGACGGGGCGGCGGGCGTGCCCGCCATCGAAGTTGAGAATCTCACCGTATCCTACGGCGGGCAGGTGGCACTCCGGGACGTCTCCTTGCGCATCCCGGCCCGGCAGGTGACGGCCTTTATCGGCCCATCAGGCTGTGGCAAGACGACGCTCCTGCGCTGCTTCAACCGCATGAACGACCTCGTCCCCAACGCCCGTATTGCGGGCACCATCCGCATCGAGGGTGAGGACATCTATCGCCCTGACGTCGACGTCACCGCACTGCGCCGGCGCGTGGGCATGGTGTTCCAGCGCTCGAACCCGTTCCCCATGTCCATCTTCGACAACGTGGCCTACGGGCCGCGCCTGGTGGGCGTGCGTGACCGGCGGCAGCTCGCAGAGATCGTGGAAACCAGCCTGAGGGCGGCGGCCCTGTGGGATGAGGTCAAAGACCGGCTGCGGGACAGCGCCCTCGGCCTGTCGGGCGGCCAGCAGCAGCGGCTATGCATCGCCCGGGCGTTGGCGGTGGAGCCGTCGATTCTCCTGATGGATGAACCGTGCTCGGCCCTGGACCCGATTTCCACGGCCCGCATTGAGGAGCTCATCCTCCAGCTCAAAGAACGCTACACCGTCGTTATCGTCACCCACAACATGCAGCAGGCCGCCCGCATCGCCGACACCACGGCATTCCTTTTGTCGGGGCGCCTCATCGAATTTGACCGCACCGAAACCATCTTCCAGAACCCGCGCCAGAAGGAAACCTTGGACTACGTCACGGGCAGGTTCGGGTAACCGGGCCGCGCCTCGGCCCCAACTTACGGTTGCCGGACAGTCAGACGGTATAAAGGGGTCTCCGCATAAAGACCACACCCAGCCGCCTAATCATTGGAAATCCGCTCTATTCAAATCCATAGCTGCCAGAAGGTAGGAGTGCCGCGGCAACTGGTGGAAAAATCACGAATCAGGCAAACCCGCCGCCCGGTTGCCAAGGGCGCGGGTCCGGCCATTACACGACCGGGAGGGAGACAAGCCGTCATGGGCGTCATCGTGTCTGAAACGCTGTTCCGTCGATGGTTGGCACTGGCGGTGCTCGGGCTCGTGCTCGCGGCAATCGCGGGTGTCCCGGTTTCCGCGGCTACGCCGAGGGATGTGCTGGTCATCGGCATCGCCGGCGACGTGGACAACTTGGACCCGCACGTGACCATGACCAACCGGTCCTGGGCCGTGACGTATCCGGCGTACCAGCGCCTCGTGCGCTACAAGGTCGAAAACGGCGTCGGCAGCACCGAGGTGGAGCCGGACCTGGCCACGGGCTGGACGGTTTCCGACGACGGGCTCGTGTGGACGTTCACCTTGCGCCGGACGGCGCGGTTTGCGGACGGCACGCCGGTGGATGCCCACGCCGTCGTCTACAGCTTCAACCGCCTGCTGGCCATCGGGGAAGGGCCGGCCGACTCCTTCCCGACGCTGGCCAAGGTGGAAGCGCTGGACGACTACACCGTCCGCTTCACGCTCAGCGAGCCGTTTGCGCCGTTCCTGCTGACGCTGGCCAACAACGGCGCGGCCATCATCAACCCGCGCCTGGAGGCGTATGCGGAGGGCGGCGACCTCGGCCGGGGCTACCTGGCCGAACACACCATGGGCAGCGGCCCGTACCAGGTGGAGCGCTGGGATAAGGATCAGCAGATCCGCCTCGTGCCCAACCCCTACTACGACGGGCCGGCACCTGCGTTCCGCATGGTCGTATTCCAGGTAATTAAGGACCCGTCTGCCCGGCGGCTGCAGCTGGAGCGGGGCGACATTGACATCGCGGAGGCGCTGCCTCTGGACCAGCTCCAGCGGCTGCGCAACATGCCGGGCATCCGGGTGGAGGACCATCCGAGCCTGCGGGTGACGTACCTCTACCTCAACAACCGGCGGGCGCCCCTCAACGACCCGCGGGTGCGGCAAGCCATTTCGTATGCTGTGGACTACGACGCCATTATCCAGGGCGTGATGCTGGGCAACGCGGTGCAGATGCGCGGGCCTGTGCCCCAGGGCATGTGGTCGCACGATCCCGAGGTGTTCCAATACCGCCGGGATCTGGACAAGGCCCGGGCGCTCTTGCGGGAGGCGGGCGTGAGCGGCTTGCGGCTGGGGTATCTGTACTCGCCGGTGTATCCTGAATGGGAGCAGATTGGCCTGGCCCTGCAGGCGCAGCTCGCCGAGGTCGGCATCCAGCTGGAGCTGCAGCCGTACGCCTACGCGACCATGCGGGCTATGCTGGGCGACGGCGAGTTTGACATCGCCGTCGGCAACTGGACGCCCGACTTCGCCGACCCGTACATGTTCATGAACTACTGGTTCGACTCCGCCAACGGCGGCTTGCCGGGCAACCGCTCCTTCTACAGCAACCCCGAGGTCGACCGGCTCATCCGGCGGGCGGCCGTGGTGACGGACATCGCTGAGCGTACCCGCCTGTACCGGGAGGCGCAGCGCATCGTGGTGGAGGAGGCCGCGTACGTCTACCTGTACCAGCAGCGGTACCAGGTGGCCATGCGGGACAACGTCCAAGGCTACGTCTTTAACCCGATGCTGGTCGACATCTTCAACGTGGACACCATGTTCAAGCGCTGAAGCTGGAGGAGCGCCCCGGGCGCCGGCGGGCAAGGGCCTTCTGGCCCCCATGGCGGTCCCGGGGCGCTATTGCGTAGAAACCGAGGCACGGTGATCCTGAGGTGAGGCCATGGGCTTGGGCCAGGTGATCGCCCGGCGCCTGGCCCTGATGGTGCTGGTGCTGCTGGGCGTCACCCTGCTGACCTTTCTCATCTCCCACGCCATCCCGGGCGACCCGGCGCGGCTTTTGGCCGGCCAGCGGGCCAGCGACGAGGTGGTGGCCCAGATCCGCCGCAACTACGGGCTGGATCAGCCGCTGTATGTGCAGTACATCCGGTACATGTCGGGCCTGCTGCGGGGAGATCTGGGCCGCTCCATCCGCACGGGCCGGCCTGTGGGTGAAGACTTGGCCCGGTTTTTCCCGGCGACGCTGGAGCTGGTGGGCACGGCCATGTTCCTGGCTGTGCTCATCGGCGTGCCTCTGGGCGTGGCTTCGGCCGCGCGCAACAATTCGTGGGTCGACCATTTGAGCCGCAGCGTGTCGGTGGCCGGGGTTTCCATGCCCTTGTTTTGGCTGGGGATCGTCGCCCTCGCGCTGTTTTACGGCAGGCTCGGGTGGCTGCCCGGCTCAGGGCGATTGTCGCCCTTTGCCATCGCGCCGCCGACCGTGACGGGTTTGTACCTGATCGACGCCGCCCTGGCCGGCGACTGGGCCACGTGGCGGGACGCGGCGGTGCATTTGATCTTGCCGGCGAGCTGCCTCGCCTTTGTCCACGTCGGGATCGTGGCCCGGCAGGTAAGGGGAAGCCTGCTTGAGGTGCTCCACCAGGACTACATCCGCACCGCCCATGCGTACGGCGTGCCGCCCCGGCGGGTGCTGTACCGCTATGCCCTGCGCAACGCCCTGGTGCCGGCGTTGACGGTGGTGGGCCTCGCCCTGGGGGACTTGCTGGCCGGCGCGGTCGTCACCGAGACCGTTTTCGCCTGGCCGGGCATGGGCAGCTATGTGGTGGATTCCATCACGTCGCTGGATTTCCCGGCCATCATGGGTTTTACCGTCGTCGTCTCGGTGGGCTACAGCGTCATCAACCTCATGGTGGACCTGATCACCCTCCGGCTCGACCCCCGCATCCGGGCCATGGGGTAGAGGCAGGCAGAGGCAAGCAGGGGCAAGCAGAGGCAAGCAGGTCGGAGGCACGTGGGTAGGCGGCACGTAGGTAGGAGGCAAGCAGGGTTGCCCGTCGATGTGCTGACGCAACGGGATCCCGACAGCCTGGCGGACCGTGAGGGAGCCGGGCGCGGCCGCGCTGCGCGCCGGCGCCGTCCCGTCATGGCCTGGATCGGCTTCGTGCTGGTCATCGTTCCTGTGCTCGCGTCGGTCTTCGCGCCGTGGCTGGCGACCCATGACCCCAACCAGGTCAACCTGGCCCGCCGGTTGCAGCCGCCGTCGGCGGAGCACTGGTTCGGGACGGACGAAGTGGGTCGGGACTTGTTTTCCCGGGTCTTGGACGGCGGCCGGCGCTCCATCGGCGCGGGGGTGAGCGTCGTGCTGCTCGCGGCCAGCGCCGGCATCGTGCTGGGCGGCATCAGCGGTTGGGTTGGGGGCAAGCTTGACCTGGTCCTGATGCGGGTGATGGACATCATCCTGGCGTTTCCGGCGCTGGTGCTGGCCATGGCGCTGGCGGCGGCTTTGGGCCCCGGCCTGATGAGCTCGGTGCTGGCGGTGGCCTTCGTGCGCGTGCCGGTCTACGTGCGGCTGGTGCGGGCGCAGGTACTGTCACTGAGGGAACGGGAGTACGTGACCGCCGCGGTGGCGGCAGGCGCCCCCACCTGGTACATCCTGTGGCGCCACCTGATCCCCAACAGCCTCCCGCCCGTGGTCGTCCAGGCGACGCTGGACGCGGGCAACGCGATGCTGCTCACGGCGACCATGAGCTTCCTGGGCCTGGGCGTGCGGGCGCCGGCCGCCGAGTGGGGCGCAATGGTCAACAGCGGCCGCGTCTACCTGCTGGACCAATGGTGGTACCCGACGTTCCCCGGGGCCGCCATTCTCATGACGGCTATGGGCTTTAACCTTATCGGCGACTACTGGCGCGACCGCCTCGATCCCCGCCACGCGGCTACTGCCCGGGGGCAGAGCCGTACAAAGCAGTGAGCTGGTCGAAGTAGAGCACGCCGGCGCTCTGGCGCCGGGAATCAAACTCCACCACGTACACCCGCTCAAAACTGATGGGCAACGGCGCCTCCGGGTCGATGGGGGCTTCCACCCAGCGCCACCCTGTCCAAGTGAGCCCGCCGACCGGCGTGAAGTCGGTCACCCGGCGATTGCCCTCGCCGTCGATGTAGTTGGCCCGCAGCCAATGGCCGGTCGCGTCGCCGTACACCCACAGGCCGATGGCCCGCGGCCGCCCTGGGATGGGGATGGGGGCCGGTGCCTGGACGTACGCCGCAGCCGTGCCGCCCCCGCCGGCCCGCAGGTCGTAGGTGAGCTTGGCGGATCGCTGTCCCTCCCGCACCGGTTCTCCCGGCCCGGACAACGCGAGGGACGCCCGGGCCCGCACCGCGTTGGCATACCACCCGCCCATTTCCTCAAAGCCCCACAGGACGTGAGGCGGCTGGTCCACCGTGATACGGGCCGTGGCCGCGGCCCCGCCGAGCCGTACGGTCACGGCGGCCTCGCCCTGCCGTACGGCCGTGACGACCCCGCCGGCGTCTACCCGCACCGCGCCGCCCTCGGCGCTCCAGGCAAACTGCCACGGATTGACCCAGACGGGCCGGCCATCGGCGTCGAAGGCTTGTGCCTGGAGAGCGATGGACTCGCCGCGGGCGAGGCTGAACGTCTCCGGTGTGACGGTGACGGCCGCCACCGTGTCCACCACGGTTACGGTGGTGGACGCCCGGATAGGCCCGACGGCCGCTTCGATGACCGCCGTCCCCGGCTGGCGGGCCGAAAAGGCCCCGCTCGCCCCGACCCGTCCCGCGTCGCCCGCCGCCGTCCAGGCGACCTGGCTGGACAAGACGGTGCGCGGGTTGTGGTGCTCGTCCTGGCCGAGGAGAGTGATGGGCATCAGGCTCCCGACATATGCCACCGGCGCGGCCGGCCGCAGGATGAGCCGGGCCAGCTGCCCAGGCGGCGCGGTGCTGACGACCAAGAGCCCGTTGCCCACGGCCCGTTCATGCCCGTCCGAGGGGACGTTGACCACCTGCGGCTCCGTCGTGCCGGGCGGGCGGATCACCATCGTCGTCGACCCGCCGCCATCGAGGTTGAGGGCCTCCGTCGCCCCGAGGGCGAGCATCAGCTCCTGCAGCTCAAACAAGGTCATGCCGTCCGCGTGGCCATCCCGGCGGCCGTCCACGGTCACCAGGAAAACCTCCCGGCCATTGAAACCGATCGCCGTGCGGGGGTGGCGCTGGGTGACGAGGCTGTCCCGGGTGTTAAGGGGCGCCGGAGCGCCGCCCGTCACGAGCACGGGCCGGCCGGAAACCGCGTCGGTCACCTGATCGAAGGGCGGGGAGAGGTTGACCTCTAGATGAATCGTTGCACCCAAAGGCAAGAGCTCGAGGAACTCCTCCGCCGGCCCCCGCGCCGCCAGGACCACGCCGTCCCTGGGGATCTCCAGCGTCAAGGGCGCGGCGCGGCTGCCCCACTGTCGCGCGGCCACCGTGCCCGTGTAGACCGTACCTGGGCGCAAGGGCGGGGTTATGCCCTTCACGATGACGGCGGTGCCTTCGATGGCGGGCGTCGTGGGCCCAAGCCGCGGCGTGTACAGGGCGAGGGCGAGTCCGGCCAGCGGGCGGTTGATGAGGTCAATGCGCCATTCCGAGGGAACCGCAAACAAAGCGTCGGTTGAAAGCCGGTTGCCTGTACTGGCCTCATCAAGCCACACCCGGGCCTGCATTTCGGGCACGCCGATGACGGGACGCCCGTCCCGCCGTACGCCAAACGCCGGGGTGCCGCTGGGACTCGTGACGATCTCGCCGCCCTGCATGTGCAGGCCGACGGGCAAACCGGCGATGGGAGCCGAGTAGAAAAAGTCAGCGTTGATGGCGGCCACCACTGCAC
>PKQR01000108.1 GCA_017578085.1 Bacillota bacterium
GCTGCCGCGCCCTGGCCGGGTCGTACGGATACATCCCCGTCATGTCCGCGTAGTACGGCTCCGCCGGGGTCATGTGCGAGCCGATCACCTGGCCGAAACCGAACTCGGCCCCGACCATCACTTCTTCCTTGTTGATCGCGTGGTTGATGGCCCGCCGCACCCGCACGTCGTTCAGCGGGGGCCGGGAGTTGTTCATGGCCAGCACCACGGTGCTGGTCGAGGGACCTTCGATCACCTTGAAACCGGGCGCCTGCTGCACCCGGAACGCCTGCTCCGCCGTGACGGCGCCGCCGATCGCGTCGATGTCGCCGGCGAGCAGCGCCGCGACCTGGGCGTTGGGGTCGGAGATGAAGCGGAACGTCACGCTGTCCAGGTACGGCAGGCCGGGCCGGTAGTAGTCATCGAAGCGCTCCAAGCGCACGTGGCTGCCCCGCACCCACTCCACAAATCGGAACGGCCCCGTGCCGATGGGGTGCGTGCGCTGGGCTTCGCCGTAGCCCGCCGGCGGGATGACCGAGTCGGGCCGGGCCAGGTTGTAAAGAAACTCGGCGTCGGGCGCGGACATGCGGAAGACGACCGTGTAGTCGTCGGGCGTTTCGATGGACGCGATGTTGGAATAGTACAGGCGGTTGGTGTGGCCGGAGTTGGGATCGCGCGCCACCTCAAACTTGGCCTTGACGTCGGCGGAGGTAAAGGGTTGGCCGTTGTGGAAGCGCACGCCCCGCCGCAGCCGGAAGACGTACTCGGTGGCATCGGGCGAAACGGTCCACGATTCGGCCAGGCCCGGCACCAGGTTGCCGTTGCGGTCCACCTTGACCAGGCCTTCCAGGACGTTGTTGTGCACGATGCTGGTGGCGGCGGTGGCGGTTGTCGCCGACGGGTCCAGCACCGGCGGTTCCGCCGACTGGGCGATGGTCAAGTGCCCCCCGCGGGTCGGCTGTTGGGCCATCGCGGGCAAGAGCAGCCCGAGGCTCATAGCCGCCCCCAGGGCGAACGCCGCAGCGAGCCGGACGACACGGCGAAAGCGGCTGGGGCGACGCAGGTTGCCAACGTTCATCTGGCATTCCTCCTTCAATAAAGGAGTATAGGGGTAACCGGGCCGGGGAAGCCAAGCCCCCAAAGCCTATTGCCTATTGTCCAGCGCGTCAGACTGGTGCACAAAGATCAGCGCGGCCGCCGCGTAGATGCGGGCGGCTTCCATCAAGTCTTCAACGTCCACATATTCATCGACCTGGTGCGGGATGAACCGGTTGCCCGGGCCGATGGTGACGATCGGGATGCCCGCCCACGCATGCAGGAACGTCCCGTCGGTGGCGCCGGGTACGCCGCCGTACTTGGGCTCCTTGCCGGTTGCCCAGCGCACCGCGGACGCGACCGCGCTGGCCACGGGCGCATCCGGAGGCGTTTCGGTCCACGGGCGCTGTTCGAAAACGTCCAGCTCGGCCCTCATCCGGGGGTCGCGCCGGCCGATTTGGGCGAGGATGTCCCGCAGGGAGATCTCCACGGCGGCGTGGTCAACGCCTGGGATCGTGCGGATGTCCAGGCACACCTCGGCGGTGGCCGGGATGACGTTGAGCTGGGCCGGACCCTTGGCCGGCGCTTGCACGATGGTCGGCGTCACCGACGGCCGCCCGAGGTACGGATGCACGCCGTGGCGGGCGACAAGTTCCTGCTCCAGTTCCCCGCAAGCCTGGACAAACTGGGCCGCCCACGGGATGGGGTTCACCCCGGCTTGAGGCATAGCGCCGTGCGCCATCGCGCCCATGAACGTCACCCTTACCCGCATGGCACCCTTTTGGGTAAGGCAAATCTCGTTTTCTTCGGGTTCGCAGATGATGGCCCCATCGACGCCTTCCGCCCAGCCCGAGCGGATGAAATGCTTGACGCCCAGCATCAGGTCTTCCTCGTCAACGAGGATGGCGAGCCTCACCCGGCCGGGAAACGGCACTTGGGATTGGATGAGCGCCCGAACTGCCCCGATGGCCGCGGCCACGCCGCCCTTCATGTCCGCTGCGCCGCGGCCGTAAATGCGGCCGTCAACCATGTGGGCGGAGAAGGGTGGGTACGTCCACCGGCCGGGGTCGCCTTCGGTCACCACGTCGGTGTGGCCTTCAAAAAGCAGACAAGGCCCGGATGGGCCGGGTGCCCAGTCGGCGATGACGTTGGGCCGTCCCGGTGCGACTTCTTGGATGTGCACGGTGAGGCCGAGACTTTCCAGCTCTTGGGCGACGAGCCGGGCCGCGGCTTCTTCGTTGGCGCCCGGTACACCGGGTTCGTAGACGCTGCGGATCTGGACGAGCCGGCGGGTAAGGCCGACGATGTACTCTCGGTCAATGGCGGCCCAGACCCGGTGCAGGTGCTCCGTGGCGATCATAGCGCACTCCCGTTCCGGTCTTGCCTTCTTGTCCGTTGGGTTTTTCCGCAAATTCGCCGCTATTGCGGGTTTTCCTCTACGCAGGCGCAAGGGTGCCCTTCCGGAGGGAGCGTTCGCGGCGCGGACACGCGGGCGAACAACAAGTCCTGCAGATACGCCCGGCATGTGCTATAATGTGTGAATGTCGGCCTGGCCGCCTTACAGGCGGTTGGCCGCAGCGCAGATGAGAGGTGAACGGGCGATGAAGAAAGGCATTCACCCGCCGTACTACCGCACCACGGTGACGTGCGCCTGCGGGGAAACCTTCGAGACGGGTTCGACGGTCCAGAACCTGCGGGTGGAGATCTGCTCCAAGTGCCATCCCTTCTACACCGGCCAGCGGCAGCAGCGCATCGTGACCTCGGGCGGCCGGGTGGAGCGGTTCCGCCGCAAGTACGGCGAGCAGTCCTGAGCGGCTGGAGGACGAGGACGCGCCCAAAGGGGGAGGCCGTGCAGTGCCCACCATAGGCGGCATCCGGCTGGAGCACCCGGTGGTCATGGCCCCAATGGCCGGCGTGACGGATTTGCCTTTCCGCCTCATCGCCCGGGAACTGGGGGCCGCCCTGGTGTACAGCGAGCTGGTTTCAGCCAAGGGGATCTGCTACGGCAACCGCAAGACGCTCAAGCTCCTGGAAACCGATCCGGCGGAGCGTCCCGTGGGCCTGCAGATCTTCGGCGGTGAGGCCGCGGTCATGGTGGAAGCGGCCCGCCACGTGGCGGAGCGCCGGCCGGACCTGTTGGACATCAACATGGGGTGCCCGGTGCCCAAGATCACCCGCAACGACGAAGGTTGCGCCCTGATGCTTGATCCCAAACGGGCGGGGCGCATGGTGCGGGCCGTGGTCGAAGCCGTGGATTTGCCGGTGACGGCCAAGATCCGCAAGGGCTGGGACGAGAACCATGTGACGGCTCCGGAAGTGGCGCGGGAGCTGGAGCGGGCCGGCGTAGCCGCCATCGCCATCCATGGGCGTACCCGGGAGCAGTTTTACAGTGGCCGGGCCGATTGGGGCATCATCCGGCTGGTAAAGCAGGCGGTGGATGTGCCCGTCATCGGCAACGGCGACGTTTTTACCCCGCAGGACGCCGCGCGCATGCTCGAGGAAACCGGTTGCGACGCGGTCATGATCGGGCGTGCCTGCCTGGGGGACCCGTGGATCTTCCGCCGGGTCGTGCACTATCTCAATACCGGGGAGCTCTTGCCGCCGCCCTCGTCCCGAGACAAGCTCACGATGGCCGTGCGGCACTTGCGCATGGCAGTGCAGTTCAAGGGTGAGTACACCGCCGTCCGGGAGATGCGCCGCCCCATCGCGTGGTATCTCAAGGGCGTGCCGCGGGCCAACCGCCTCAAGCAGCTGGTGCAGCGCCTGGACAAGGCGGAGCTGGTGGCCGAAGCGCTCATGGAACACCTGGACAGCTTGGGCGCGCAAGCCGATGAACCGGTCCGCCTCCAACCCCCAACGGACATGCAAGAGGAAGCCGCATGACACGGGCAGCTTGACGCTGCCCTTTTCTCTTTAGATGACGCAGCGGACCGGGTGTGATAAGATGAGGCTGTGCACAACTATGTGCACGCAATGTGCCCGGGCCGTGGGCAACCGCGGTGGGCGAACACCGTGACTCGGCCGCGACCGGCGGCGGGCGGAGGCCGCGCTATGGACTTGATCCGCATCGGGGACAAGTTGATCAGCCGCCGCAAGATCCAGCGAGCCATCGACCGGATCCTGGAGCGGCGGGCCCAGGGGCTCTCGCAGCAGGATGTGGCCGCGGAAATGGGCATCGATCGGGCCTTCGTGTCGCACCTGGAGCGGCTCGGCGAGGTCCGACGGGGCCGCCGCATCGCGCTGATCGGTTTCCCGGTGAAGAACAAAGACGAACTGGAAGCATTGGCCCGGGAGGAAGGCGTCGATTTTGTCCTGCTGCTCAACAACGCGGAGCGTTGGAGCTACGTGGAGGGTGTGTCCGGTGCCGAACTCTTTAACAGGGTGATGGAAATCATCGCGCGGATCCGGGAGTGCGATCAGATCGTCTTTCTCGGGTCCGACATGCGCATCCGGTGGATGGAGTCGGTGCTGGGCACAGACCGGGTCATCGGCATCGAACTGGGGCCGTCGCCCATAACGGAGGATCGCTACGTGCCGCCGGAGCGGGTACGGGACGTTTTGGCCCAAGGCCGCGGGTAAGCGGAGCGGTTTCGGGCGGGGCTTGGCGGCCACGCCCGGCTGCAGGGCCGTGGCAGGGCGCGGGCATGCGGGACACGTGCCGCAAGAAGCCCGGAGACAGGCAGCGCTGGGTTTTGGGGCCAGCAGGGAGGAGACAGAGTTTGAAGCGGGTAGTCAGCGTGAGCATCGGTTCGTCGGAACGGGACCATGTGGCGGAACTGGAGCTCATGGGCGAGCGGGTGCGCGTCGAGCGCATCGGCACCGACGGCGATATCGAAAAGGCGATCGCGCTCATCAGGGAGCTGGACGGCAAAGTGGACGCCTTTGGCATGGGCGGCATCGACCTGTACGTCTGGGCTGGTGGGCGCCGCTACGTGCTGCGGGACGCGCGCCGCATCGCGGAGGCCGCCCGCAAGACCCCCATCGTCGACGGTTCGGGGCTGAAAAACTCCCTGGAGCGGCGCATCGTGCCCTACCTGGAAAAGGAGCTGGGCATGCGCTGGCCCGAGCGGAAGGTGCTGCTCGTGTCCGCCATCGACCGCTTCGGGATGGCGGAGGCCTTGGCCCAGTCCGGCTGCCAGTTGGTCATCGGCGATCTCATGTTTGTGCTGGGCATCCCCATCCCGCTGCGGTCGCTGTCGACGTTCACGGCCGTGGCCCGAGTGCTTGCGCCTTTGGCGGTGCAGCTGCCCATCTCGGTGCTGTATCCGACCGGGGAAAAGCAGACCAAGGTGCAGCCCAAGTTCACCCGGTGGTACCAGTGGGCCGACGTGATCGCAGGCGACTTTCACTTCATCCGCCGCTACATGCCCGACGACCTGCGGGGGAAGACCATCATCACCCAGACCATCACCAAGGCCGACGTGGCGGAGCTCAAAAAGCGCGGCGTACGGCTGCTGGTCACGGCAACGCCTGAGCTCAACGGCCGCTCCTTTGCCACCAACGTCATCGAGGCGCTGCTCATCGCCGTGGCTGGCCAGCGGCGTGAGCTGTCGGCGTCGGAGTATCTCGAGCTCATCGATCGCCTGGAGCTGAAACCCCGCATCGAGTATCTGGCGGAACCGGCGCCGGAGCCCGCCGCCGTGACGCATTAGAGGCCGCAGGGGCTAGGGACGCGTACGCCGGCACCGGCGACCCGCTGGGCCGCCGTTGCCCGCGCCGCGATAGGACCCAGGTCCCCATTGCGTCGCCGGGGAGGAACTGGTAGATTAGGTGTGTGCACAAAAATGTGCACGCGCGAACCCGCAATGAGGAGGAACCTTATGCACCCTTACCCCGAATACGTGAACCCTTATTTGGGCGAGCTGTTGGAAAAGGTGCGGCTCAACAAGCGCTTTGTGCGCGGCGAGGGCGCATGGCTCTGGGACAGCGAAGGCAGGCGCTACCTGGATTTCATCGCCGCTTACGGCGCCCTGCCCTTCGGCTACAACCCCCCGGAGATCTGGGAAGCCCTGTTGGCCGCCCGGGCCGCGGGCGAGCCCAGCTTTGTGCAGCCCTCATACCTCGACGCGGCCGGGGAATTGGCCCGGCGCCTGATTGAGCTGGCACCCGCGGGTTTGCGCTACGTGACCTTTACCAACAGCGGCGCGGAAGCCGTCGAGGCGGCGCTCAAGCTGGCCCGGGCAGCCACGGGGCGCGAGCGTATCCTTGCCGCTCGCAACAGCTTCCACGGCAAGACGCTGGGGGCCCTGTCGGCCACCGGGCGGCCTGCCTATCAGGACGCGTTCCATGTGCCGTTCCCTGGTTTCGACTTCGTGCCCTACGGGGACGTCAACGCCGTTGCGGAGGCGCTGGCGGCGCGGCCGGGCCAGTACGCGGCGGTGATCCTGGAACCGATCCAGGGCGAGGGCGGGATCGTGGTGCCGCCGCCTGGGTATCTGGCTGCCGTCAAGGAGCTGTGCCGGGAGCACGGGGCCTTGTTGATCCTCGATGAGGTGCAGACCGGCCTTGGGCGCACGGGCACGCTGTTCCGCTGCCAGGCCGAAGGTGTTTCGCCCGACGTCATGACGTTGGCCAAGGCCCTGGGCGGCGGGCTCGTTCCCATCGGGGCGGTGTTGAGCACGGCCGAGGCTTACACCGAGGCCTTTGCCACCAAGCACTCCTCGACCTTCGCCGGCAACGCCTTGGCCTGCCGGGCGGGCCTGGCCGCTTTGGACCTGCTCACCCGGGACGACGGCCGGCTGCTAAAGGAAGTGGACCGGCTGGGCCGGCTGCTCAAGGCGGGGCTTGAGGAACTCCAGCGGCGCTACCCCCGGGTGATCCGGGAAGTGCGGGGCGTCGGCTTCATGCTGGGCGTCGATTTCGGCATCGACGAGGATACCTTCGGCGCCAGCGCCGGGGCCATGATCGGGGTGATGGCGTCCCAGGAGCTCTTGACCCCGGTGATCGCGTCCTATCTGCTCAACCGGACCGGCCTGCGGGTCGCGCCGACCCTTAACGGCAACAGCGTCATCCGCATCGAGCCGCCCCTCATCGTCGACGAGGCCCAGTGCCGCATGGCACTGGAAGCCTTCGAGCAGCTGTGCGCGGTGCTGGATGCGGGCAACACCGGAGAGCTCCTGGCGCATTTGGTTGACCGGGGGACGTCCGTTCCGCCGCCGGTCCCGGCCGCAACCAACGGCGTCAAGGCCGAGCCCGCCGGCGTTACGGTGGTGCGGGAGAGCGCGGCGGGCCGCGATGAGCAGGGGCTGGGCAACGGCGCGGCGCCCGCCGGTGCGGTTCCCGAGGGAAGCGCCGCGCGGCCGGATGAGGAAGAAGGCCGCTTCGCTTTCCTAGTCCACCCGCTGGATCTACGCAACTACACCGAGTTCGACCGGAGCCTGTCTCCTTATACGGAGGAGGAGCTTCACCGGCTGAGCGAGCGCTTCAACTCCCTTGTAAAGCCCTTTGTGATCGGTGCGACCCGGATCGTCTCCCGCACCGGGCAGCGGGCTTACGGCGAGTTCGTCGTCGTGCCCCGCACGACGCGGCAGCTGGTGGACGGTCCCCGCAAAGAAAACCTGGCGGTCGTCGCGGCCGCGGTGGAACTGGCCCGGGACCGGGGGGCGCGCATTGTGGGCCTCGGCGCCTACACCGCTATCGTGTCCCGCAGCGGCAAGGCGTTGACGGATCTGGGCGTCGCCTTGACCACGGGCAACAGCTATACTGTTGTGGCGGCCATTGAGGCGTTGC
>PKQR01000109.1 GCA_017578085.1 Bacillota bacterium
ATGTGCCCGACCTGCCACACGATGGGCGCGAGACCCCCAGGGCGAGCCGCGGCTTCATCCTCGGACACATCCTGGAGGGCCTGTTCGAGCCATTGGGCCGTAAACTCCAGCTGCTTGCGGATTTCCTGCCTCATGGGACTGAACACCTCCCTGGTACACATATCGGCGTTGGCCGTGCAGGATCCACTATCCTTTGATGCGGACCGCCGTTCCGTACACCACCATTTCGGCAGCACCGGAGGTGATAGAGTTGGTTATCATGCGGATGCCGATGATCGCATTGGCCCCAAGCCGTTCCGCCTCGGCGATCATGGCCTGCATGGCCTCGTCCCGCGTTTCCTCCAAAAGCTTGGCATACTCGGTGATCTCGCCGCCAACGAGCTTGCGCAGGAACGCCAATAGGTCATGGCCGACGTGGCGGGCCCGCACCCGGCTTCCCTTGACAAGCCCCAGCACTTCGTAATCGGCCCGGATATCCGTTGTCGTCAGGAGCATCCAGCCCGCCTCCTCGAGTTTCCATTACGCGATGTCTCTCTTCTCCAGCCTTGCCACCGCGGCCGCCACCAGACCCGCCGCCAGTGCGACCATGACCAGCACCGGCAGCCACGGAAACGCGCCGTCCCGGAACAGCGCCCGGCCCGTCATCTGCACGTACACGGAGAAGCTGCGCCAGGCGGGCACCCAGCTCGGGATAGAAAACAGCGCTGCAACCACCGCCGCCAACACGCCCGCCTTGACGGGGTCATCGAGCCGGGTGGAAACCACCAGCGCCAGGCCGTACACAAACGTCCCACCGGCCAAGATGGGCACGAGCCCAGCGTAAAACGTCCACGGCACCGCATACCCGTGGGCGAGGCGACTCGTGATATCCAGCGCGAGCGTCCCCAGAAGCGCCGCCAAGGCTATCCAAAGCAGGTCGGTGCCGGTTTTCGCCAGCACCACGCTCCTGCGGGTCACGGGCCGGGAAAACAGATACTGCGCCGACCCGCGGCTGAACTCGCCCGCCACCGCGCTCGACCCGAAGATGATGGCTACGACGACCACCGTCTGGTACAAGTTCTTCGCATGCCAATTGGACCAGAGGTACGTGTCCATCTGCAACATATCCGGCGGCAGCAGCTCTTTCAAAAACTGCGGGATCCGCGTGTCCTCCAACAGTTCCCCCAACACGCCGCCGAACATCTCGTAGGCCAGGGGCACGCTGACGCCGACCGCCATCAGTACCAGTGCGGCGATGGCAAACTTCCAGCGGCCTTCCCGGATTTCCTTAAACAACAACGCCCGCACCGCAGCGGTCATGGGCGGGTACCTCCCTTGCCGCTGGTTTCGAAATAGAGGTCCTCGAGATTGTACTCGATGACCTCAACCACGAAGGGGTTGTACGCCTTGAGCCGGGCGATCAGCGCGTCCACGTCGCCGCTCACCTGCAGCACATGGAGCCTCCCGTCCGCCTCGACCCGCACGACGCCCTCCCACTGGGCCAGGTCGGGCGGCGGCTCGCCTTGAAACACGACCCGGATCCGGCGCGCCGCTTCTTTGAGCGCGTCCAGGTCGCTCTCCCGCACGATGCGCCCGCCCCGCATGAACGCCACCCGGTCCGCGACCCGCTCGACCTCGTGCAGCTGGTGGGACGACATCACGACGGTTACGCCTTCCCGGGCTACGGATTTTAGGATGACGTTGAGAAAGTCCCGGCGCCGCTCAGGGTCGAGGCCCGACGTGGGCTCGTCCAAAAGCAGCAGCTCCGGCCGCTGGGCCACGGTGAGGGCCAAGGCGAGCTGGCGCTTCATTCCCTTGGACATCTTGGAAATCGGGACCTTGGGGGACAGGCCGAACAGGTCGAGGGTCTCCCGGAACAACGCGTCACTCCACGTGGGGTACAGCAAACGGGAGAATGCCATCGCGTCCTCCGCCGTCATCCAGCGGAAGAGCGAGTCTTCCTCGGGCATGTAGCCCGTGCGCGCCCGGATGAGGAGGCTCTCACCCGCCGCGTCGCGGCCGAGCACCCAAGCCCGTCCGGCGGTCGGGCGCACAAGCCCTACGAGCATTTTCATCGTCGTCGACTTCCCAGCGCCGTTTGGGCCTACAAGCCCGGTGATGCTGCCTTTGGGCACCACCCAGTCGAGGCCGTCCACCGCCAACGTAGCGCCGTACCGCTTGGTCAAGCCCTCGCAGACGATGGCGGCCTCATTTGCGCGTTCGCGTGGCGTCTGCCCATCTGCCATTGTTTCCGCCTCCCTCATGCCGGGCTCTTCCTTCATGTAGGCTGGCTTCCCGCCTCTCAGACCGCCTTCCCCGGTCTCAAGCATTTCCGCCGCCGCCGCCGGTTTGACCGGCCACGGCCGCCCTGACCGTCTCCATAATCTCCTCATCGGTGAACCCCAGGGCCCGGGCTTCCGCCACCATCACCTCGACGACGGCCGCCAGGCGCCGGCGCCGCTCCGCTGCGGGCATGGGCGGGCTTTTCGCAGCCTTGACGTAGGTGCCCCGCCCGGGCGTCGTCTCGATAAACCCCGCCCGCTCCAGCTCCCGGTACGCCCGGGCAACCGTGTTTGGATTGATGGTCAGCGCCAAGGCGAGCTCCCGCACGGTGGGCAAACGGTCCCCTTCCTGCAGCACGCCCGCGGCGATGGCGGTTTTCACCTGCTGCTCAAGCTGGACGTAAATGGGCACACCAGAGTGTGGGTTGACATGCCATTTCACCGGTTTCGCCCTCGCTAAAGACCGTAGAGACTCAACACGCGCCAGCAGGACAAGGAATGCGTCTTACCACAACTGCTCCTTGCCTGTACCATATCGTACATTTGTATTAATACAATATCACATTCTAGGGCGTGTGTGTCAAGCACGCCACTGTTTAGTCATCAGCAGGGAAGCGCTTCGCGATACGGGAATAAGCACCACAATCAAGAGAGAACGGCTGCCGGTCGTTGGGCGCTCAATCGGGGTTGATTATTGTGAAGGTCTGCGCACATCAGTTGCCCCTGCTCTCCACTAAGACGGACCCCGACGGGTCCGTGGCCATGGGGACAAAGCCGGCACGTCGGATAGGCCCGCTAAAGCCGATTCTGAAGTGGGCAGGCGGCAAACGCTGGTTAGTTCCCGAGCTGCGTCGAATCTGGAAATATCACTCTCATCGTCGTCTGGTCGAACCGATGTGTGGCGGTCTGGCTGTCACGTTGGGATTAATGCCAGCGCGTGCGCTGCTCAACGATGTTAACCCTCATCTTGTCAACTTTTACCGTTGGGTGAAGGCTGGGCTCACCTTCACTCTGCCCATGCGAAACGAGTCGGCAATGTACTACGAATACCGGCGTCGATTCAACGAGCTGATACGCGAGGGCAAGGCCGACACCAGCGAGGCTGCCCAAATCTTCTACTACCTGAACCGCACGGGGTACAACGGACTGTGCCGGTTTAACCGCCGCGGCGAGTTCAACGTGCCATTCGGAAGGTACAAGCGTATCAACTACGAACCCGACCTCTCCCCATACCAGCGCGCATTCGCCAATTGGGAGTTCCGCGTCGGGGACTTCGCCACTGTGCCCCTCGAACCCGGCGATTTCGTTTACGCGGATCCCCCTTACGACGTTGAGTTCACGCAATACGCCAAGGACGGATTCAGTTGGGACGATCAAGTACGCCTGGTGGAATGGCTAGCCGCCCATCCAGGACCAGTCGTGCTTTCCAATCAGGCGACCAAGCGTATCGTCTCCCTGTACGAGCGCTTCGGATTTGAACTGCGGTTTCTAGATGCGCCGCGCATGATCAGCTGTAATGGAGACCGAACGCGGGCAGTAGAAGTTCTGGCACTAAAAGGGGTTTGAGCCATTGTCTCGGGATACTCGCACCGGCCAAATTCTGGAACGAATGGTGTTGCCGGCCCTGGAGGGTGGCGGGTACAGCTACATGATCTCACGGGATGACCCGTTGCACGCTCTGTTCGATGGAATCCATCCACCTTTCCAAGCCCGGTATCCGCTTGCCACATCCACGCCAAGGCTCATCCACCAAGCTGCTAGTCCTGATCCGTGAACACCTCACGCGGCACAACGGATGGCACACGCCTGCTGCAGGCTTCAACCTGCTTACACAGGCAACAGGAGTTTCGCGACAAATGCATAAAAATTGATCGAAATCGTTGCCTTGGGAGGCTGAGCCCCCATGTCTGCACAGAGGAAAACAAGCCCGTGGTCCATGCAGTTTTCCACGTTGACCATCGTGCTGATTCCCGTCGCTATCGGCATTAACTATGTGGGCAAGCTCATCGCGGCAGCCCTCAAGTTGCCGCTGTGGCTTGACTCCATTGGCACTGTGCTGGCGGCCATGCTGGCCGGGCCCTGGGTCGGGGCCATCTCCGGTGCCGCCAACAACGTCATATTCGGCCTGACCGCCGATCCGATTTCCTTCTGGTACCTCATCACCAGCATCGCTATCGGCTTCGTCGTCGGCTACCTGGCCTTCACCGGCTGGGTTTCCTCCTTCGGCCGCGCTGTCGCGCTGGGCTTCATCGTCGGCATCGTGGCCACGGTGGTGTCGACGCCCATCAACGTCATCCTGTGGGAAGGCCAGACCGGCAACGTCTGGGGCGACGCCCTCTACGCGTACCTCGTCGGCAACGGGTGGCCCATCTGGCTCGCTTCCTTCTTAGACGAGCTGGTCGTGGACATCCCGGACAAGCTGGCCACCGTAATCGTCTCCTACCTGATCCTCCGGGCCTTGCCCGAGCGCCTGGCCAGCTTGTTTGCAGGCGGCAGGGACCAGGTGGAGAGACTGTAACTTACGGGACCGACCTAGCTTTTGTCGGGAAAACTGTAGCACGGGCGATCTGTTGCTCAAGCGGGCTTTCGTAAGGACCAGACCTCATGCGAGTGAGCCTGTACGTCCCGGCCGATACGTGGCTGCACCGGCTGGACCCCATGACGAAGCTCTTGATGGCGGCCGCCGGCGTCGCCCTGACTTTCGTCCTGGCCAGGATCGAAAGCGGCGCCGTCCTGTGGGCCATCTTCTTCACGGTCCTCGGCACGGGCCGTGTCTTGCGCCAGGCGGGGTCGGTCTTCGCCGGCGTAGGGATCATCGCGGCCACTTTTCTCATCGTCCAGGGGCTGGTGCACCCTACCAATGCGACACCGCTCATCATCTTGGGGCCGGTCGTGTTTTATAAAGAGGGCCTGCTCATCGGGCTGCGCCTTGCGCTGCGGCTGTACAACATCCTGTCGGCCACCCTCGTGCTCGTGCTGGCCACCAATCCGGCCGACCTGACCGAGGCGCTGGTGCGCCGGGGCGCGCCAGCGCGCCTCGGCTACGTCATCATGTCGGTCCTGCAGATCATCCCGACCATGGTCGCGCAGTCCGCCGCCATCGCCGACGCCCAGCGCTCCCGGGGCATGGAAACCGAGGGCAGTCTCTGGGTCCGGGTGAAGGCTTTCCTGCCGCTCATGGGGCCGCTGGTCACCAGTTCCCTCATCGCCACCGAGGAGCGGGCGCTGGCGCTGGAGGTGCGCGGCTTTGGCTCAAGCGCCAGGCCGACCTTCCTCAAGCCGGAAGTCCGGCCGCCCCACGCCGGGCTCGTCCGGATTATGTGCGTCCTGACGCTGGCCGCAGGTGTTGCCGGGCGCCTGTTGCTTGGATGGTGAAACGCCGCTATGGCCGTCGTTGAAGTCGATAACCTACGCTATCGCTATCCACGGCAAACGACGCTGGCCCTAGACGGCATCAGCTTCACCGCCGAGGCGGGCGAATTTATCGGCATCGTCGGGCCCAATTTGTCCGGCAAGTCGACGCTGTGCCACGCGCTGATTGGCCTTGTGCCCCATTTCTACAAGGGCGCCATCGGCGGGCGCGTCGTCGTCGCAGGCCTGGACGTGCATGCAACGCCCGTGGCGGAGATGAGCCGCCGGGTGGGGCTGGTGTTTCAGAATCCCTTCACGCAGATCACCGGCGCCAAGCTGACGGTGTATGAGGAAGTGGCCTTTGGCCTCGAATACACCGGCGTGCCGCGGGAGGAGATGGTACCCCGCATCGAAGAAGCGCTGCGACTTTTGGGCCTCTGGGAACTGCGCGACCGCAGTCCCTTTGCCCTCTCGGGCGGGCAGATGCAGCGGCTGGCCATCGCGTCGGTGCTGGCCATGAAACCGCAGGTGCTGGTGCTGGATGAACCCACGTCGCAGCTGGACCCGTCGGGCACCCGGGAAGTCTTTGAGGCCGTCGCGGCCCTGTGCCGCCAGGGCATCACTGTGATCATGGCGGAGCACAAGATTGAGCTCTTGGCCGAACACGCCGACCGGCTCCTGGTGCTCCACCAAGGCCGCCTGGTGGCTGACGGCACGCCCCGGGACGTCTTGAGCCGCGCCGTGCGCGGGGAGCTGGAAAACGAACCTGCGCCGGCGCCGCCCGTAACCGAAGCGGCGGCAGCCCTGGGCTGGACGATGCCTGAAGGCGGTTTCCCGGTGACGCTGGATGAGGCGGTGGCGGTGGGACGCGCCGTCATGGCGGGCGACAGCGGGGCGGACAGCCGATGAGCACCGTCATCGAGGCCCGCAACGTCCACTTCCACTACACGCCGGGGGTACCGGTCCTGACGGACGTCACACTCAGCATCGGGCCCGGCGCCACGGCCATCATCGGGCAAAACGGCGCAGGCAAATCCACGTTTGTGCGCCTGCTCAACGGCTTGCTCAAGCCGGTCAGCGGCACGATCCTGGTCAACGGCGTCGACACTCGCACCCAGACGGTGGCGTCTCTGGCCCGCACCGTGGGGCTCGTATTCCAAAACCCATCGGACCAGCTCTTCAAGAGCCGTGTCATTGACGAGGTCATGTTCGGGCCGCTCAACCTGGGGTTTTCCCGGGATGAGGCTGAGGCACGCGCCCGCGAGGCTCTAGCGCAGGTGGGCCTGCAAGGCGTGGAAACCCGCAATCCTTACGACTTGGGCCTGGCCGAGCGCAAGCTGGTCACCATCGCGAGCGTCCTGGCCATGGGCACGAGCGTCATCATCTTGGACGAGCCGACCATCGCCCAGGACCACGCCGGCGTCCGGCGCCTGGGCGCCATCGTCGACGAGCTGGCCGCGGCGGGCCGGACTGTCATTACCATCACCCACGACATGAACTTTGTGGCCCGCCACTTTCGGCGGGTGGTCGTTTTTGGCCAAGGCCGCGTGCTGGCCGACGGCGACGCGGCCAGCGTGTTTTCCCGGCCGGACATCCTCCACCAGACGGGGCTGGAAGCGCCCCAGATTACGCGGCTCGCCCAAGCGCTTGCATTAGGCGAGACCCCGCTCACTGTGGAGCAATTCGTCGATTTGGTCAGGCGCCGCCTCTCCGGTTCCGCCTAACATCCGCACCTATCCCTCACGTAACCAGAGCCATGAGCCTGACGCGGGGGAAGCTTACGGCCTTCGATGAGAACCCGGAACAAGGGAGTGTAGCGAGTTGATGGACGAGAGGCGTGCGGTGGGACAACTGGCCTTCGTCCTGCCGATCCTGCTGTTCCTGTTGAACACCCCTGTGGTGCATGCTCAGGAAGACAGCAGCGAGGTCGCCGGTCGCGTCCCGTCAAGTGTGTAAACGGCGGTTCCCTTCGAGAAGAGGCTCGTTTGCGAGCTCAGGCGTCGAGAACCAGGGCTGCCTCAGTCTCAGACCGCGTCACGGCCAGCTTGGCCATCGACTGCATGCTCAGATACCGCCGCTGCACCCGCCACTCGTCCTCCTGCTC
>PKQR01000110.1 GCA_017578085.1 Bacillota bacterium
TTGGAGAACTACCTTGAGACCCGCAAGCGACTACAGCAGGCGGACCAGCGCCTCGCTGACCTGTCGCAGAGGGAGAAGGCCACCGCATGAGCCAGACCACTTTTTACAGACAGAATGGGACTTGACCCGGGCTCCGGTCTCTTACCTCCCCATCGCGAGGAAGCGTCGCCTCAACAACTCGATCCCTGCCCGGCCGTACACCAGGACGTGCCGGGCACCGCACATCTAAGGGAAACCATGACCGGAAACAGCAGGAGACAAGAGAGAGACTCCTCGAATGTCTCCTCGACAGAGAAGATTCAGAAAGTCAACGACACAGACATTTCACAAGCTTCTGCGTCGACGTTGGGGGGAGACTTATGCTCCGGCGCACCTGTGCTGGCTCGATGAGCATTCGCCTCACCCTGTTCTTCCTCCTGGCGGTCATGCTGACTGGCTGCACCGGTGCTGCGGGGACCGGCACGTTGAGCCCGGAGGAGTTGAGCGGCACAGATGGCTCGGCCAATCCCCTACAGGGCGCGCCACAGTGGCGCATGGGAAGCAACACGGGCATCCTGGCCGGCGCGGGCGTCAATATCGCTACGGTTAGGCCGCTTCAGCAGAAGGTTGGCGCTGGTTTTTACCTAGGGGGCGGTCTCCAGTACATCTACGACCGGCTCCCCGTTCATCGGGATGCGCTTCAGACGCTTGACACTCTCCTCCTCCTCAACATTACGGCGGAGGATGTGGCAAAGCTCGCCGAGTGGCCCCAGCGCGACCGGAACTTGCTTCCGCCAGCGCTCGAAGATCTCGTGCGCTACGAGCCCCCGTTTGCTTACCTGGCCCGGCAGGGCGGCCGCGTGCGGGGAATCGTGGTAGGGCGGACGACGGAGGAGATAGAACGGTTGCTGTCGGTTATGGTCGAGCGGTCGGTACCGCTCGGTGTCCCGTGGACAGTAAAGCCAGTAATTGTCGCCGCCGAGCCCTCGTCGAGGTCCTGGACGCGGAAGACGTTGGAAAGGGGCCGCTTCCTGGCCAGCTATCCCCCCGAGCTCGAGAGGGACGCGGAGCGAATGCTCGCGTGGGCGGAAGACGTCTTGGGAAAGCTTCGCGTCCACTTTCCCGAGGTTGATGAGGTCGTCAACGAACCGGTGACGCTCTGGCTGCACGGCGCCGGAGAGCTCCAGCCGGGCTACGCCTACGCGGAGCCCTCGGCAGCGACGCTGCACTTCACGGCCCCGTCGGCTGCCGGTGGCAGCTCTTACGATCAAACCTGGTATGTCGGGAACATCGCCCACGAGTACTCGCACGTCTTCTTCGACCGCATCCGGCGCCGTGCGGGCGGTTACGGAATGGATGCCAACGCGGGCGGCCCTCCGCGGTGGTTCCACGAGGGTCTGGGCGAATATTTCCGCCTCCTGGTGATCGGGGAGCAGACATTCGACCGGGTCTACGGGCAGCGTTACAACACACCGGTGAGTTTCCTGCTGCAGTCCCCGCTCGAGGCCGCCGAAGACGTCTACGCGGCTGGCGCACTGGCATTGCGGTTTCTGCACGCCAGGGTCGGGGTGGAGGGGATCCGGCGGATTCTCATGAGCTCGCAGCCCACGTTTTGGGGCGCGGTGCAAGAGGCAACTGGGCTGACGCGGACGGAGTTCGATCAGGCTTTCCGTGACTGGCTCCGTCGCGTTCGCTAAGCCAAGGATGCGATACCCAAGTCAGGGCCCACTCGCACTCAACGCCCCAGCGAGGTAAGGAGGTAAGGGACCGAAGCCCGCGCCCGGTGCCCTGAACCACGTGGAAGCATCGAAATTGGGGAAGACCCGCGCGGCCGCCCGGAGCCGCCGAAGAGAGCCGCGGTGGCCAGTCGCTATGGGGCGAGAGAGGCTAGGCCGCGGAAGCCAGCGCGGCCAGCAGCTCACCCCCCAGCGCGGCGGCCATCACGACCAGCCACGCGGGGGCTTTCCAGTGCACGAGCAGGCTGAAGGCGGCTGCCGCCAGGCCAAAGTCGAGTGGTGAGCGGATGGCCTTGGTCCACACCGGGTCGTAGAAGGCCGCGAGGAGCAAGCCCACCACGGCGGCGTTGACGCCCTGCAACGCCGGCTGGAAGCTCGCGTGCCGCCGGATCCGGTCCCAATAGGGCAGGGCTCCAGCGATGAGCAGAAACGACGGGAAGAAGATGGCCACCGTCGCGAGTGCACCCATGCTCCACCCGCCTATGACCGTACCCAAGTAGCCCGCGAAGGTGAAGAGGGGCCCCGGCACGGCCTGTGCCGCGGCGTAGCCGGCCAAAAACTGCTCCGCCGTTACCCAGCCCGGCCCGACCACACCGGTTTGCAGCCAAGGCAGGACCACATGGCCGCCGCCGAAGACAAGACTCCCCGCCCGGTAGAAGCGGTCCAAGACGGCCACCGCCGGGACGGGGTACGCTCGTGCCAAAAGCGGCAGGCCTATCAGTAGGCCAAAGAACAGGACCAAAGCAACAACGGCGCCCGCGCCGGGGATGGGCGGCCGAGCCGTCCCGGGGATCCCACGGTTGGCTGCCTGGACAGCGGGCCGCCGGAGCAGCAGGTGACCCAGCAGTCCTCCCAGCACGATCACGGCCACCTGCGTCAGCGCTGTCGGTACCGCCAGGACTACTATGGCAGCCACGACGGCGATGGTCGCGCGGACCCGGTCGGGCGTCAGATTGGCGGCCATGCCCCAGATCGCATGGGCGACGACGGCTACGGCCACCACCAAGAGCCCGTGCACCCAGCCGGCCTGCGTTAGCGTGGCTCCTTCGCCGGCGGCGTCCGTTTTGTTCACCAGGGCGCCAAACAGGATGAGGGCCGCTGCAGACGGCAGCGTAAACCCCAGCCATGACGCGACGCCGCCCCAGAAACCGGCCCGCATCATGCCGATGGCCATCCCCACTTGGCTGCTGGCTGGGCCGGGCAGCAACTGGCACAAAGCCACCAGGTCCGCATACGCAGCGTCGTCCAACCACCGCCGGCGCACGACGTACTCCTCGCGGAAGTAGCCCAGATGGGCCACGGGACCGCCAAAAGACGTCAGCCCGAGGCGCAAGGCAACCAGCAGGAGCTCGAGCAGCCTCCTATAACCGGCCGCGGCGAAACCGGCGGCCCGACTGTCGTCCCGCGTCAAGCCCGATGAATTCATGGCGCCCCCCCTCCGACCCTGGACCGGGTGCGGGTGTGCTCCCCGTGGCCCCACGGCCACGGGGCAACACAGCCCTCCGGCCCTCAGTTCGCGACGACAAACCGATTCGGCGTTGTTGCCGCGTTTCCCCGTGCTCGGCCACGGAGACACACCGTGGAAGCTTCTGAGCACGCCCGGGTTCCCCCAGGTATCGAGGTCATTGCAGACGAAGGCGGGCGTTGGGAGGTGTGGGCTGAGGGCTGGGCCACGGTATCTCCGGGAGGAGTGATCTGGCGCTTCCAACCAGAGAGACGTCAGTTCTCTGGCCCTACTGACAACAGACCCGGAATGGCTCAAGCCGGAGCTCATCTGGATGAATAGCCCAGCGGAGTGTACGTTACAGCCGCCCGACGGGCTTCTTTCATCCGGCGGACGCGTCCCCGTGACGGCTCAGCTCCGGCCGGGGCTCGATCGACCCAATCCAAGAGTCCAACAGGTTACCCCCGTTGACCCTTCCGGCGTCTGTAGCAAAAAAGAACACCCCGTCGCATGACGACGTTGCGACGGGGCCTTCGTTGGCGCGCCCGGGAGGATTCGAACCTCCGACCTCCGGATTCGTAGTCCGTTACTCTGTCCACTGAGCTACGGGCGCCTGTTGGCATCGGTCATTTTATCACGGAACCGGTCCGGAGTCAACGGGTGCATGGCGCGGCGTCGGCGTTCCCGATGCATCGCGGTTGCGGATCGCCGCTGTTGCCAGTGTACCCGATGCCAGTATACCCGATGACCGCGGTTGGCGGCACGTGCCTCACGCGGCGATCTGGCCCAATCATCCGGACTTTGGCGAAAGCCCGCCGCGGCGCCGTGCGGCGGCCCTGTGGGGGAGGACAAATGGGCCTCCAAGGGGAAGACGTATGGCGAGGATGATAGAGGGAGGTCGATGGAAGGGTTGGCGGCACCCGACGGGCGGGAACTGGTGCGTAACATCGGACGCGAAGTGCTGAGCGCGGTGAGCCCGATCGTTGTGCTGGTGGTCATTCTCCACCTGACCGTGGCGCCGCTGGGCGCGGAAGGGCTGGGGCGCTTCCTCGCGGGCAGCGTCCTGGTCGCGCTGGGGCTCGGCCTTTTCCTGCTGGGCGTCAATGTGGGCGTCGTGCCGCTGGGCGAGCGGGTCGGCGCGGTGCTGCCCAGTCGTCTCGGCGCGGCCGGCGTGTTTGGCGTGGCTGTGCTCTTCACGATATTGGCCACGGTGGCCGACCCCAACGTGCAGGTGCTCGCATCGCTGGTGGACACGGCCTCTGACGGCGAGATCCCGCCGCTGGTGCTGGTGGCCTTTGTGGCGGCCGGGGTCGGGATCTACACGCTCTTGAGCCTGCTGCGGGTGTTCTTCCAGATCCCTCTGGGCTGGATTTTGCTGCCCTCCTACGCGCTGGCCTTCGTGCTCAGCGCCTTTGTGGAACCCCGGTTTCTGTCGGTCGCCTTTGACGCGGGAGGGGTTACCACCGGGCCGCTCATCGTCCCCTTTGTGATGGCCCTCAACGTGGGCATCGTCTCAGTCTTGGGCGTGCGGGACCGCGTGTCCGCAAGCTTCGGCCTTGTGGCCATGGTGTTCGTCGGGCCCATCTTAGCCGTCTTGCTCCTGGGCCTGCTCTATTCCTGAGCGTTCGTGGGCTTCGCGCCCGTTCACCATCACCGGCTTTGACGGCGGCCGCGATGCGGCGGCCGGCGCAAGGCGGGAGGAAGGTGGAAGACGGTTCGTGGGGGAATTCTTGAGCGCCTTCATCGACGTCGTCATCGAGGTGGCGCTGGCGGTCACGCCCCTGGCGGCGGTCGCGCTGGTCTTCAACCTCAAGTTCCTGCAGCTGCCGCGCACCCAGTCGCGCTCCTTGTTCACCGGCCTCCTCTTGACGGCGCTGGGCACCATCCTGTTCCTGTACGGGGTGCGGATCGGCTTCATGCCGGCGGGCCAGGCCATCGGCCGGCTGGTGGCGGCTTCGAAACCCTGGATGCTGGTGCCGATCGGGTTTATACTGGGCCTTGTGACCATTTTGGCCGAGCCGACGGTGCGGGTGCAGACGCAGGAAGTGGCCCGGGTTTCCGGCGGCACCATCCCCGAGCGGCTGCTATTGTTCGCGCTGGCGGTGGGCGTGGGCGCCGCGGTGGCCTTGGCCATGCTGCGGGTGTGGCTGGGCCTGCACCTGCTGGCCATCCTGATACCGGGATACGCGCTGGCCTTCGCCCTCATGTTCCTGGTCAGGCCGGCCTTCACGTCCATCGCCTTCGACTCGGGCGGCGTGGCCACGGGCCCCATCACGGTGACTTTCATCGCCGCGGTGGCCCTGGGCGCTGCCCGGGCGATACCGGGCGCCGACCCCGTCATCGCGGGCTTTGGGCTCGTGGCGCTGGTGGGCCTGGCGCCCGTGCTGGCCGTGCTGGTGCTGGGCGTGCTCTTCCGGCGCGCTGAGCCGGGGGTCGAAGGAGCGCAAAAGGAGAGGGAAGAGCGTTGGCCGACACACAGTTCGACCTGATCGTCGTCATCGTGGAGTCGGGCAAGGCGGAGGACGTCCTGGAAGCGGCGCGCCGCGCCGGGGCCGAGGGGGCGACCATCGTCCACGGCCGCGGCTCGGGGATCCATGAGCAGAAGAAGATCTTCAACATCCCCATTGAGCCCGAAAAGGACATCGTCATGATCCTCGTCCCCGAGCAGCGGACCGACGGCATCCTGGACGCCGTCGACGCGGCCGTGGACCTCAACAAGCCCGGCCACGGCATCGGCTTTGTGCTGCCGGTGAAACGCGTCGTCGGGTTGTCCCATCCCGTCCCGGGCCTGTACAACGCGGACTGAGGCCGCTCGACCCTTCCTTCCTGCCTGCGGCGCAGCCCCGGCGCCCGGGAAACGCCTTAGACCGCGACGACGCCGGCTCGATTGTAGCCGCCCGAGCAGGCGGCGGCAGCGGGCGGCGCCGGTGGGGACATGGCGCCTGGCCGTTTGGGACATTCTGACCAAGGAAGGCGCCGTGCAAGGTCGAAGAGGGTACCTAAGCGAACCCACAGGGGCCTACAGGAGGTGCTGGGACATGAAGATGGAGCTTGTCCAGCAGCAGCTGAAGGAGTGGGGCGAGATCATGATCACCACGTCGGGGGGTGTCACCTTCGAGCTTCACCTGGGCGACACGACCTTCGACTTCGAGAACCGGCTGATCAAGCTCGACACGCCCCAAGCGCACTACGTGATCGACGGCGACTCGGTCGAGTTCGTCACCAAGCACTACGGGCACAAGCACGACTAGGCGCGAGGCGGCCGGAGCGCCGAGCGCCGGGGAAACGATGCGCAAGCAAGAAGGAGGGCCGGGGTGGCCCTCCTTTCTTTTCCCTCGTGCAGCGCCGCCCGTGCCGCCGGGTGCGCGGCGTTCCGCTTCGCGCCCCGCGGTTCTCGAGCGCCCTGCGTTCCCCCGAAGCACTGTGTTTCCAAGCGCTGTACGTCTCGCCCAGCGCTATCTCCTCAACCGCTGCGCGTCCCGCCTATCGCCCCGCGCCTGCGTCAACGCTGCTGACGGTTTCCAGGAACTGCCGCAGGATCGGCTCCATCTTGGGGAAGTCGATCAGGAACCCGTCGTGCCCGTGGGGGCTGTCGATCTCCGCGTACTCCACATCCTTCCCCAGCCGCGCCAGCGTGTCGACGATTTCCTTTTGCTGGTACGTCGGGTACAGGATGTCCGACGAAACGCCCACCACCAGCACCGGGCTCTGCACCCGGTCCAGGGCCGCCTCCAGCGACCCCCAGGGCCTTGCCACGTCAAACAGGTCCAGGGCCCGGGTAAGATACAGGTAGCTGTTGGCGTCAAACCGGTCGACGAGCTTCTTGCCCTGGTAGTGCAGGTAGCTCTCCACCTGAAACGTCACGGAGAGCGAATACGGGTCGTTGAGGCGGCTGGCCACCAGCGCCCGGCCAAACTTCCGCGTCATGGACGGGTCGCTCTGGTAGGTGATCATGCCCAGCATCCGCGCCACCGCGAGCCCCCGCACCGGGCCCGGGGTGCCGTAGTAGTCGCCGCCGCGCCAGTCGGGGTCGTTCATGATGGCCTGGCGGCCGACCTCGTTGTACGCGATGGCCTGGGGGTAGGAGCGTGCCGGCGCCGCGATGGGGATGGCGCTTCGCACCCGCTCCGGGAACCGCACCGCCCACTCCAGGGCCTGCATGCCGCCCATGGAGCCCCCGGCCACGGTCACCACCCGCTCGATGCCCAGGTGGTCGAGCAGCCGCGCCTGGCAGCGGACCATGTCGCCGATGGTGATCACGGGAAACCGGGCCCCGTAGGGGCGGCCCGTGCGGGGATCGATGGAGGCCGGTCCGGTGCTGCCCTGGCACCCGCCCAGGACGTTGGAGCAGATGACAAAGTAGCGGTTGGTGTCAAACACCCGGCCCGGGCCGACCAGGTCTTCCCACCAACCCTCCTCGGGATCGTCCGGCCCGTGGCTCGCGCAGTGGGCGTCCCCCGTGAGGGCGTGGACGATGAGGATGGCGTTGTCCCGCGCCGGCGACAGCTGGCCATAGGTTTCATAGGCGATGGTGATGG
>PKQR01000016.1 GCA_017578085.1 Bacillota bacterium
CCGCGATGCCCGCCCGCACGTACTCCCGGCCGTTGGCCAGGGTGAAGGCCAACTCCTGCAGGGCCGTCGCGCCCGCCTCCCGGATGTGGTAGCCGCTGATGCTGATGGTGTTCCAGCGGGGTACGTGTTCCGCGCAGTAGGCAAAAATGTCCGTGATCAGCCGCATGCTCGGCTTGGGCGGAAAGATCCACTCGTTTTGCGCGATGTACTCCTTCAGGATGTCGTTTTGGATGGTCCCCGACAGCTTGTCAAACGGGACGCCCTGCTTCTCCGCAACCGCCAGGTACATCGCGAAGATGACGATGGCCGGCGCGTTGATGGTCATGGACGTGGTGACCTGGTCCAGCGGGATTCCGTCAAACAGCGTCTCCATGTCCGCCAGGCTGGACACGGCCACCCCCTCGACGCCCACCTCGCCCTCGGCTCTCGGGTGATCGGAGTCGTAGCCCATCAGCGTGGGCAGGTCAAAGGCGACCGAGAGGCCCGTCTGGCCTTCCTTCAAAAGGTAGCGGAAACGCTGGTTGGTTTCCTCCGCGGTCCCAAAGCCCGCGAACTGGCGCATGGTCCAAAGGCGCCCGCGGTACATGGTCGCGTGGATGCCGCGGGTGAACGGGTAGCACCCCGGATCTCCCAGATCCCGATTGTAGTCCAGCGCCGCGACGTCGTCGGGCCGGTAAAGCCCCTTGACGGCGACGCCGGACGTGGTGAGAAACCGCGGCTTGCGTTCCAGGCCGCTTTGTGCCGCGTGTGACAGGCGGTCCTGTGTACGGCTCACGCCCTATCCCCCCATCCAGCATACGCCCCGGGCCGTCCCGGCAGCTACATGTAGCGCTTGCGCCGGCGATAGGCCTTGACATCCCGGTAGCTCTTGCGGGTTCCCGATTCGGTCAGCCCGAGGTAAAACTCCTTCACATCTGGATTATTCTTGAGCTGTGCGACAGATCCCTCCTGTACGATACGGCCGTTCTCCATGATGTAGCCGTAGTGGGCCACGTTGAGGGCTGCCCGGGCGTTTTGCTCCACCAGCAGGATGGTGGTGCCACGCTCGGCGTTGATGCGCCGGACGATCGCGAAGATTTCCTGTACCAGCATGGGCGCCAGCCCCAAAGAGGGCTCATCCAGCAGCAAGAGCTGCGGCCGCACCATCAAGGCGCGCCCGATGGCCAGCATCTGCTGCTCGCCCCCGGAGCAGTAGCCGGCCAGCTGGTGGCGCCGCTCGTAAAGGCGGGGGAAGTAGTGATAGACCATTTCCATGTCCTGGCGGATCTGGCCGTCCCGCCGGGTCACGGTGCCGACCCGCAGGTTTTCCTCCACCGTCAGGTGCTTGAAGATGCGGCGCCCTTCCAGCACCTGGACGATGCCCGCCTGGACGACGGACGCCGGGTCCGCATTGGCGATGTCGCGCCCCTGGTAGATGATGCTGCCCTGGCGCACGCGGCCCTCCTCGGCGCTGAGCAAGCCCGAAATGGCCTTGAGGGTGGTGGACTTGCCGGCGCCGTTGGTGCCCAAGAGGGCGACGATCTGCCCCTTGGGCACTACGAGGGAGACGCCCTTGAGCACGAGGATGACGTCGTGGTAGACGACTTCGATGTTGTTGACGGTCAGTAGCGGTTCGGCCGCGCCCGGGGCCGCGGCCGGGGACCCCGCAAGCGGGGTCCCCAAGGTCGCTGGCTGCGTCATCGTCTCTCCCTACTCGTAGTTGGGCGAAAACTCGCCGAGGAATACCAGCCGGTTCTGGTTCGCGTCCAGGCGGTACAGGTACAGGCTGTCGGCGCCCCAGTGCCGGTTGGGCCCGAAGGTGATGGGCGGCGTCAGGCCGCCGGCGTCGAAGTCCTTGATGGTCTCAAGGGCGTCCTTGACCGCGGCACCCGTAGGCGCCGAGGCCCGCTTGACCGCCTCCATCAGCACCATGGCCGTCACGACGCCCTGCGTGTAGTGGGGCGGGCGCACGGCCACGTTGGGGTGGTAACGGGCGTTGAGGGCCTTGACAAACTCGATGCCCGGAACGTCCGTGTCCCAGGTCACGGCGGCCGAGGTGGTGATGAACCCGTCCGCGTTGCGGCCGGCCAAGTGCAACAGTTCCTCGCCGCCGGCGTAGTGGATGCCGAGGAACTGGGCCCGCAGTCCCTGCCGCCGGGCGTCCCGCAGGAACACCGACACGGGTTGCGCGACGTTCTGGAAGAAGACGTATTCGGCCCCGGCCCGCCGCAGCTCAAGCACTTGTCCTGTGGCGTCCAGCACGTCGGCGGGCAGCTCCTGCGATGCGACGACGTTCAAGCCCAGCTGTTCGGCGTAGGTTCGGCCGGCTTCCAGCGGCGAGCGGCCGTACGGGGACGGGTGGACGCTAAAGGCGATGCGGGGCGGTTGCGAACCCTTGTGCTGGCTCACCGCATAGTCAATCAGCACCCGCATGTGGTTGTCGTAGTTGGTGCTGATGAAGAAGTTGTACTGGCCGGGCGGATCCAGAAGTCCCCGGTGGAACGACGCGGACAAGGCCGGCACCTGGACGCGGTTGAGTTCGTCCATGAGCGCCAGGTTCGCACCGGTGCCCCAGGTGATGGCGCCGATGATGTTGTCCTCGCTGACAAACCGGCGCAGGGCCGTGAGGGCCGTCTGCGGGTTGTACTGGTCGTCGGTCCAGACCAGCTCGACGCGCACGCGGCCGAAGTTGGTGTCCACGATGCCGCCGTGCTCGTCGGCGAGCCACCGGAAGTAGTCGCGGATGCCGTCGCCGTAGTGGGCGCCGACGTCGCTGGTGGGTCCGGTGTAGGTCACGATGGCCCCGATTTTGACCGTGGGCACATCTTGGGCCCAGACCGGCGCCGAGATCAACGCCACGATCACCAGCGCCAGCAGCGAAGCCGTTCGCATTTGCACATCCCCTTTCCCCAAAATTCCGCCGGCCGCCGGCTGCCGGGCCTGTGAGCGGGCCCGCAGATACGCCGGCCGCGCGGTTAGTACCGGAAGGGCCAGGTGTTGAAATAGGTCTTGATCACGCGCCACCGGTCGGCGAGGCCCTGGGGTTCCAACATCAGGAAACCTACGATGATGAGCCCGAACACGGCAAAGCGCATAGCCAAAAACAAGTGGGTCGCCTGCGGCAGCACTTGGCTCATGTAGTCGGCCGCCACCCGCAGCCCTTCGGGCAAGACGGTGATGACCGTCGCACCCAGGATGGATCCCAGGACGCTCCCGAGGCCCCCGACGATGATCATGGCCAGGTACTCGACGGACAACAGCAGCGTGAAGCGCTCGGCGCTGACTACGCCCGATGCGTACGCCCAGAGGGCGCCGGCCACGCCGGCGTAGAAGGCGCTGATGGAAAAGGAAAGGAGCTTGTAGGCGAAGACGTTGATGCCCATGGCGGCCGCCGCCCGGTCGTTGTCGCGGATGGCCGTGAACGCACGGCCGATGCGGGTGCGGAACAGGTTGAGGGCGGCGAAGACCGCGAGCACCGCCGTGACCAGCACCACGTAGTAGAAGAGGCGCTCCCGGTCCAGCACAAGCCCCCCGAGGGTCGCCTGCGGGACGGACAAATAAGACGTGCCGCCGCCGCGGCTATCAAACAGGTTGAAGGCAAACTGGAGGATGACCTGGGCGGCCAGGGTGGCCAGGGCCAGGTACAGGCCTTTCACCCGGAGCGAGGGTATGCCGAAAAACGCACCGGCCGCGGCCGCGACGGCACCCGCAACCGGGATCGCGAGCCAGAAGGGCAGGCCGGCCTGAGCCAGGAGCCCCGTCGCGTATGCGCCCAGGCCCATAAACGCGCTGTGGCCCAAGGAAATTTGGCCCGTGGAACCGGTGAGGATGTTGAGCCCCACGGCACCCACGATGAAAATTCCAATCAGAGTGAAAACGAAGACCAGGTACGGGCTGAGCCATAAGGGCAAGGTGGCCAGGAACAACAAGAGGACGGCCACCAAGACGCGCCCCGTGTCGTTGGGGAAGATGGTGGCCTCATCCACGTAGCGGGTCTTGTAGTTGCCGCAGGCCGAAAACTGCACGCTGGCCAACCTCCCGTCATTTCCGCCGCACTCGGGCGTCTGCCGCCACGGCTGACAGCGCAGCGGTCACCGTTGCGTTGCCCAAGCCGCGCCGCTCACACCCGTTCGATTTCGACGGTGCCGAACAGGCCGTACGGTTTCATCATCAGGATCAGCACGAGCACCACGAAGGGCACCACCGATCTGAGGCTCACGCCCAGCACCGGATCGATGAAGCCGGCGGTCAGGTTTTCGAGGACCCCGATGAGCAGCCCGCCGACCACGGCTCCCGGCACGCTGTCAAGGCCCCCGACGATGACGGCCGGGAAGACGAGGATGCCGATGGTGGAGAGGCCCTCAGTGCTCAAGCTGGTGATACTGCCCACCACGACGCCGGCGGCCACGGCGCTCACCAGCGCGATGCCCCATGACACGGCGAAGATCTTCCGGACGCTCACGCCCAGGGACAAGGCGGCCTGCTGGTCGTCGGCCACAGCCCGCATGGCCACGCCCAGCGTGCTGCGCTTGAAGAACAGGCTGAATAAACCCAAGAACGCCGCCGAGACGGCCAAGCCCAAGAGGTGCACGGGCGAGAGGTACAGGTCGCCGATGATGATGGGCACGTCGGGCATGAACTCGGGGAACAAGAAGTACCCCGGGCCCCAGATGAGGTACATGACGCCTTTAATCACACTGGAGAGCCCGATGCTGACCATGATGACGGCGATGACCTCTTTGCCGATGAGCGGCCGCAGCACCACGCGTTCGACGATGAGCCCCAGCACGAAGAAGCAGAGGAGCGTAAGGATGATGGCCGGGATGACCGGCAGGCGCAGGCTCGTCGCCAGGGCGAAGGCCACAAAGGTGCCGAGCGCCAGGAAATCGCCGTGGGCGAAGTTGAGGACGCGGCTTGCCTTGTAGATCAACACGAAACCCAGCGCCGCCAGGGCGTAAACCGAGCCGATGACGAGCCCGTTAACCAGCAGTTGCAACAGAAAGTCCATACCCGGCCTCCTCCGCGGGAAGGGAGTGGATGGCCACCCGCACCTCCACTTCGGCCACGCGCCCGTCCTGGTAGTGGAAGGTGGTGCGCACGGGGATCTCCGCGCTGCCGTTGTACAGCGCCTCAAACAGCGGGCGGTAGCGCTGGGCGACCAGCGAACGGCGCACCTTGCCGGTGCGGGTCAGCTCCTCGTCGTCCGCGTCCAGGAGCTTGTACAGCAGCGCGAAGCGGCGAATGCGGTGCTCCGGCTTGAGGCGGGCGTTGACCTGGGCCACCTCGTCCCGGATGAGCCGGGCCACTTCCGGCTTCTGGGACAGATCGAGGTAGGTTGTGTAGGTCAGCTTGCGGTCTTCGGCCCACTTGCCCACCGTCTGGGCGTCGATGTTGATGAGCGCCGCCACGTACGGCAGCCCGTCGCCGAACACGACCGCTTCCTTAATGTAATGGCTGAACTTGAGCTTGTTCTCGATGAACTGCGGGCTGAAGACGTGGCCGTCCTGCGTGCGCATGACGTCGCCCAGCCGGTCGATGATGACCAGGTGGCCGTCGGGGTCCAGGTAACCCGCATCGCCCGTGTGCAGCCAGCCGTCGTCGATGGCCTTCTGGGTCGCTTCGTCCCGCCGGTAGTAGCCCCGGCAGACGATGTCGCCGCGGACCAGGATCTCGCCTTTATCGCTGACACGCACGTCTACGCCGGGAAACGGGGTGCCTACGGTTTCAAACTTGATGTCGCCGTCCCGGTGAAAGCAGAAGATCCCCGCGGTCTCCGTCTGGCCGTAGCCTTGCTTGAGGTTGATGCCGAGGGCGTGGAAAAAGCGGAAGACGTCGGGGCCCAAGGCGGCGCCCGCCGTGTACGCCTTGCGTAGCCGCAAGAAGCCGAGGCGATCCTGGATGAGGCGGTAGAGGGCAAAGTGGAAGAAGCGGTGGAGGAGCTTAAGCCCCGGGGGCACCGGCTGGCCGGCAAAACGCAGGTCGGCGACTTGCAAGCCGACCTTGAGCCCCCAGTCGAAGACTTTACGCTTGAGCCAGGTGGAGTCTTCCATCTTGACCCGGATCTGGCGCATCTGCGCCTCCCATACCCGCGGCGGGCTGAAGATGAGGTGGGGCCCGATTTCCCGCAGGTCGTGGTCGACGGTCTCGACTTCCTCGGGGCAGTTGACGGTGAAACCGGCCACCAGGCCGGTGGCGACGGCCATCATCTGCTCGCCCATCCACGCCAAAGGAAGGAAGGACAAGTAGTTGTCGCCGGGCCGGAAACCCTCGATGGAGGCGAAGTTGCGTCCCATGACCAGCACATTGCGGTGGCTGAGCATGACCGGCTTAGGCAAGTCCGTCGTGCCGCTGGAGAAGCACATGAGGCAAACCGCGTCCGGGTCGCCCGCGGCCACAAGCCGGTCGACTTCGCCCGGGTGCGCTTGCTCGCGCTCCTTGCCCAGCTCGAGGAGCTCGGCGAAGCTCATGAGCCACGGGTCGTGGCGGTAGCGGCGCATGCCCTTGGGGTCTTGGAAGATCACCTGGCGCACCGCTGGGATCTGGTCGCGGACCTCAAGCAGCTTATCGACTTGTTCCTGGTCTTCGGCCAGCACGATGACGGCATCGGTCGCCTGGAGGCCGTAGGCGACCTCCCGGGCGACGCTGGACTGGTAGATGCCGGCGACCACGGCTCCGATGGCCTGGGCGGCCAGCTCCATGTAGTACCACTCGGGGATGTTGTCGGCGATGACGGCCACCGTTTCACCCGGCTTGACGCCCAGGGCTAGGAGCCCCTGGGCCGTCCAGCGCACATGCTGCTGGTACATTTCCCACGACACCTCGTTCCAGATGCCGTACTCCTTGTGCCGCAGGGCCGGGCGGTGCCTGTCGGGCCCGGAGGCCCGGGCCCACAAGAGCTTCGGCAAGGTGTCCGCGGTTTCGACGGCAAATCCCAGCGTCACGAAGCCACACCCGCCTCGTCTCCCAGGTAAGCCTCGATGACTCGGGGGTCCCGCGCCACCTCTGCAGGCCGGCCGGAGGCGATCACCTGCCCGAAGTTGAGGACGTACACCCGGGAGCTCAAGTCCATCACCACGTGCAAGTCGTGCTCGATGAGGATGATGGATGTGCCCCGCTCCTCGTTGACGTCCATGATGAAACGGGCCATGTCTTCCTTCTCCGCCACGGTCATGCCGGCCATGGGCTCATCCAAGAGCAGGAGCTTCGGCTCCAAGCACAAGGCGCGGGCCATTTCCACCCGCTTTTGTATGCCGTAGGCCAAGGTGCCGACGACCTTATGGCGGTAGGGCTCGAGCTCCATGAAGTCCAGGATCTCCTCGACGAAGCGGCGGTTGGCGGCCTCCTCGGCCTGGGCGCGGCCGTAGTAGGCCAGCGCATGCGCGACACCGTAGCGCAGGTGCAGATGGCGTGCGAGGGTGAGGTTTTCGAGGACGGTCATGCCGCGGAACAGCTCGACGTTTTGAAACGCCCGCGCGATGCCGCGCCCGGCGATGACGTGAGGGGGCTGGCGGGTGATGTTGTACCCCTCGAAGGTGATGGTGCCCGCCTGGGGGCGGTAGAAACCGTTGATGCAGTTGATGAGGCTCGTCTTGCCCGCACCGTTGGGGCCGATGACGGCCACCAGTTCCCCGGCGTCCACGTGGAGATTGACGTCGACCAGCGCCCTGAGTCCACCAAACGAGAGGTTGAGTCCGGCGACCTCCAGCTGATGCGACATGGGCACTCTCCCGGATGTTTTTGGCACCCAAGGAATAGTCAGCTAGTTACTGATCATTCTATATGCACGATAGAAAGATGTCAATCACGTCGTATAGATAATTATATGTACGATTTGTTTGGATTCGAAATGTGGTGAGAGGCTCGGATACTCCTGGTTACGGCTGCACCGGCGGCGCCACGTCTTCGGTGCGCCGCGGGACTTGGGCGAAGTTCATGCGCAGGAAGTGGACGAGACCCCAGATTTCCTCCTCGGACAATGATTGGCCGAAGGCGGGCATGCCGGTGGCGGCGACGCCGTTTTGGATGATGTAGAAGGTCGCGCCGGGTTCCATGTCGGCAAAGGCGGGGTGGGTGAAGTTCACCGGCGGGGGATTGAGGGTGCGGGCCACGGGCACGTTCGCGTCGCCGTTGGGACCGTGGCAGACCGAGCACTGGCTGCTGAAGATGCTCTGGGCCCGCGCCAGCACCGCCTCGGTCGGTTCCACGGGGTTGGGTCGTTCCCGCAGTTCGGGTGGAACCATTTCCCGCAGGCGCTGGAGTTGGGCCGCGGTGTCCACCGCACCGCCCGGCTGGTCAAACAAGTCTTCATCCAGTCCCGGCACGTCGCCGGCGAAGTCCTGGCTGGGCGCGCCAGGGGGAATGAAAAACACGATCCAAAGGGTCAAGAGCGCCAGGACGGTGGCGAACGCAGCCCAGATGGGGCCTGGCAACAGGGGGCTTGGTTTGCGTCTGTCCGAATGCTGACCCTCTGCCATCGCTTTGCCTCCAAACCTATGGGCCGTTTGTGGCGTTGCAGGCAACCCAATACGGCGTTGCGGGCGCGGGTTTCCATTCAGGTCGATACGATGCCCCGGGCCGGCGGGTCTTATACTCAAGGCCTCGGGCGCATAAACGGGAACCCGTCGGCGCACCGTAGGTTCCAGGGTATGCCATCCTTGGTCCCGGGAGCAGAGGTGGGATCCGGACATGCAAGACGCGCAAGCCGCCCGCCGGCCCGACGGCGTGGAGGAGCGGGACACAGGCGGCCCGACTGAGGCCGGGCGGGTACGGACACCGCAGGGAACGATGGTGATCGTCCTCATCTACGCCGCGGCCACGATCCTGTTGTGGAGCTACGTGTACTACCACATGCTGCGCTACGGTGGTGGGCTCGTTGGACATTGACCGCTACGAGCGGCTGTGGATCTTCTTGAGCGCGGCGGTGCTCATCGGCCTGATGCTGGCCTTGACGTACAGCATCTACGGCCTGGACATCCGCCTCATCGGCGACGCCGGGCAGGTGGACCCGGCGACGGTGACCCAGCGGCCGCCCTTCAACCAGCCGGGCGTGTATGAGGAGGGCCCCGGGCGCTACCGGGTCGTGATGGTGGCCCGGGCGTGGTCGTTCCAGCCGGCGGAGGTGCGGGTGCCGGCCGGGGCGGACGTGACGTTCCAGGTGACCAGCCTGGACGTCATCCACGGTTTTCGCGTCCCGTACACGACCATCAACCAGATGATCGTGCCGGGCCAGGTGTCCGAAATCCGTTACCGTTTCATCGAGCCCGGGGAGCACAGCTTGTTTTGCCACGAGTACTGCGGCGTCGGCCACCACGTGATGGAAGGGAGAATTATCGTTGAACCCGCAGCTACACCCGCAACCGCCGACTGACGACGCGCCTGCCCGCGACCTGAGCGAGCTGTACCGGGCCGACAGCCTGCACATCCGGTGCTTCATCTACATCAGCTTCGTGCTCTTGGCCCTCGGGGGCGTGTTCGGCACCTTGCAGGCCTTGGACAAGATGCAGGTGGACTTGTACCGGTTTCTGCCGGGCAATCTCCAGCTGTACTACATGGGCCTGACCGCCCACGGGGTCGTGCTGGCGCTGTTGTTTACGGGGACATTCATCATCGGCTTCCTGTCGCTGGCTGTCGTCCACGGGTTGCGCCGGCCGCTGGCGGATCGGGGCCTCGCATGGGCGACGCTGGCGGTGGCGGTCACGGGCACCGTGGCCCTGCTGATCACCATCTTCCGCAACCAGGCGACCGTGCTGTTCACGTTTTACGCCCCGCTCAAGGCGCACCCGGGGTTTTACGCGGGCCTGGTGCTGGTGGCGCTGGCCACGTGGATGGCCGCCCTCAATGCGTGGCTCACGTGGCGGGCCTGGAAACGGGAGCACCCGCGGGAGCGCACGCCGCTGATGGCTTTGGCTGCCCTGTGCACCTGGGCGATGTGGTTCTTGGCGTCACTTGGGCTCGCGGTGGCGCTGCTGGTGTATCTCTTGCCGTGGTCGCTGGGCGACAAGGCACAGGTCAATCATCTGCTGACCCGGGCCCTGTTTTGGTTCACCGGTCACCCGCTGGTCTATTTTTGGCTGCTGCCGGCGTACCTCTCCTGGTACACCATGCTGCCGGCCCAGGTCGGGGGGCGCCTGTTCAGCGAATCGCTGGCGCGGCTTGTGTTCCTGCTTTTCGTGGTGCTGGCCACCCCGACGGGCCTGCACCATATGTTCGTCGACCCGGGCGTGGCGCATCGTTTCAAGGTGCTGCACGGCATCATGACTTACGCGGTCATCTTCCCGAGCCTGGTGACGGCGTTCACCGTGGTGGCGTCCGTCGAAGAAGGCGCCCGGCGCCGCGGCGGGCGGGGGTACATCATGTGGCTCTTGGCCTTGCCGTGGCTCTCCAACCCCTCTGTTGCCGGGCAGCTTTTGGCCATGCTCATCTTCGCGACCGGCGGCATCACGGGCCTCATCAATTCGTCCCTCAACATGAATCTCATCGTCCACAACACCTTGTGGGTCGTGGGCCACCTGCACACCCAGGTCGCCGGGGCGGTGACCTTGACGTTTATGGCTGTCAGCTACTGGTTGGTGCCGCTCTTGTCAGGCCGCGAGCTGTGGGGGAGAAAGTGGGCCGTGTTCCAGGTGTGGAGCTGGTTCTTCGGCATCGCGATCATGGCCCGCGGCATGCACTGGATGGGGCTGGCCAGCGCCCCCCGGCGCACGTTCCTGACCTACGCCCCGTACGCGGAGCGCTTCGGCGAATGGCACTGGGGCGGGGTGTTGACCGCGGCAGGCGGCGTCATCATGTTCGTCTCCGGCGGCGTGTTTCTCTTCATCATGCTGCGGACCATCTTCGGCCGCCGGCTGGCGGAACCCGTCACGGTGCCCGAAGCGCAGCCTCTCATGGAACCCGGGCCCATGCCCAGGTGGCTGGACCGCATTTCGCCCTGGTTTGCCCTGGGGCTTGCGCTGTCGACGGCGGCGTGGCTGCCTTCGTTGTGGCGCATGGCGGCCGAGTACCCGACCATGCCCGGCTTCCGGCTGTGGTAGCGGGGAAACCGCTATTGGCGCAGGACTGCGGCCGCCCGCCAGGGCGGCCGTTTTTGTTCGCGGGCGCGTGGGTGGGCCAGGAATCGCGTCCCCGTGAGGCGAAACAGAGTGCCCGGAGGGAAGCCTCGCAAGGGTTCCGGGCACGGAGGAACGGGCGCAAAGATGACAACCGCGCTGCAGCTCAAGGACTGGATCACCGTGTGGCTTGTGGCCGGCAATGCGCTGCTGGCGTTGTGGTCGCTCTTCCTTTATTGGCGCCAGCGGGCGCCCGGCCCGCTGTTTTTCCACGCACTCGTCTTCTTCCAACTGCTCATCGGCGCCCAGGTGGCGCTGGGCATCTTTCTCTTCGCGGCGGGATTGCCGCCCAGCTCGGGGCACCTCATGTACGGCGTGCTCAATGCGGTGCTGGCCGCGGGCCGCGTGCTCGGGCACGCGCGCCTCGTCGGTTCAGGTGCCCAGGGCATGCTCTGGCACGGGTTGCTGTCCCTCTTGGCCATCGCCCTGGTCGCCCGGTCGCTGGTGACCGCCGCCTCCTAAACCGGTGTTCCTCAACCGGTGTTGAAAGGCCAACCGGATACCCGCCGGACCGGCGGGGGAAGGACTGTCCGGAGACGGCAATACGAAAGCCGGCCTCCCGGCGCGAGCGCAACGCTCGCCTGGAAGAGCCGGCTTTTGGTTTCCCGGAGATGGTCCGGCGCTCCAGCTCGGCGCTCCGGCTAGATATGGATGGCAGCGCCCAGCGCCGCCAGTGCGGCTTCCTTGACGCTCTCGGAGAGCGTCGGGTGGGCGTGCACGGTTGCGGCCACGTCGTGCAGGGTCGCTTCAATGGTTTGGCCGAGGCCGATCTCCGCGATGAGCTCCGACGCCTCGGGCCCGATGGCGTGCATGCCCAGGATCTCGTCGTAGCGGCTTTCGGCCACGATCTTGACGAACCCGTCGGTCCGGCCCGTCGCGACGGCCAGGCCGTTGCCCCGCAAGGGGAAGACGCCGACCTTGACCTCGTGGCCTTCTTCCCGGGCCTGGGCCTCCGTCAGCCCCACCGACGCCACCTGGGGGTGGCAGTAGGTGGCGCGGGGGACCTTGCGGTAGTCCATCGGCCGCACCGGACGCCCGGCGATGGCTTCGGCGGCCAGGACGCCCTGCTCGCTGGCGACGTGGGCCAGGAGCGGCGGGCCGGTGACGTCGCCGATGGCGTAAATGCCGGGCACCCCGGTTTCCATGCGCTCATTGACCCGGATGAAGCCCCGTTCTACCTGTACGCCCACGCTTTCCAGGCCGAGGCCTTCCGTGTTGCCGATGACGCCGATGGCCACCAGCACCTTCTCCGCCCGCAGGATTTCCCCGCTGGGGCGGTCGCCGGCGGTCACCCGGATGGCTAGGCCGTCCTTGTCCTCGTCGACGCCGGCCACGGTGGCGCCGGTTAAGACCTTGATGCCCCGCTTCGTGAAAATCTTGGTGAGCTCTTGGCTGATCTCGGGCTCCTCAGCGGGCAAGATTTGGGGCAAGGCTTCCACAAGGGTCACATCGACCCCGAAGGAGTTGAAGATGGAGGCGAACTCCACGCCGATGGCGCCCGCGCCCACGATCACGATGGACTTGGGGAGCTCGGTCATGGCCAGCGCGTCCCGGCTCGACAACACCCGCTTGCCGTCGGGCTCAAGCCCGGGCAGGCTGCGGGGCCGCGCTCCCGTGGCGATCACGATGTTTTTCGCTGCGATCACGGGACCGCCGGCGATGGCGACCTGGCCGGGGCCGGTGATGCGGGCCTGGCCCTGGTAGACGGTGACGCCGTTGTTGCGCATCAAATACTCGACGCCCTTGCGCAGCCGATCGGCCGCCCGGCGGCTGTGCTTTTGGGCTGCGGCATAGTCGGGCCTGACCTTTTCGACGACGATGCCGAACTCGGCCGCCCGCCGGATGTCCTCCAGCAGGCCGGCGCTGTACAGGAGCGCCTTGGTGGGGATGCAGCCCCAGTTGAGGCACGTGCCGCCTAGGGCTTCCCTTTCAATGAGCGCGACGTTCAGGCCCAGCTGGCGCGCGCGGATGGCGCACACGTACCCGCCCGGCCCGCCGCCGATGATGACCACGTCGTGGCGCGCACCCTCCTGGTTGCTCACAGCCTTCACCCTTCCTCCTCAAACTTGCGGCGGGCAGGTGGGCTGCCCGCCCGGTGCGTCGTCCGCATCCTAAATGAGCAAGCGCAGCGGGTTTTCCAGGATCGCCTTGAGGTCCTGGAGGAACAGCGCCACCTGAGCCCCGTCGGTCACCCGGTGGTCGGCCGAGACGGTGACCCGCATGACCCGGCCGATGGCCAGCTGGCCGTTGCGAACCACGGGCTGCTCCGTCACGGCGCCGACCGCCAGGATCGCCCCTTGCGGCGGGTTGATGATGGCGGCGAACTCCTCGACGCCAAACATCCCCAGGTTGCTGACGGTGAAGGTGCCGCCCTGGTAGTGCTCGGGCTTAAGCCGCCCGGCCCGGGCAGCTTCCGCCAGCTCCCGCGCCTCGCGGGCGATCTCCACCAGCGACTTGGCGTGGCAGTCCCGGATGACAGGCGTGATGAGCCCGTCATCCAGCGCGACGGCCATGGCCAAATGCACCGCCCCATGGACGCGGATCGCGTCGCCTTCCAAGGAAGCGTTGAGCCGCGGGTGGCGCGTTAGCGCGATGGCGGTCGCCTTGAGGACAAGGTCATTGACGGAGATCGGCGGCACGTCGGGCAGCTGCTTGAGCTGCTCCCGCAGCTCCATGGCCCGGTCCATCTCGATGGCCATGGTGACGTAGAAGTGGGGTGCCTGCTGCTTGCTCTCGACCATGCGCCGGGCGATGGTCTGGCGCATGCGGGACATGGGCACCACAGAATCTGCCCGCGGCGCCGCCGTTGCCGCAGCGGCCGGGGCGGGCGCGGCAGGCACGGCGGGGGCAGCGGGAGCAGCCGGAGCGGCAGGAGCGGCGGGAGCTCCAGGGGCAGCGCCTCTGAGCGCCGCGACCGCCGCCAGGACATCCTGCTTCACGATTCGTCCGCCGGGGCCGCTGCCGGTGATTTCCTGCAGGTTGATCCCGTACTCCGACGCCAGCCGCCTGGCCAGCGGAGAGGCCTTCAGGCGCCGGGCGCCGTGTTGCACCGACGGTGGCGCCACGGCCGCCGGGGCCGTTGGCCCACCAGGCCAGGTACCGGTTGCCGCCGCGACCGCCGCAGAGGGGCCGGCCGCAGGCGCCGCCGGCTCGGGCGCTCCCGGCGCGGGCACCGGCTGGGCGGACGGCGGGGCAGGGGACTGGGCCGCCTGGCTTGCGGGCCCGGCGTCGGTTTCACCCGTGCCCTCCTCGTCCCCCGTGTCGATGATCGCGATGGGCGTGCCGACGGGCACCGTCGTCCCCTCGGACACCAACAGTTCTTTTACGACGCCGGTGTGGAACGACTCGATCTCCACGACCGCCTTGTCGGTTTCCACCTCGGCGATAGCTTCGCCGCGCTGCACCTGGTCGCCGGGCTGTTTGAGCCAGCGCACCAGGGTGCCTTCCTGCATGTCAAACCCCATCTGGGGCATGGTCAGCTTGGCCACAAACGTCCCTCCCTGGCGAGCCGTTGATCAGCCGGCCGCGACCGGCGCACCGACGCGGATGTTGAGCACCTCCAGGCACGCCTCCACGATCTGCCGGCTGCCGGGAAACGCCAGCTTTTCCAAGTTCGCAGCGTAAGGCGTCGGCACCTCCAGCTGGCTGACCCGCAGCACGGGCGCGTCCAAATCGTCGAAGGCCTCCTCCTGGATGCGAGCCGCCACTTCGGCGCCGATGCCAAAGCTGCGCCAGTCTTCGGTCACCACCACGACCCGGTTGGTGCGGGCCACCGAGTCCAGCACCGGACCCATGTCCAAAGGCCGCAAGGTCCGCAGGTCGACGACTTCCGCCTCAATGCCCTGTTTCGCCAGTTCCTCGGCGGCGATGAGGGCTTCCCGCACCATGCGGGAGTAGGCCACGATGGTCACGTCGCGGCCCCGCCGCTTGATGTCGGAGACGCCGATGGGCACCACGTAGTCCTCCTCAGGTACGGGGCCACGGGTGCTGTAGAGCAGGCTGTGCTCGATGAAGATCACTGGGTCGTCGTCCCGGATGGCCGCCTTAAGCAGGCCCTTGGCGTCATAGGGCGTCGCGGGGGCCACCACCTTGAGCCCGGGGATGTGGGCGAAAAGCACCTCGAGGTTTTGCGAGTGGGTGGCCGCCAGCCGCCGGCCGCCGCCTACGGTCCGGATGACGATGGGGCAGCGGAACTGGCCGCCGAACATGTAGTGGATCTTGGCCGCGTTGTTGATGATCTGGTCGATCGCGACCAACGTGAAGTTGATGGTCATGATCTCGGCCACGGGCCGCAGGCCGTCCATGGCGGCCCCGACGGCCGCCCCGATGATGGCCGTCTCCGAGATGGGCGTATCCTTGACCCGCTTCTCGCCGAACTCTTCCAACAGGCCCTTCGTGACGGCGTAGGACCCGCCGTAGGCGCCGATGTCCTCGCCCAACAGGAAGACGCGCTCATCGCGCAGCATCTCTTCCCGCAGCGCTTGCCGCAGGGCTTCTCGATATGTGATGTCCGCCACGGTCACCGTACCTCCTTGTCGTGATTCCCGCGCCGCGAGACCCGATTAAGGATTGACATAGACGTAGTCAAAAAGGGTGTCGGGGTCGGGTTCCGGGCTTTCCTCGGCAAACCGCACCGCCGCGTCGACGGTGGCCTCGACGTCCTTTTCGACCGCGTCCAGGGTGGCTGCGTCCGCAACCCCTTGTTCTTCGAGGCGGCGGCGGAAAAGCACGATGGGATCGCGCGCCTTGTACCGCTCCACCTCTTCCTTGGAGCGGTAAAGCTCCGCGTCCGCCATGGAGTGGCCGCGGAAACGGTAGGTGACCAGTTCTACCAGGGACGGGCCTTCGCCCGCCCGGGCACGCTCGACCATCGCCCGGACCGCCGCCTCCACCGCCAGCACGTCGTTGCCGTCGACGCGCTGGCCCGGCATGTTGTACGCGGCTGCCCGCTTGTACACTTCGGTCACGGCCGACGAGCGCTCGATAGCCGTGCCCATGCCGTATAGGTTGTTGGAAACCACGAATACGACCGGCAGCTTCCAGAGGCCGGCCATGTTGAGGGCTTCGTGGAATGCGCCCGTATTGACGGCGCCGTCGCCGAAGATGCACAGCACCACGCGGTCAAGGCCCCGGTACTGGTGTGCCAACGCCATGCCCACCGCCAAGGGGATGTGGCCGCCGACGATGGCGTAGCCGCCCCAAAAGTGGTGCTCGAGGCTGGCCAGGTGCATGGACCCGCCCCGGCCCCGGGCAACGCCGGTCGCCTTGCCAAACAGCTCCGCCATCACGGCGCCGGGGTCCATGCCGCGCGCCAGGGCATGGCCGTGGCTGCGGTAGTGGGTGAACACGTCGTCGTCGTCCCTCAGGGCCACGATGGTGCCCACGTTGGCCGCCTCCTCGCCGATGGCGAGGTGCAGGAACCCGCCGATCTTGCCCTGGGTGTAGGCTTCGGCGGCCCGCTCCTCGAAGCGGCGGATGAGATACATCTTGCGGTATAAATCAATGAGGTGGTCCTTATCCTTCTGATGCGGCAGCAGGACGGCCTCCTGACGTTCGGTCGACATCCTATCGCCTCGCTTTCCTAATCCGGGCGTATTCTCCAACGGGCGCATGGGCATTATACCAGCCCCGTGCTCCGTGGAAACCCGGGTTAATGTATTTCTTTTCTCGGAGGGTCAACCCACACAACCTTCCACATGTAGGGACGTCTTCCCTTGCTGCATAGAATATGTCCCACAATTCGGACGTCCCTTGACACCCGTCGGTCCTATGGTATAATGCCCCAAGAACAGCGCAACGCCTTGCAAAAGCGATGACGGGGACCCAGTAGCGCTGCGGGGACGCTCGCCAGAGAGGGCCGCCGCCGGCTGAAAGCGGCCTGGGTTGGCCGCAGCGCGAATTGCCCCCCTGAGCTGCCCGCCGAAATCGCGCCCAGTCCGTGGAGGGGGCTGGGGCCGGAAAGTAGGTGAGAGGCCGGGTGCGCCCGTTAGAGCGCCTAAAGCGGGGAGCCGTGCTCTGTGTGAGCCCGTCTCCCAAGCAGAGTGGAACCGCGGGACAACTCCCGTCTCTGCGCACAGCGCAAGACGCGGAGTTTTTTCTTTCTGGGAGGGGTTTGCTTGGGCCTGTGGCAGGATATCAAGCGCGACATCGAGGCGGCGCTGACCCGGGACCCGGCGGCCCGCAACTGGCTGGAAGTCGTCCTGGTGTATCCCGGGTTTCACGCCCTTTTGATGCACCGCGTGGCGCACTGGCTGTGGCGGCACCGCCTGCTGCTGATCGCGCGCATCGTCGCCCACATCAACCGGTTTTTGACGGGGATTGAAATCCATCCCGGCGCCAAGATCGGGCCCGGCTGTTTTATCGACCACGGCATGGGGGTCGTCATCGGCGAAACCGCCGAGATAGGAGAGAACGTCACCCTCTATCAAGGTGTCGTGCTGGGCGGCACGGGCAAGGAGCGGGGCAAGCGGCACCCGACCATCGGCAACAACGTGGTCATCGCGACGGGCGCCAAGGTGCTCGGATCCTTCAAAGTCGGCGACAACGCCCGCATCGGGGCTGGGTCGGTGGTGCTGTCCGAGGTGCCGCCTAATGCCACGGTCGTCGGCGTGCCCGGTCGCATCGTAAAAGAGAACGGCCGACGGGTCGATACCATCGACCTGGACCATGCGAACTTGCCGGATCCGCTGGAGAAGGTGTTCCGGAGCATGCAGCGCCAAATCGATCAGCTGGAAGCTCGTGTCCGGGAACTCGAGGCGCAGCTGGCGCAAATGGCAGGGCTGACGCCAAGCCCGGGGGTCGTGGACTCGCAGCCGGCCGCAGCGACGGCTGAGGAAGTGCGCGAGCAGTGACGGGAGGGGAAGGGATGTCCGACACGTCATCGCCTTCGACAACTGCGGCGCCGACCGGACAGGTGACCCCGGAGGGGGCATTGCCCGCCGGTTGGTTGACGCCGGAGAAGCCGCCGGCGCAGATCCGGGTTTACAACACGTTGACCCGGCGCAAGGAGGTTTTTGAACCGGCGGAGCCTGGGCATGTGCGCATCTACGCCTGCGGCGTGACGCCGTACGCCGAAGCCCATATCGGCCACGCCCGGCCGGCGCTCCTGTGGTCGGTCATCCGCAAGTACCTTCAGTGGCGGGGCTTCCGGGTCACCCTGGTGCAAAACTTCACGGACGTGGATGACAAGATCATTCAGCGGGCCCGGGAGCGGGGCGAGGATCCGCTGGCGCTGGCCGCCCGGTACGCGGAGCAGTATCTCGACGCCATGCGGCGGCTCGGCGTTGAGGAGGCGGATCACTATCCCCGGGTCAGCCAGCACATCCGCGAGATCGTGGAGATGATCCGCGTCCTCGAGCAAAAGGGCTTTGCGTACGCGGTGGACGGGGACGTTTTCTTCGACGTGACCCGGTTTCCGGACTACGGGAAACTCAGCGGCCAGCGGCTCGAGGAGCTCATGGCCGGGACCCGCTTTGAAACCGACGAGCGCAAGCGCAATCCCATGGATTTCGCCCTCTGGAAGGCCGCCAAGCCCGGCGAACCGTCGTGGGACAGCCCCTGGGGGCCGGGACGCCCCGGCTGGCACATCGAGTGCTCGGCCATGTCCCTGGCGTACTTGGGCAACGGCTTTGACTTTCACGGCGGCGGCATGGACCTGGTCTTCCCGCACCACGAAAACGAGATCGCCCAGTCGGAAGCGTACACGGGTCAACCGCCCTTCGTGCGGTTCTGGGTGCATAACGGCCTGGTCAAGATGGGCGCCGAGAAGATGTCCAAGTCCCTGGGCAACGTGGTGGGCATTGACGAACTCTTGGAGCGGCACCCGGCGGCTCTCATCCGCTTCCTGTTGTTGAACACCCACTACCGGAGCCCGTTGGAGTTTTCCGACCAGGCCCTGGCGGAGGCTCGCCGGGGCTGGCAGCGCCTGAACGGCGCCTTCGTAGAGCTCAAGGCATTCCTACGGGAGCGCGGCGCCGATGGCGCGCCGGAGGCGGAGCCCGACCGGGCCGGGCTGGACGAGGCCGGCCTGCGGTTCCTCGCGAGCGTCAATGAGACGCCGGCCCGGTTTGACGCCAGCATGGCCGACGACTTCAACACGCCCGTGGCCATCGCCGTCCTGTTTGATCTGGCCCGGGAAACCAACGGCTTCCGGCAGCACCTGCTGCGGCGAGCGCGGGGCGTCCAGCGCGCGGAGCTAGCCGTGCTGCAGCGGGCGCTGGCGGTCTTTGAGCGCCTGGGCGGGTGGCTGCTGGGAATCCTTGACGAGCGGGCGGCAGCGGGGGCCGGCGAGAGCGCACAGCTGCTGGGCGGCGTCATGGAACTGCTGCTGGAAGTGCGCCAGGAGGCCCGCGCCCGCAAGGATTGGGCGACCGCGGACCGGATCCGCGACCGCCTGCGGGAGCTGGGCATCATCGTGGAGGACACGCCTACAGGCAGCCGGTGGAAGCTGGCCGAGGACGCGACGGCGCCGGGCGCCGCCAACCGCGGGTCGGGGACCGATGCGTGAGGAGCGCAAGGAGCGGCTGCTGGGCTCGTGGCTGGCGGCCCTGAACGCGCGGCGGCTCGCCAGGGGCCAAGGCGGGGCGGAGCAAGCGGAGGCAGCGAGGCGCAGCGAGGCGTCCGCGGAAGACCCGGCGGAAGCCATGCGCCGGCCGCTGCCGCCGCCTTTGCATTTGGCGTACCTGGGCGACGCCGTCTGGGAGCTGCACGTGCGGACGCGGCTTGTGGCGTCGGGTGAAGACAGGCTGTCGGACATCCACCGGCGGGCGGTCGATCAGGTGCGGGCCGCGGCCCAGGCGGGACGGCTGCGGCAGATTGAAGCGGAGCTGACCGAGGAAGAGCGGGCGATGGTGCGCAGAGGCCGCAACGCCAGTCCCCAGGGACCGCGCACCGCCGAAGCCAGCGACTACCGCTGGAGCACCGGTTTCGAGTGCCTGTTGGGGTACCTCTATTGGACCGGGCAAGTGGAGCGGCTGCAGGAGCTGCTCGAGCGCGTGAGCGGGCAGGAGTGAGCCCATGGGCGAAGGGTTAATTGCCGGTCGCAATCCGGTGCGGGAGGCTTTGCTGGCCGGCCGGCCCGTGGAACGGCTGCTGGTGGCCGAAGGCGCCGGCGGGGCGTCGTTGGCCGAGATCGTACGGCTCGCGGCCGAACGGGGCATTGCGGTGCAGTACGCGGATCGCCGCCGGCTGGATCGCCTCGCTGAAGGCCAGGTGCACCAAGGCGTCGTCGCCATCGCGGCGCCCAAGGCCTACGTACCGCTGGAGGAGATCCTGGCGCGGGCGCAAGCCCAGGGCGAGCCGCCGTTGCTCCTTCTTTTGGACGAAGTGCAGGACCCCCACAACCTGGGGTCCCTTCTCCGTTCGGCCGATGGGGCGGGGGCGCACGGGGTCGTGATCCCAAAGCGCCGCTCCGCCGGTTTGACCATGACCGTGGCCCGCACGTCGGCGGGTGCCGTCGAATACGTACCTGTGGCCCAGGTGCCCAACCTGGTCCAGGCCATCCGCACCCTTAAAGAACGGGGGCTTTGGGTCGTGGGGGCGGACATGGCCGGGGAGCAGGACCTGTGGGACGCGGACTTGACCGGCCCGCTGGCCGTCGTCATCGGCGGCGAAGACAAAGGGCTCGGGCGCTTGGTGCGGGAATCCTGCGATTTTCTAATTCGCATCCCCATGCGAGGCCGGGTGAACTCCCTCAACGCGGGCGTAGCCGGGGCGGTGATTCTGTTCGAAATCGCAAGACAAAGGCGCGGCGGCGGGCGCGGGCGGAGGAGCGGTTGATCCGGCCTTCGCGGTCGTTTATAATAACGCTAGATTGCAAGCCCACAAAAAATCCTGCCGGCCTGCGGGCGTCGAGCGCGAACCGTCTTGCCGCCGCGGGTGGATCACCTCCTTTCAAAGCCGCGTCGCCAGGACAAGCCCCGGTGAGCGGTTGCCATCTCTTGTTTCCGGCGGAGGCGATGCACGTGAGCGCACCAGCGGAGCGGGCTTCGTACCACAATTACGAAGCTCTCGCGGATGAAGTTGTGGTGGAGTTCGCCCGCGGAGGAGACAACCTTGCGCTCGAGTTCCTCATCCACAAGTACCGGAACTTCGTGCGGGCCAAAGCCCGGAGCTACTTTTTGATCGGCGCCGACCGGGAGGACATCATCCAAGAAGGGATGATCGGCCTCTACAAGGCGATCCGTGACTTCCGGGCGGACAAGCTGGCGTCCTTCCGGGCGTTTGCCGAGCTGTGCATCACTCGCCAGATCATCACGGCCATCAAGACGGCCACACGCCAGAAGCACATTCCGCTGAACTCATACGTTTCCCTGAACAAGCCCATCTACGACGAAGAATCGGACCGGACGCTGATGGACGTCATCCACGGCAACAAGATCAGCGATCCGGAAGAGCTCGTCATCAGCCGGGAAGAGTTCCTGGATATCGAAAAGCGGATGAGCGAGTTCCTCAGCGAGCTCGAGTGGAAGGTGCTTATGTATTACTTGGAAGGAAAGTCTTACCAGGAGATCGCCACGGAACTCAACCGGCACGTCAAGTCCATCGACAACGCCTTGCAGCGCGTGAAGCGGAAGCTGGAGCGGTACCTGGAGAAGCGGGAGAACGAAAACCGCTGGTAGGAGGCTTCTGGACAGAACCGCCGCGGGAAGGGTACAATCGAAGCGGCGGGTTTTTTGCTCTGGCGTCGGGCTGGGGTAGCTCAATAGGCAGAGCAGGGGTTTTGTAAACCTCAGGTTGTGGGTTCGAGTCCCATCCCCAGCTCCAGGTCATGCTTGACGGGCAGCGCCTGCGATGATACAATGATTTTTGCGCTGCCCGTTAGGGCACGCAACAAGTGAATACGTGGAGGGGTTCCCGAGCGGCCAAAGGGAGCAGACTGTAAATCTGCCGGCGCAGCCTTCGCAGGTTCAAATCCTGCCCCCTCCACCAAACGCCGCGGGGTGGAGCAATGGTAGCTCGTCGGGCTCATAACCCGAAGGTTGTCGGTTCGAATCCGGCCCCCGCAACCAGACAATGGCCGCAGCCGTCAGCGACGGCTGCGGCCTATAGGCCCGCATAGCTCAGTAGGCAGAGCGCTTCCATGGTAAGGAAGAGGTCACCGGTTCGATTCCGGTTGCGGGCTCCAGTGAAGAAGCCCTTGGGAAGGCGAATCCCAAGGGCTTCGCTTTTGTCCGCAGCGGGCGTCAGGTGAGCCTCGCCGCCGACCGTTTCCGTTTCAACGATCCGGACGCGCAGGCCGATCCCGGCGCCGGTACCTGCCTGCTGGTGCGCGGCAAGAGCTGGCCCCTGACCGGAAGCTATAGCCATGGTGCGTGGATAATTCGGGTTGCCTGCCAATTTCCTGGCACCGCGGCCGGCCTGGGGTGCCCCGGACACCGTCTAGTCGCCTACGGAGATGTGCAAGCCCCATGATTCGCCGCCGCGGTAGGTCACGGCGACCCGCAGGCGGAACGGGCGCAGGCCGAAGAGGTACTCGTTGGATACGAGCCCGGCTTCCAGCATCGGCACCACCCGGGCGCCGCCCATGGTGAACGCGGTGCCAACACCGGCGTACAAGTGGGTCGCACCCCGCAGCAACCCCAGCACGTTGCGCTTTTCGGCCGGCAAGTACCAGCGATGGAGGATTTCCCCCTGCACATGCCCCGCAGGGGCCCCATAGAGCCCACGGGGGTCCTGCTGCAGCTGTACAAGCAACTGCCGCCCCCGGACGAGAGCCTCGCTGGTCATGGGGACCATCATGGCCGCCTGCCAGCCCGGTTTCGCTGGCTGGGCGCGGCTTTCCCACTCGAGGGTGTAGTGCAGGTCGCCGACGAGGCCTTCAAATCTCAGGCCGGGGCTCCAGCGCGGGTCGCCCGGGCCATGGCGAAAGAAAACCGCCCCGCAGAGGCCGCGGCAGGTGCCAAAGCCAAGCCCCAGGGTGTGCACCCAGCCGGCGGCCGTCCGATGCAGCGAATAGAGGGCTAGGGTCGGCTGCCGGCCCAGCCGCCCGAGGTAAACGTCGAAACCCAACTGCAAGCGGGCGGGCTGATGGCTCCGTAGGTCCACGGAGGGCGCCGCCGCCAGCTGGAGCAACTGCACGTCGGCGGTGGCAAGGCTGAAGGCCTTCGCAACCCGATCCGCAAACACGTCCGCCGGCCAGCCCGGCGGCGGCGGCTTGGACCCGAAGGGGAAGTCCGGGTCTAGCTCCAGCAGGCGCGCCCGGATTTGGGGAATCGCCGCCAAGGCGGCTTCGTAGCCGGCCGCGATGAAGTCCTCGGCCCGGTCGTATTCCAGGCCGGCACCCGCGGGAATGTCCGGGAAGACCACCACGTCGGCCAGGGCCAGTTGCGCGTCGGCGTTGGCTTCCAGCATATGACTCAAGACCGCGTCGAGCACTTCCAGCGCGTTTTCGGGATCCACCGGCTTGGTGCGCTGGCCCCGCACGTCCACCGCGATGACCACGTCCGCCCCCAGCCGGCGGGCGGCTTGCACCGGCACCATGCTGGCGACGCCGCCGTCCACGTAATATTCCCCGTCCAGTTCCACGGGCGGGAACGTGCCGGGGATGGACATGCTGGCCAGCATCCCCCGGGAGATCCTCCCCTTGTTCCAGACAACTTCCCGGCCTGACTCAAGGTGCGTCAGCACCGCGTAAAAAGGAACGGGCAACTGCTCGAAGGTGGCGCTATCGGTCAACAGGTCGATGAACCGCCCAAACCGCTGCGCTCCCACAAGTCCCCCGCGCGGCGGCACGAGGGGTTCAAAGAGGAGCCCCAGGTCGACGGTGGTGACCAAGTAAGCCAGGTTGTCCACCGACAGCCCCGCGGCGTACAGGCCGGCCACCAGGCTTCCCATGCTGGTGCCGACCAGCATATCCACGGGGATGCCGTTTTCGGCCAGAGCCTTCAACAAGCCGATGTGGCTGAGGCCTCGCGCCGACCCCCCGCCAAGCACCACGGCCACGGTGGGCCGGTCACGGGTGCCGGCCGAGGCGTTGCCGGCGAGCAGAAGGAAAAGGAGAATGACGCTGAGCGTTGCCGCCAGGTGCCGTTTCGCCAGTGCGCATGCTGCCATACAAGAAGCCTCCGCCGCCGGCCAGCAGGCGCATGGCTGCCGGCCGGATGGTGGGGGGAGGGCACCGGATGCCTGGGGGCATCTCACGGATTCCTTCAATTTATATTGGGCTGCAAAAAACGGGGAGACCGCGGCGCCGCTGACGGTCGACCGACCTTCACCGCGGGCATCACCTGTACCCCTGCCCCGCTCCTACGTTGGCTATGGGTTCCGGAAACGAGGGTTCGTTTCCTGCCGGGAGCGGCTCCCAGGGGGACGGTTCCCGGGTGCCTGGGAGGAAAACCCTGCAGGGGGGAGAATACTATTGTCCGGATTTTCACCCATGACCCTTACGGGCCCGCTCGGGCGCATGCTGCAAAGGAGTGGAACCTCATGGCGAAGCAGAAGTTTGAGCGGACGAAGCCGCACGTGAACGTGGGGACGATTGGGCACGTGGACCACGGGAAGACGACGACGACGGCGGCGATCACGGCGTATCTGGCCTACAAGGGGCTGGCGCAGAAGAAGCGTTTCGAGGAGATCGACAACGCGCCCGAGGAGCGGGAGCGCGGGATTACGATCAACACGTCGCACGTGGAGTACGAGACGGAGAAGCGGCACTATGCGCACGTGGACTGCCCGGGGCACGCCGACTAC
>PKQR01000111.1 GCA_017578085.1 Bacillota bacterium
GGCCGCTTGGGCCGGCCCGCCGGGTTGGGCGTGGGGGTGCCTGCCCGCCGCTGCTGCCACCGGCGGCTTTTCCGCGGCCGGCTTCACCTCCGGCATCAGCCATCCGGCGAGGCAGCCCGCCGTCCCCAGGACCAGGAGCAGGCCCGCTGCGCCTACGGGGCCCGCGGCGGCAAAGAGCACTCCGGTGACGGCCGGGCCGGCGACGGCGCCGCAGCCTTCCACCACGTTGAGCATGCCGAAACGGCCGGCGCGGGTCCCGTGGTCCCACCACGTGAGGTACGTCCGGATGCCGGGCCAAAAGGCCGCGCGGGCGGAGCCAAAAAACGCCTGGGCCAGGACGATGGCGACCAGGGGCGCAAGCCACCGGAGGGCCGCGGTCAACAGCAGCACGCCACCGGCGCCCATGCTGGCCACACCCAGCGCTGTCACCAGCCGGGCCCCGTGCCGGTCGACCAAGAGGCCGGCGGGCATCCGCAAGAGAAGCATCAGCAAACCGGGGACCGACGCCACGGCGCCGAGCACCACGGGACCCAGCCCCTCCCGGGCCGCGTAGAGGGGGATGACGACGACGGAGACGTACTGGGCCATCGTATAGGCTGCCACGCAGCCGTAAACCCATAGGGGGGTCCGGCGAGCCGCCATCGGGTTCACCACACCTTCTTCTAAAATACTTTGACATGGATCCGGGCGCTTCCTGGCAGAAAGAGCCAGGCGCTGCAGGGGCCCTCCATGGGAGCTAATGGCCAGCGGCGGGACCGGTAGCGCTTGATCTCGGCCAAAGCCGGTGATACAACGGACTCGAACGGCACAGGGGGGAGAGCCGCGATGGAACGGCACTTGGCGGCGAAGGCCGCGGAGCTGGCCGCGGCCATCAAGGAAACGGAAGTCTACAAAGAATGGGTCAAGGCCAGGGAGGAGTTGGAGGCGCATCACGCGGCGCAGGTCATGCTGCGCAACCTGCAGGCGCTCCAGGCCGAGCTCATGCGCAAGGCGCAGGCGGGGGAGCCCATCTCGCAGGCCGAGGAGGAGCACTGGCAGCGCACCCTGGAGACGGTGTCCTTCAACCCTTACGTGCGCGCCGTCCTGGAAACCGACCTGGCCCTGGCGCAGCTCTTGGCCGGGGTGTACCAGATGATCCTCACGGAGCTCGGCGTTGATGCCGCTGAGGCGGCGTTCCCGTCCGCCGTCCAGCCCGCCGCACCGGCAGCGGGACAGGGCTTGGGACCGGCGCCGGGGCAAGGTACCCAACCTGCTCCGGAGCCGGAGCCGCCGAGGAAAAGCCGCTTGTGGGTGCCCGGCCAGCCGTAGCGCGGGGCGCCCCTGCCCGGTGCGGGCGTCCCGCCGCGAGGGCAGACCGGGTCACCGCCGGGCACTCAGGATGACCAGCACTACCCCAAGGCCGAGCAAGGCGAGGCGCGCGAGCGGGATCTTGCCCGCCAGCCCCGCGACACCCAAGAGGGTCACGGTGACCAGCACCAGCGGCCCCACCATCCCCAAGGCGGCGTTGATCTGCACCGCCGCATCCAGCCGGCCCAAGCGCAGCATCAAGAGAGCGGCGGCCAGTTCGATGGCTGACGAGATCATGCGCACGACGGCCATCGTGCGCACCAGGCCCGCGTCGTCGCCCACAGCCGGCCCCCCTTTCCCTGAATCGTATGTGGCAGGCGTTCCCGGTAGGCTTCCGGGAGCGACCAGGGCAGGAGAGGCGGCGGGGCTGGCGAATGAGTTCCGCATGCGGCCGAAAAGCGGCCGCAAAGAGAAGAGAGGAGCGGAGACGAGTTGAGCGACGTTAAGATTGTGCTGCCCGAGAGCGAGATCCCGCGGCAGTGGTACAACATCGTGGCGGACCTGCCGACGCCGCCAAGGCCGCCGCTGCACCCGGTCACCAAGCAGCCGCTGCGGCCTGAAGATCTCGCTCCCCTGTTCCCGATGGCCCTCATCGAGCAGGAGGCCAGCGGGCAGCGCTGGGTCGACATCCCCGAGGAGATCCTGAATATCTATCGGCTGTGGCGGCCGACCCCGCTGTACCGGGCTCGCCGCCTCGAAGAGGCCTTGGGGACGCCGGCCAAGATCTACTACAAGTACGAAGGGGTCAGCCCCGCGGGCAGCCACAAGCCCAACACCGCTGTGGTGCAGGCCTACTACAACAAGCGCGAAGGCGTGCGCCGCCTGGCCACGGAGACCGGCGCGGGGCAGTGGGGCAGCGCCCTCAGCCTCGCCTGCCGGCTGTTTGGGCTGGAATGCACCGTCTACATGGTCAAGATCAGCTACCAGCAGAAGCCTTACCGGCGCTTGCTGATGCAGGTATGGGGCGCGGAGGTCATCGCCAGCCCCAGCGACCGCACGGAAGCCGGCCGCCGCATCCTGGCCGAGAACCCGGAATCCCTGGGCAGCCTCGGGATTGCCATCAGCGAGGCGGTGGAGGACGCGGCCACCCACGACGACACCAAGTACGCCCTCGGCAGCGTGCTCAACCACGTGCTGCTGCACCAGACCGTCATTGGCCTGGAGGCCAAGAAGCAGCTGGCGCTGGTGGGCGACTACCCCGACGTGGTCATCGGCTGCCACGGCGGGGGCAGCAACTTTGGCGGCCTCGCGTTCCCGTTTGTGGCCGACCGCATCGCCGGCCGCGACGTGCGGGCCATCGCCGTGGAGCCGGCCGCCTGCCCGAGCCTGACCCGGGGACCGGCCGCGTACGACTTCGGCGACACCGCGCAGATGACGCCGCTGCTTTATATGAACACCCTTGGCCACCGCTTCATGCCGCCTGGTATACACGCGGGCGGCCTGCGCTACCACGGGGCGGCGCCCCTGGTCAGCCACGCCTACGAGCTCGGGCTCATCGAGGCCAGGGCGTACCCGCAGCGGTCCGTCTTTGAGGCCGCCGTCCAGTTTGCCCGGACGGAGGGCATACTGCCGGCGCCCGAGTCGGCTCACGCGGTGCGGGCCGCGATCGACGAGGCGCTCAAGGCCAAGGAAGAGGGCAAGCCGCGGACGATCCTGTTTGGCCTGAGCGGCCACGGCCACTTCGACCTGGCCGCCTACGACGCGTACCTGTCCGGCCAACTGGAGGACTACGAGCTGCCGGATGAAGTCATCCAACGGGCCCTGGCGGAGCTGCCCCGCGTCTAAGGGCGCGCCGGTCGGCAAGAGGATACAAGGGGGTCCGGGCGGACCCCCTTTGTCATAGCGCCGGGGCGCCTGCGCCCGCCCCTCGCCGGTCCTGCCACGGGGTCGCTGGTCGGCAGCGCGGGCCGCCGGGACCCGGCTGCAAGGAAGAAAGGAGCCGTACGGAGATGTTGGAGGTCCTCAGGGCCGTCGATCCGGAGATCGCCGACGCCATCGAGGCGGAGCGCCGGCGCCAGAACACGCACATCGAACTCATCGCCTCGGAAAACTTCGTCAGCGAAGCGGTGCTGGCCGCGCAAGGGTCGGTGCTGACCAACAAGTACGCCGAAGGGTACCCCGGCAAGCGCTACTACGGCGGCTGCGAGTTTGTGGACGTGGCCGAGCGGCTGGCCATCGAGCGGGCCAAGGAGCTCTTCGGCGCCGAGCACGTCAACGTCCAGCCCCACTCGGGTTCCCAGGCCAACCAGGCCGTCTACTTCGCCGCCCTGGAGCCCGGCGACACCGTGATGGGCATGGCGTTGCCCCACGGCGGGCACCTCACCCACGGTCACCCCATCAACCTGTCGGGCCGGCTGTACCGGTTTGTGGAGTACGGGGTCGACCGGGAAACCGAGCAGATTGACTACGACGCCTTGGAGGCCCAGGCGCGGGAGGTCCGGCCCAAGATGATCGTGGCCGGCGCCAGCGCCTACCCGCGCATCATCGACTTTGCCCGGCTGCGGCAGATCTGCGACGCGGTCGGGGCGCTGCTCTTTGTGGACATGGCCCACATCGCGGGCCTGGTGGCCGCAGGCCTGCACCCGAGCCCGATCCCTTACGCCGATTTCGTGACCACCACCACCCACAAGACGCTGCGGGGGCCGCGGGGCGGGCTCATCTTCTGCAAGGAGCGGTACGCCAAGGACATCGACCGGGCCGTATTCCCGGGCGTGCAGGGCGGGCCCTTGATGCACGTCATCGCCGCCAAGGCGGTCGCCTTGAAGGAGGCACTCACCCCCGAGTTCCGGGCGTACCAGCAGCAGATCGTCAAGAACGCCCAGGCGCTGGCCGAGGCGCTCAAGGCCCGCGGTTTCCGCCTGGTCTCCGGCGGCACCGACAACCACCTGATGCTGGTGGACGTCAAGTCGTCCCGGGGGCTCACGGGCAAGCAGGCGGAGACGCTGCTGGACGAGGTCGGGATCACGGTCAACAAGAACACGATCCCCTTTGACACGGAGAAACCGGCTGTGGGCAGCGGCCTGCGGCTGGGCACGCCGGCGGTGACGACCCGCGGCATGAAGGAAGCCGAGATGGAGGAGATTGCGGACATCATCGACCGGGTGCTGTCGCACCCTGGCGATGAGATCGTCCGGCAGGAGGCCCGCGAGCGGGTGGCCCGCCTGTGCGCGGCGTACCCGCTTTATGGAGGCGTGTAGGGCAAGAGGCTGACGGAGCGCCCGCCCCGCCGGCGACGGCGGGGCTTGCCAACGGATCGGCCAGACGGTTTCTAGAACGAGGTCGGTGACCAGGTTGGCGGCCAGGTTGTCCCCTGAAGTGGCCCGAGCCGCGATGCGGGCCAGCGCTCTGGAAGGCGCGTTTGCCAGCGCCAGCGACAACGCCGGGACGTCGTACGTTCCCCTCTACGGGCATTCCCTGGGCGCGACGCCTGCGCAGATCGGGCTCCTGGTAGCGCTGCCCAACCTGCTCACCAACGTCCTGCAGGTGCCGTGGGCGCTATTGACCGAGCGCCTGGGGCGCCGCAAGCAGATCATGATGCTTGGCGCCGTGGGCGGCCGGCTCCTGTGGCTGCCCTTGGCGCTCTTGCCTTGGATCGCCCCGTCGCCTAAGGCCGCGGTGCTGGTGCTCATGATCGCCGTTTCCCTGCGGGCCGCCGTGGCGGGCATGGCGACGCCCGCGTGGACGTCCCTCATGGCGGACCTGGTGCCGCGGCAGGTGCGGGGCGTTTACTTTGCCAACCGCAACCTGCTGGTCAATCTCGCGGGCTTCGCCGCAACGCTTTTGGCCGGTTTCCTGGTGCGGGTGGGCGGGGAGCCGGGCGGCTACCAGCTGGTGTACGCTTTCGCCGTCGCCGCCGGGATCGCGGCCGGCGTCTACATGGCCCAGATGCCCGATCTGCCCTGGCAGGGCGCCCCTGCGGGCCAGGGCGCGGCACATCCTGGTGAAGCCCGGGAGGGGCCGGTTCCTCCCGCCGCGGCAACCCGCGGCGCCCGCGCCCGGTGGCTGAGGCTTCTGGCGGTGTTCCGGCAGGAGCCGGTCTTTACGCGGTACTGCTACACCGCCTTCCTGTGGACTTGGGCCGTCAACCTGCCCGCACCCCTGTACGCGGTGTACCTCGTCCGGGACCTGGGCGGCCCTGAGGCCATGTGGGGGCTCGTGACCGCGGCCAACTTCCTTTGCACCGTCATCGCCCAGCGTTACTGGGGGTTCCTCTCCCAGCAGCTGGGGGAGAAGCGGATCATGCTGCTCTCCGGTGCCGGCGCCAGCATTCTGCCCGTACTGTGGCTGGGGCTGCCGGTGCCCGCGCTGGCCATCGCGGCCAACGGCTTGGGCGGCTTTGTCTGGGCCGGCTACAACCTGGCCAGCTTCAACCTGCTCTTGGCGCTGGCGCCGCCCGCGCGCCGCACGACCTACGTGGCCATCTACAATAGCACCATCGGGCTGGGCCAAGCCCTCGGGCCGCTTTTGGGCGGGTACATCGCGGACGCGGCCGGCATCCCGCTGGTGTTTGTCTTGTCCACAGTGTTCCGGGCGGTGGGCTTGTGGCTGTTTAGCCGCGCTGTGGACACGCCGATGCCGGCCATGACCGCCGCCGACTTGCTGCCCCTGTGGATCAAGTGGTGGCGGCAGCAGGGCACCCGGGCCGTTCTTGCCCGGCTGCGCCCGTCGCTGCGCCGCCGGCCCCGGCACCGCGGGAGCGCCGGGCGACGGGACGCGGGGCGGCCCGCCGGCGCTGGACGACCGGGGGACGCCCGGGCGGTGGAGCCCGCTGGTCGGCCGGGGGACCGGGGGAGGACGCTGCCCGGCGGCCCGGCGGGATGAAGCGCGCCTTGACGGGTCATGCCTTTGTTGTTACGGTGATCCCGTAAGCGAGCGCAAGCGTCGGCTTGGGCGCAAGCTTATTCTCGAGCGCGCGAGCTCAAGCTCAACCGCTGGACGAGCCCCGGCCGCATCGGCCCGGCCCGGGCAGGGAGGCCTGTATTGTGCTGGACATCAAGCTGATCCGCAACGATCCGGACAAGGTGCGGGAGGCCATGCGCCGCCGCGGCGAGGAGGCGCCTATCGATGAGGTGCTCGCCCTCGACGAGCGCCGCAGGGCGCTGGTCACCGAGGTGGAGCAGCTCAAGGCCCGCCGCAACCAGGTTTCCGAGGAGGTGGCCCGGGCCAAGCGGGCCGGCCAGGATGCCTCGGAGATCATCGCGGCCGTGCGGGAGGTCAGCGACCGGATCAAGGCGCTGGACGACGAGATCCGGGACGTGGAGGACCGCCTGCACCAGCTGCTGTTGGTCATCCCCAACATCCCCCACGAATCGGTGCCTTACGGCGAGAGCGACGCCGACAATGTGGAGGTGCGCCGCTGGGGCGAACCCCGGAAGTTTGACTTTGAGCCCAAGCCCCACTGGGAAATCGGCACCCGGCTGGGCATCCTCGACTTCGAGCGGGCCGCCAAGGTCGCCGGGGCGCGGTTTACGGTGTACAAGGGCGCCGGGGCGCGGCTGGAGCGGGCGCTCATCAACTTCATGCTGGACGTCCACACCCAGGAGCACGGCTACACGGAGATTTGGCCGCCCTTCCTGGCCAACGCCGCCAGCATGACCGGGACCGGCCAGCTGCCCAAGTTCGCCGAGGACATGTTCCGCTGCGAGGGAACGGACCTGTACATGATCCCCACGGCGGAGGTGCCGGTCACGAACCTGCACCGGGACGAGATCCTGGACGGCGACCAGCTGCCCATCTATTACGTGGCCTACTCCCCCTGTTTCCGGGCGGAAGCCGGGGCGCATGGGCGCGACACCCGCGGCCTCATCCGCCAGCACCAGTTCAACAAGGTGGAGCTGGTCAAGTTTGTGCGGCCCGAGGACTCCTACGATGAGCTGGAGAAGCTGGTGGCCGACGCGGAGGACATCCTCCGGCGCCTGGGGCTGCCCTACCGGGTCAGCATGATGTGCACGGCCGACGTGGGGTTCGCGGCGGCCAAGAAGTACGACCCCGAGGTGTGGATGCCCAGCTACGGCCGGTACGTGGAGATTTCCTCCTGCAGCAACTTCGAGGACTTCCAGGCGCGGCGGGCCAATATCCGCTTCCGCCGCCATCCCAAGGCGAAACCGGAGTACGTCCACACCCTCAACGGTTCCGGCCTCGCGGTGGGGCGCACCCTGGCGGCTATCCTGGAAAACTACCAGAACGAGGACGGAAGCGTCACCATCCCCGAAGTGCTCCGGCCCTACATGGGCGGCATGACCCGCATCGAGCCCCAGT
>PKQR01000231.1 GCA_017578085.1 Bacillota bacterium
GCGCTGTGGCAGCTGTGCGCCATCCCGACGTCCACCGGGTGGAGCCCGACGGGGACGTCATCCGCATCGAGCAGGTGCGCCAGGTGCAGCGGCAAGCCGCCCTGCGCCCGGTGATGGGGCCGTACCAAGTGTTTCTGATCGAACCGGCGGAGGCTGCCAATGAGGCGGCGCAAAATGCGCTCTTGAAAGTGCTGGAAGAGCCGCCGGGCAGCACCGTGTTTATCCTGATCGCCCATCAAACGACGCCGCTGTTGCCCACCGTCCTGTCCCGGTGTGTACCGGTCCGCTTTGGGCGGCTTCCCCGGGACGTGGCGGCCGACATCCTGCGGGAACGATTCGGCTACGGCGAGGCGGCCGAACTGGGCGCGGCCCTGGGCGACGGGAGCATCTGGCAGGCGACCCGCTGGACGCCGGAGGCCCTCAAAACGCGGCGGGCGGCAGCTTTGGCGTTGTGGGATGCCTTAACGGCGGGGCCAGCGGCGGCGCTGGAGCAGGCGCAGGCGTGGCACGAGCGCCGGGACGAATTGCTGGAAATCATGGAAATGCTTGAGTTGTGGCTGCGGGACTTGCTCGTGTGCGTAGAGCACCCACCCGGCGCGGCGGTCGACGCGTCGTGGCTGGTCAACGTGGACCAGCGGGAGGAGCTCATGCGGCGGGCCCAGGGCTTGCGGCCCGACGCGCTGCTCGGGGCGCTGGAGGCCATCCTGGCCTTCCGGCGGCAGGTGCAGCAAAACGTGAGCCTGCGCACGGCGGCGGATGTGCTGTTTTTGGACTTGGCCGCACACAGGGCAGCCGCCCAGAAAGGGTGAACCTCCGCCATGGAGGAGACGGTACGCATCGTCGGCGTGCGCTTCAAGCGCGCCGGTAAGATATATTACTTTACTCCGGGCGAACTGCCTGTAGCCGTCGGCGACGAGGTGCTGGTGGAAACGGCCGCCGGCGTCGAATGCGGTGAGGTGGTCATCCCGCCCAAAGACGTGCCGGTGTCGGACGTGGTACAGCCGGTTCGCAAGGTTCTCCGGCATATGGAGGACGCGGACCGGGAACAGTTGCGGGCCAACCGCGAAAGCGAGCTGGAGGCCCTGGCCTTTGCCGCGGAGCGCATCGCGGCCCGGGGCCTGCCCATGAAGTTGGTCAACGCCGAGTACACCTTTGACCGCAGCCGGCTGACGTTTTTCTTTGTCGCCGAGGAGCGGGTAGACTTCCGGGAGCTGGTCAAGGACTTGGCCAGCCGCTTTGGGGTGCGCATCGAGCTGCGGCAGATCGGCGTGCGGGACCAGGCCAAAGAAATCGGCGGCATCGGGGTCTGCGGCCGTGAGCTGTGCTGCACCACATGGCTGGGCGAGTTTGCCCCGGTGTCCATCCGCATGGCCAAGGAGCAGGAGCTGTCCCTCAACCCATCCAAGCTGACGGGCCAGTGCGGGCGGCTTAAGTGCTGCCTGAAATTCGAAGCGGATACGTATCGCAGCATCCGAGCAGCGCTTCCCCTCGTCGGCGATACCGTGCGCACGCCCAACGGGACCGGCCAAGTGTGCGAGGTGCTGGTGGCTAGGGAAAGCGTCGTCGTCGATCTCGGCGAGGGCCGCCGTACCTTGGTGTCCCTCAAGCAGTTGGAAAGCGGCGAGGCGGTGGTCGTGGCCACCAAGCGGGCCGCCGCGACCGTCGCCGCGGCGCCCCTGCCAGCCAGTGAGGAGCCGGACCCCTGGAACGGCAGCGAGGGTGTGGCCGTGGCTGTAGAGGAGGGCGACGACCGCCTCGAAGGCGGCTTCCACGGCGGCCTCGAAGGCGGAAGCGAACCGGAAGCGGCCGGCGCCGCTGAGGCGGCTGGGCTCATCGAACTGGCGGTGACAGATGTGCCGGCGCGCCGGACGGACGTCGACGAAGACCTGGAACCCGCAGGTACGGTCGACGTGGACGAGC
>PKQR01000112.1 GCA_017578085.1 Bacillota bacterium
GCCTGCTAGGCTATTCGCCCACTACCTTGGGCTATGCCCAGCACTTGGGCTATTCGCCCATCACCTTGATGATGACCCGCTTCGGCCGCTGGCCGTCCCATTCGCCGTAGAACACCCGCTGCCACGGCCCGAAATCGAGCCGGCCGTTGGTCACGGGGATGATCACCTCATGGCCGATGGTCAGGCTGCGCAGGTGGGCCGCGCCGTTGTCCTCGCCCGTGCGGTTGTGGCGGTAGTCGTCGCCCCGGGCCGGATGGCGGTCCCATGGGGCAATGGTGCCCTCCAGCCAGTCTAAGATGTCCTGCCAGAGGCCGCTTTCGTGGTCGTTGACAAACACCGACGCGGTGATGTGCATGGCGCTCACCAGCACCATGCCTTCCTTAATCCCGCTCTCCTTGAGGACGGATTCCACCTGGTCGGTGATGTCGATGATCTCCTGCCGCTTGCGGGTGTTGAAGGTCAAGTAAGCGGTGTGAAAGCGCATCGGAGCTCTGTCCCTCCTGGACGGCTAAGAGGCCCGCTGGCCTGTCGCCCCAGTCTCCGCCGCAAGAAAGTGGCCGTGGTTAATCCTCACCGCAACCCGGGCGCCCTCGCGGAAATGGACGTTCTTGCCGGTCTGGACCCGGAGCGCGAGTTCGCCGACGCGCACCCGGTACTCGTACGTGCTGCCGAGGAAGCTGCGGAACTCGACTTCTCCTTTTACTGTGCCCGCCGGCGCACCTACAGGATCCAGCAGGTCAATGTCCTCCGGTCGGACCCCCAGCTGGCCGGCGCCATGCGCCGCCGCGGCCGTGCCCGCAACGGTGCCGACGACGGCTTCCTGGCCATCGGGCAGGAGGATCCGGGCCCCGCCATCGGCCGACAAAGCGATACGGCAAGGGATATAGTTCACCACGCCGATGAAGTCCAGCACGAACGGCGTGCGCGGCTGGTTGTAGATCTCCTCCGGGCGGCCGAGCTGGTGGATGACGCCTCCGGACATGACGGCAATGCGGTCGGACATGGCCAGCGCTTCCGTCTGGTCGTGGGTGACGTAGAGGATGGGGATCCCCGTCTCCTTCTGGATGCGCTTGAGCTCCACCCGCATCATTTCCCGCAGCTTCGCGTCCAGGTTGGAGAGGGGTTCGTCCAGGAGCAGGACCTGGGGATTCATAGCCAGCGCGCGCCCCAACGCCACCCGCTGCTGCTGGCCACCGGACAGCTGGTTGGGCATGCGGTCTTCCAGCCCCTCCATGGCCAGCATGGCCAGCACCCGCTCCACCCGGTTGCGAATCTCCTGCTGCCGCAGCCCCGCCACCTTCAGCGGATAGGCGATGTTGTCAAACACCGACATGTGGGGCCAGACCGCGTAGTTTTGGAACACCATCCCGATGGACCGGTGGTTGGCCGGGACGTTGATGCCTTGAGCGGAGGCGTACACGAGCCGCCCGCCGATCTCGATGCGGCCTTCATCGGCCGACTCCAAGCCCGCCACGCAGCGCAGCGTGGTGGTTTTCCCGCAGCCGCTCGGGCCCAGCAGGGAGAAGAACTCGTTTTCCATGATCTCGAAGCTGACGTTATTTACCGCGACCACGTCGCCGAAGCGCTTGGTCAGCCCGGCGACGACCACTTTCACTTGCGGCTTGGATGCCGCCATATCGCTCATCGAACCTTCACTCCGTCCTCAAGCCGGGCGCAGGGAGCGCCCGACGGCTGATGCAGCTATGAACGGGCCCGCTCGCCGCCCCAGCCCATGCGATGGGCCACGGCGTAGAGCAGGACAATCAGAGGCAGCGTGGCAACCGCCAGGGCACTGGCCCTCTCGGGGAAACCGGAGTCCTGCAGCAAGAACACCCAGACGCCTAGCGTTTCCGCTCCGGCGCTCCAGATGAGCACCGAGACCGTCAGCTCCCGAAAAGCCGGCATGAAGATGAGCACCCAGCCGGCGATCATCCCTGGTTTCAACAGCGGTATCGTGATGTCCCACAGCACCCGCAAGGTGCTGGCGCCCGCCGTCACGGCCGCCTCTTCGAGGGAATCGTGGATCTGGTGGAGCGTCGCACGGGTGCTGCGCAGCGCGTACGAGAGATAGCGCATGAGATACGCCATGAGCAGGATCCAGATGGTGCCGTACAGCGACGGTCCTAGGGGCGGGTTGCTCCAGGCCAAGATCATCGCGATGCCGATGACGGAACCGGGCAGGGCGTAGGGCACCGTGCCCAGGGCGTCCAGAAACGCGGCGGCCCGCATCTTGCCCTTGACGTTAAGGTAAGAAATGAGGGTGCCCACAGCCACGAGAATGGTGGCGGCGGTCGGCGCCAGCAGCAGGCTGTTGACGATGCCGCGCTTGGCACCCTCTTGGGCGAACGCCCGCTCGTAGTTGCGCAGCGTCAGAAGCTCCGGATCCAACGGCGCGCCCCAGTAGGGCAACAGCGACGTGATGACCAGTGCCACCAAGGGCATGATGACCACCACGACCATCACCACCAGCGTGGCCGCGAACACATAGGGCCTGGCTCGACCAAGCCGGATGATATGGGGTCGCACCGACTTGCCCGACACCACCGTGTAGCGGCCGGAGGAGCCCTCCAGCCAGCGCAGGAGCGCGAGGGCCGTCACCGCCAAGAGGACCAGCAGAATCGACATGGCCGTGGCCAGCGGGATGTCCGGAATGGTGAGGGCCTCGTAGATGCGGGTGGTGAGGACGTAAAACCGCCGGCGCATCCCGAGCACTGCCGGGACCCCGAAATTGTCGATGGCGCCTACGAAGGCCAAAAGCGCCCCACCCAGGATGGCCGGCAGCACCAGCGGCAGCGTAATGTCCTTCATGATGCGGAAGGGTCCGACGCCTGCGGTGCGGGCCGCTTCCTCCAGGCTCGAATCCATCCGCTGCAGCGCACCGGCGACGGTAAGAAAGACAAAGGGATAGACGGTTACAGCCAAGACGAAGATGATGCCGCCCGGGCCGTAGATCGACCAGGGAACCGCAGGCCAGTCAAACAAGCTCTGCAGCGCACGGCTCACCAGGCCCACAGGCCCCAAGAGCTGCACCCAGCCCATGGCCGCGAACAGGGGCGGGATGGCGAAGGGCAGCATGAACAGAAACCGGAAGCCGCTGCGAAAAGGGATGTCGGTGCGCTCCACCACAAACGCCGCCAAGGTGCCCAGCACGGTGGCGACAGCCGTGGCCGCCAGGGCGGTCCAGACGCTGTTCCAGAGTGCGATGTAATTGCGCGGCGTGAGGAAGACCCGGGTGTAGTTGGCCAGCGAAAACTCTCCGTCGACGACGATGCTGCGCCAGAACACCTGGACCAGCGGGTAGCCGATGACGTACAGAACAAATACAGCTGAAAGGACGAGCAATAGGGCCCGAAAATCGAAGAGGCGCCGGCCGGCGCCATAGGCGACAGGGTTGGTGGTGGGATGGGATGCAGCCATCTTTGCCTCGCTCCTGTAAAGCCGTCGTCCCACCTGGGTGGCCAGTATGGACTCAAGATCGAGCCGCCGGCCGGCGCCGGTCCTGCGCTACTCGAAGATCTCCGTGAACCGTTCCCGCAGTTCCGGGCCGACCTCGGCCATCCAGTTGTAGTCCACGTCCAGCGCCTTGATCTGGTCCGCGGTGGGCAGGCCAGGCGGCGGGGAAACGTCGGTCCGAACGGGGATGAAGAACTGGGTCACCAGGAATTGCTGGCCTTCCCGGGAGATGATGTAGTCGAGGAAGGCCTCGGCCGCCTCGCGGTTTTGGCTGGAAGCCGTGATGGCCAAGGGGCTGGCGACGGCCACAACGCCTTCTTCCGGAGCGATGAACGCGACCGGCGCGCCTTCGGCCGCCAGGTTGGCGATGACGTAGTCGACGCCCTTGATCACCGGGAACTCCCCGCTGGTGAGGGCCCGGGACACGTCGCCCGTGCCGCGCAGCACCTGCACGCCGCGCCGGCTGGCTTCCTCAAACCACGCCCAGCCGAGGTCGGGATTGCTCACAAAGGCCGCCAGCGCGGTGAAGGATGTGCCGCTGTGGAGAGGGCTGGCCATCGCCGCGCGCGGGCCCCATTTCAGAAACTCCTTCCAGGACTTGGGTGCGTCTTCCGGCCGCACCAGCCGCGTGTTGTAGCCGATGCCCATGGTGAACACCCGGCCAGCGATGTAATAGCCGTCCGGATCCTTGAGCCAATCGGGTACGGCCGCGGCATGCGGCGACTCATAGCGGGCCAGCAGGCCCCGTTCCTTCATCAGGATGAACAAGGCAGGGTTGGCCGCCCACACCACGTCGGCACGCACGCGGCCCGCCTCGGCCTCCGCCCACAGGCGCTGCTCCAGTTCCACGCTCCCGGAATATAAGACGTCCACGGTCACACCAGGATAAAGCCGCTCAAATTGTTTGACCAACGGGTCCACGGCGTCCAGCTGCATGGATGTGTAGAAGTGCAGGGTGCCGCTGGGTTCGGCCAAGACCGGCGCCGCAAGAATCGCGACCAGGAGGGCCGCCAACCCCAGCTTGATTGTGTTTCCGTGTCTCCGGTCCATCCGCCCCGACCTCCTCGGACTGAAAGTTGGTTGATGACCTTATGTCCTTCAACCCTTGCAGCCGAAATCCTGTTGTTGTCAGCCGCGCCGGAAAGAACCTGCAGACCACGGCCCGACGCCAGTGCCCTTGCCGTGTTTCGCACAACGAACGAAGGATATCTGCAGAAATGCTGATGCAAATAATAATCCGACGATAGAGCAAAAGAATCATTTTGGACTTGGACTTGCAAAACTGCTCGCGCTGGGGGAAAATACCTTCGGTGACGGGCTACTGCCGGTTTCCCTCAGGTCCAAGCGGGATGCAGGACAGACTCGGAACAGTGGCTAAAATGACTAGTAGCAGTTTTTTCTTTCGGCGCGGGAAAGGAAAGCTGCCTGGCGCAAGAGAATCCAACATGTCCAGGCACCATATCTCTTCGGCGTCCGGTGCATGCGGGCATCGGGTTTAGCGGCACAAGGGGTGGTGGGAACGGGGAGCGGTTGCAGGGAACAGGCGTCCAAGGGAAACCGGACGTTAGCCGCCAAGACGATATATTCTCCAAGTTTCAAGGGAAAGGCAGGGAAGAGGTTTGGTGCGGAAACTTCTGGCATTTGCAGTGGCGCTTAGCCTGCTCGTCAGCGGTGCCGCCTTTGCCCAGGACGTTGTCTGGGACACCAAGGGGCCTTACGTTGACGAGATTATCCTGCCCATTATTATGGACACCGAAGCGCGGCTTATTGCCCTGCAGCGGGGTGACATCCATGTGCTGCCGGGCCTGACCCAGTCGAGCCACATCAACCGCCTGATGGCGGATCCGAATGTGGACATCACGGTCAGCCCTGGCTACCACATGTTCTATCTGGGCTTCAACATGCGCCGGGCGCCCCTGAATGACATCACGGTGCGGCGCGCCATCGCGCATGCCATCAACCGCGATGAGATCATCCTGTCGCTGTTCCAGGGTTACATGCTGCCGCTGGCCGAATTCGTGCCGCCGGCGTCGCCGTTCTTCAACCCCGACACCGACGTGGCTTACTATGATCCGGAACTGGCCAAGCAGATTTTGGACGACGCCGGGTACATCATGGGCCCCAACGGCGTCCGGATCGATCCTGCCACGGGCCAGGAACTCCGCCGGATGACCATCATGACGCCCACCATGGAAGTGGCGCCCACCTCCGCTATGCTGGGTGAGATGGTGGCGGAGACCCTGCGGGGCATCGGCTTGCCGGTGTACGCGGAGCCCATCGACTTCAACGTCCTGTTGGATCGCCTTGACACCGACGTCGACGGCGACCGCGACTTCGACATGTACGCACTGGCCTGGAGCTTGACTCGGTTCCCGACCCACCTGTACAGCCTCTTCCACTCCAAGTTTGACGTCCCGGGCGCCAACAACATCCCCGGTCTGCGGGATCCTCAGTTTGACGCCGTCGCCGAGCGGGTTTGGACCCCGCGGAACCTGGACGAGGCCATGGAGGCTGCGTATGAGGCCCAGGAGATCCTGTCCTGGCTGCAGCCGTACGTGCCCCTGTATTCCCGTCCGTATATGGACGCGTTCCGTAAGGACATCGTGACCGGGTACGTGCCGCATCTGGGCTTCGGTGCGGCCAGCAGCGTCAGCAACAGCATCTGGACGCCGCTGAACATCCGCCTGGTGGGCCAGGATCGGGGCGGCACGGTGCGCTGGGTGCTGGAGCAGGAGCCCCAGGGCCTCAACATCCTAACCCACAACTCGGCTTATGACGCCCGGATCTTCGGTCTGGTGTACGGCCCCGGCCTGATTGCGGCGGAGCCCATCAACAACGAGGACATCCCGTGGGAGGCCGAGCGCTGGGAGGTCGGCACCTGGACGACCCCCGAGGGCACCGAGGGCACCAAGGTGACGTACTGGCTGCGCAAGGACATCACCTGGCATGACGGTGTGCCCTTCACGGCTCACGACGTGAAGTTCACTATGGACTACCTCAAGGAGAAGCAGGTGCCCCTATACCTTGAGGTGTGGGACAACTACAGCCACTCCGAGATCATCGACGACTACACCATCACCGTCTACTTCAACAACGTCAGCTACTGGCACACCTACAACGTAGCCAGCTTCCTGGCCAAGCACATCTGGGAGGACGTCGAGGACTACGAGGCGTTCGTGCCCTGGAAGGAGCCGCACCCGACGGTGCCTGGCCTGACGAAGATGATCGGGACCGGTCCGTTCGTCTTGAAGGAGTACGTCCCCGGAGAGTACGTGCGCGTCGAGCGCTACGAGAACTTCTGGGCGGGTCTGGACAAGTAAGGCCTGAACGAGCGGATGGCGGGGCCGCCTGAGCGGGCGGCCCCTGCAGCCGGCTTGTCCCTGCGGGCAGGGAGGCAGGCCCCGGCGAGGGGCCTGCCTTTCATGCCGCCGGGAGTGTCTCGGCGTGGGAGGCGGGGGTGCCCGCGCTGTCAGGCGCAGGCGCCGGGCGTGAACATCCGCTGGCAGGCGGCAGTAGAGAGGTCGGGTGGCCATGTCGCGTGGATATCTATGGCGGCGGGTTGTCTATGGGCTGATTACCCTCTTTGTCATCATGACGCTCAATTTTGTGATCTTCCGGATCATGCCCGGCGACCCGGTTTCCTTGATCATCAGCCCGCAGTTCACCCCGGAGGTGAAGCAGCTGCTCATCGAGAGGTACGGCCTCGACAAGCCCCTCTTGTCTCAGTACTTCCTCTATTTGAAGGGCATGCTTACCTTCGACTTCGGGCGCTCCTTCGTAACGCGACAGCCCGTGCTAGGCGAACTGCTGTCCCGCCTGCCCAACACGTTGATGCTCCTGGGTACGTCGTTTCTCTTGAACGTGTTCATCGGTGTGTGGCTGGGCATCAAGATGGCCACCCGCCAGGGCAGCCGTTTGGATACTGCCGTTACTGGCGTCTCCCTGTTTTTCAACGCCATGCCCGCCTTCTTCAT
>PKQR01000017.1 GCA_017578085.1 Bacillota bacterium
AGCAGGAGATCCGGATGTATGAGGACCAGCCCCGCCACCGGCTGGCCATGAACTTGCTGCAGGCGTTGTACCACGTTCACCCGGTGCGCATCGACATCGCGGGCACCGTAGACTCCATCCGCCGCATTGACGCGGAAACGCTGTACGCCTGCTACGACACCTTTTACCACCCCAGCAACATGGCGGTGTTTGTAGTGGGCGACGTGGACCCGGACGCGGTGCTGGCGCAAGTGGAAGCGGATTTGGCGCCGCGCGGCTACGCGCCCCGCCCGCCGGTGGAGCGGCTGTACCCCGAGGAGCCGCCAACGGTGGCGCAAGCTCGCGTCGAGGCGACGTTGCCTGCGGCCCGTCCCCTGTACGCCCTGGGCTTCAAGGACCCCGTGTGGACCATGACCGATGAGGAGCGGCTGCGCGCCGAGGTGGTGACGTCGCTGGTGCTGTCGGCGGCCCTCGGCCGCAGTTCCCGGCTTTACCAGGAGCTCTACGACGACGACCTGATCGACGACGGTTTCAGCGCCCGCTACCAGCTGGGTACCAACTTCGGCCACACGATTATCGGCGGTGAAACCCGGGACCCCGACGCCCTGCACGCCCGCTTGATGCAAGGCTTCGAGCGGCTGCGGGAAGAGGGCTTGTCCGAGGAAGATCTGCGCCGGGTGCAGCGGCAGGCGGTGGGCGAGTTCGTGCAGATGTTCAACTCGCTGGAGTTCATCGCCAACGGGTTCCTTTATTACCATTTCTTGGGCGGATCCCTGTTTGGCTACTTGTCGGAACTGCAGGCGGTGACGCTGGAGGAGGCCAACCGGCGGCTGCGGGAACACCTGCATCCCGACCGGGCGGCCGTCTCCATCGTGCGCCCGGCTTAGGGGCGTTCAGGGACGTTTCGGCCCAGTGGGCACACGGGAACCGGCGGGCGGGAGGGGAGGACGATTGGGCAGGGCGCCGCACTCACGGCACATCTATGCGTTGATCGCCCTCGGGGTGGCGGCGGTGTCGTCGTCGGCGGTGCTGGTCAAGCTGTCGGCCGCGCCCCCCATCCCATTGGCGTTGTACCGGATTCTCCTGACGTGGCTCCTTCTCTTGCCGGTGATCCTCATCCGGTCCAGGCGGGAGCTCCTGGCGCCCGGCCCCCGGGACGTCGGAGCGGCCATCGCCGCCGGCGTGTTCCTGGCGCTCCACTACGCGGTCTGGTTTGCGTCTTTGCGCCTCACCAGCGTCGCGAGCTCCACAGTGCTGGTGACGACCCAGCCCATCTGGGTCATGCTGTTGGCTTACCTTTTCTGGCGGGAGAAGACGGCGCCGGCGTCGCTGGTCGGCATCGCCCTCGCGCTGGCGGGGGTGTACCTGATCGGGGCCGACGCCCTGCGGGAAGCCGGCGGCCGGCTCGTGGGCGACTTCCTGGCGGTGGTGGCGGCCTGGCTCGTCTCGGGTTATCTCTTGATCGGCCAGCGGGTGCGGCGCCGGGTGCAGCTTCTGGTCTATGTGTTTTGGCTGTACGGCGCGGCTTGGGTGACGCTGTTGATCGCGGCCGTGGCCGCGGGCGAACCTTTGACGGGCTACGGTCCCAGGGAGTGGTTGATCTTCCTCGGCCTGGCCGTGGGGCCGACGCTCATGGGACACACGGTCTTCAATTGGGCGCTGCAGCACGTGCCCGCGTCGGTGGTGGCCGTGAGCATCCTCGGAGAGCCCGTCGGCGCCACGGTGTTGGCCCGTTTCCTGCTGGGTGAGGTGCCAAAGCCGGTCCAGATCGCCGGTGGCCTGCTCATCTTGACTGGGATTCTAATCTTTCTCCGCTGGCGTGGGTCAGAGCCTAAACCCGGGGCGGAGCTGGGCCGCGGCCGACCGGCGTCCGGATAGGCCAGACCCGGGGGACTGGCGCCAGCGTAAATATGGGAGAGGCAAGCGTGGACAAGCGGGAGTGGCGCCGGCTCTTGCGGGAACGCCGGCGGGCGGTGGATGCGGCCGCGCGGGGGCTGCTCGGCGAGCGGATGGCCGCCCACTTTTTCTCGGTGCCTGAGCTTGCAGCGGCAAGAACCGTGCTGCTCTATGCCGCCACGGCAGCGGAGGCGCCCACGGAGCCGTTGGCCCGGCGCCTGCGGGCCGCCGGCAGGACGGTCTGCCTGCCCCGCCTCGTCCCCGGCCGGCCCGGGGAAATGGAGGCGGTGCCGGTCCTGGACTGGGAGGCCCTCGTGCCCGGGCCCTTTCAAGGCATCCTCGAGCCGCCGCCTGAGTGGCCCGCGATCGATCCCCAGCGGTTGGACGCAGTCGTCGTTCCCGGACTTGGCTTTGACCGGGCCGGGCGGAGGCTCGGGCAGGGCGGCGGGTACTACGACCGGCTTCTCGCCCGCCTGCCCCGGCGGGTGCTCCGGGTCGGCTGGGCCTATGCCGTGCAGGTGGTGGATGCTTTGCCCGCGGACCCGCATGATCAGGGCGTGGACATGGTCATTACGGAAGACGGCGTACTGACTTGTGTCGAGGAACACGACAGCGGTTGCGGGGTGCACGAGAGGGAATGAAAGGGGGGAGGGCCGTGGAGATCGACGGCAAGGCGGCAGCGCTGGCGCGGTCGGTGGAGGCTTTGATCAGCGCCGACGTCAACGCCCGCGGCAGCCGGCAGTTGGTGGTGCCCGGCGACCTGTTGCTGGCGGCGCAGGCGCTCTTGGCCGCCGGCAGCGTCGCCATCGTAACCGGATTTTTCATCGCCGCCGCGGGTGCCCCGGAGACCGACGGCCCCCCTGGGGCGCTGATCCTGGCCCGGGCCCTGGTGCGCCTGGGAAAGCCGGTGGTACTGGTCACCGACGCCTGGTGCCGGCCCGTTTTTGCGCACCCGGCCCTAGCCCGCTGGACGCGGGACGTACCGGTGATGGAGGTGGCCCCGCGCCTTGAGGATGGCTGGTGCGCGCGGCACCGCATCACGCACCTGGTGAGCATCGAGCGGCCGGGCCGGGCAGCCGACGGCCACTACTACAGCGCGGGCGGGCTGGTCTTGGATCCGTACGTGGAGCCCTTCGACACGTGGTTTCTCCAGCGGCGGCCTGGTCTTGTGACCATCGGCGTCGGCGACGGCGGCAACGAGATCGGCATGGGCAAAGTGCTGCCGGCGGTGCGGCAACACGTCCCCGCCGGGGAGCGCATCGGCTGCGTCGTGCCCACAGATCGCCTGGTCGTGGCCGGCACTTCCAATTGGGGGGCATATGGCCTGGTGGCGGTGCTCTCCTACCTGACGGGTGCCGATCTTTTGCACACGCCGGCGGAGGAACTGGAGCTGGTGGCGGCAACCGCGGCGGCGGGGGCAGTGGATGGGCTGTCGGGCCGGCCGGAAGCGACCGTGGACTCGCAGCCGCCGGAGGTGCTCGAGGACATAGTCCGGGCGCTGCACGAGGAGCTCGCGGCCGCGGCGCGGCGGGTGAGCTGACTTGGCGGAGCATTATTTCACCCAGCGGCCAAGGGCGCAACACCGGCCGTTAGAGATCCGGGAGCACCTGTGGGGGCGGCCTTTCGTGTTTGCCACCGACGCGGCCGTCTTTTCCCGGCGGCGGCTCGACCCCGGCACGCGGCTGCTCATCGAGCACTTGCCACTGCCCGTGGCGGGCAACGCCTTGGACCTGGGCTGCGGCTACGGTCCGGTCGGCATCGTGATCGCCGCCTTGTCACCGGACGCCCGCGTGTGGATGGTGGACATCAACGAGCGGGCCGTGGAACTGGCCCGGCGCAACGCAGCCGCCAACCGCGTCGCGAATGTGGAAGTGCGAAGCGGCGACGGCTTCGCCCCCGTCGAGGGGTTGTCTTTCCGCCTTATCGCGTCCAATCCGCCCATTCGCGCCGGCAAGCGGGTGGTGTACGCCTGGGTGGAGCAGGCCCATGCGCATCTTGAGCCGGGGGGACGGCTCATGATGGTCGCCCGCACGAGCCAGGGCGCGCGCACCTTGGCCCGCCACATGGAGGCGGTCTTTGGGCACGTGCGGGAGGTGGCCAAGGGCAGCGGCTACCGGGTCATCGAGGCGGTGCGGGTTGCGCATGGAGGACCCGGGGGGCCGGCCGCCGCCCGGAAGGGGGTACCGGAGGGCGGTGGGGAGGAAGCCGGCTAGAGGCGGGCCCACCGGCCAGAACGTGGGCGTATAGCCAAGCCCGGCGGGGAATAGCCTTATCCTGGAACGGCGCCGAGGGGTGGGGGACGGTTTTTGCGGGGGCCGCTGATCATCGTCGTCCGGAGGCGCCACCTGCTGCTGGCGCTGCTGGCGTTGCTGGCGGGGGTGGTTTTGGGCGCACTGCCGTTGGTCGCGCGGGTCCGCCCGGCGGCGGCGCCGGTGGCCGACGCGATTTCGGGGCGCATCGTGGCCATCGACGCCGGGCACGGCGGGCCCGATCCTGGCGCCATCGGCGTGTCCGGGGCCCGGGAGAAGGACATCACCCTCGCGATCGCGATCAAGTTGGAGCAACTGCTGCGCCGGGCGGCGGTGTACACGCTGATGACCCGCACCGGTGACCACGACCTCGTCCAAGGAGAGCACGCGGCGCACCGGCAGCGGGAGGACTTGCAGCGGCGAGCGGCCTTGGTCAACAGGAGCGGGGCGCACGTTTTCGTCAGCCTGCATGCCAACAGCTTCCCGAGCCCCGTCTGGTCCGGTGCTCAAACCTTCTATCTCGGCGGGGAGGAAACTAGCCGGCGCTTGGCCGAGGCCATCCAGCAGTCGCTGGTGGCAAAGCTCGGCCCCAACCGTCGCCAGGCGCGGCCCGCCGATCTGCGTATTTTGCGGGATGTGGAAGCCCCGGCCGCCTTAGTAGAGGTCGGGTTTCTGTCCAACCCTGAGGAAGAGCGCCGGCTGCAGGATCCGGAGTACCAGTGGCGCGTGGCCGAGGCCATCGCCGACGGGATTTTCGCCTTCTTGGCCGCCCAGTATGCTGGGGAACCAACATCGCGGGGCCGGCCCGGCGGCGGGCGTGGCGGTTTGTAGGAAAACGCAGGCCGGCCAACGAAACTTTCCTACAAGAACTGGCAGTCCGGGAGGATCCTGGCAATCCGCGCCGAAGATACCCCTGCTATGGGCATCGCATACACGGCCAAGGGCAATCAAATCGTACCGGTCACCCGCCGCCTGGTGATTCGCGGCCGCAAGGTGCGGGACGGCCGCGTACGCATTTCCGGCGCCAAGAACTCCGCCGTGGCCCTGCTGCCGGCGACGCTGCTGGCCGACGGGGAGTCGGTGCTGCAGAACGTGCCGGACATCGCCGACGTGGCGGTGCAGCAGGATATCCTGCGGGAGTTGGGGGCCACCGTCACGAGGACAAACGCCGGCGAGGTGCGGGTAGAGGCATCCGGGGCGCTTTCCCATGAGGTGCCGTACCCCCTGGCCAAGCGCCTGCGGGGTTCGGTGCTTTTGCTGGGGCCGTTGGTGGCCCGCCTCGGCCGCGCCCGGGTGCCGCTGCCCGGGGGCTGCGCCATCGGCTCCCGGCCCCTGGATCTGCATTTGAAGGGCCTGCGGGAGCTGGGCGCCGAGGTGGAGATCGAGCACGGGTACATCTGCGCCCAGGCCAAGAGCCTCCTGGGCACGGAGATTTACTTGGATTTCCCGAGCGTCGGCGCCACGGAAAACGTGATGATGGCGGCCACAGCCGCGCGGGGCGTGACGGTCATCTACAACGCGGCCAAGGAGCCGGAAGTTGTGGACTTGGCCAACTTCATCAACGCCATGGGCGGCCGGGTCATCGGGGCGGGCACCGACACCATCAAGATCGAGGGTGGGCACCCTCTCCGGGCGGTTGAGTACTCCATCATCCCCGATCGGATCGAAGCCGGGACGTACCTCTTGGCGGGACTCGCCGGCGGCGGCAGCGTCACCGTGGAAAACGTGATCCCGACCCATCTCGAGGCGCTATTGGCCAAGCTGGAGGAGGCCGGCGTGGAGCTGGCCGATTGCGGCGACGCCATCACGGCGCGCCTTGTGGGCAGGCCTAAGCCGTTGCAGGTCAAGACGCTCCCGTATCCCGGGTTCCCCACCGACTTGCAGCCGCAGTTGACCGCCTTTTTGCTGCTGTCGGAGGGGACGAGCGTCATCAGCGAGCGCATTTTTGAGGACCGCTTCGGCCATGTGGACGAGCTCAAGCGCCTGGGCGGCAAGCTCGAGACCGACGGGCGCACGGCCGTCATCAAGGGCGTGGAGCGCCTCACGGGCTCGCACGTGACCGCCACCGACCTGCGCATGGGCGCGGCCTTGATCGTCGCGGGGATCGCGGCCGAAGGGGAAACCGTCATCGACGGGGTAGAGCACATCCAGCGCGGGTACGAGCGGCTGACGGAAAAGTTGACCGACCTGGGCGTCGTGGCGGACTGGATTGACTGACGGGCTGGCTCGCTCAAGGACGCCGGGACGTCCCTGAGGCGAAAAACGAATAACACCGAACCAAGCGCCCACGTTCGCCCTGCGGAGCGGCGGAAACCACCGGCGGCTGCGCCACCGGTGATTTTTTCTGCGCGCGGCCCGCAGGGTATTGCATGTTTATGCGGGAACCAAGTATAATCATGCCATGCGAGCCGCCGGAACCGCTGGGCGCGGCGCGCGACGAGCAAGCCAGGAAAGGGGTTTGCCGAAGGGATGAAGGTTCGGGTGGGGATTGTGGGCGGCACCGGGTACGCGGGCGGCGAATTGATGCGCATAATTTCCCAACACCCGCACGCGCAGGTGGTTTACGCCGCGTCCAGGACGCAGGCGGGGCAGCCCGTGGCCACCAGCCACCCCGGGCTGAACGGGTTGACCGATCTGGCGTACGAAACCATTGACACGGACGCCATCGCGTCCCGTTGCGACGTGGTGTTCCTGGCCGTGCCCCACGGGGCGTCCATGGCGCTGGCGGCGGAGCTGGTGCCCCGGGGCGTCAAGGTCATCGACATCGGCACCGACTTCCGCTTCCGGGACCCGGCCGAGTACAAGCAGTGGTACGGCATCGAGCATGAGCAGGTGGATCTCCTCGCCGAAGCCGTCTACGGGCTCCCCGAGCTAAACCGGGAGAAGGTGCGGGGCGCGCGCCTCGTGGGCAATCCGGGCTGCTATCCCACCAGCGTCCTCTTGGGCATCGCCCCCTTTGTCCACGCAGGCTGCATTGACACGTCCGCCGTGGTGGTGTCCGCCATGTCCGGGGTGTCGGGGGCGGGGAGCACGCCTAAGCAGATGTACCACTTCCCCGAGTGCACCGAAAACGTGCAGGCGTACGGCGTGCCGGGGCACCGTCACACCGGCGAGATGGAGCAGGGCATCCGGGAACTGTTGGCTGCCCGGGGCGGCGGGGAGGTCTGCGTGAGCTTCGTGCCGCACCTGGTGCCCATGAGCCGCGGCATTTTGGCCACCCTCAACCTGCGGCTGACGCAGCCCCTCACCACCCAGGACGCGCTCCACATCATGCGGGAGTTTTACCGCGGAGAGGCTTTCGTGCGGGTCCTGGGGGAGGACCGGCTGCCCCAGACCAAGGCGGTCCTCGGTTCCAACTTCTGCGACGTCACCGCCCGGGTCGACGCCCGCAGCGGCCGCTTGATTGTGCTTTCCGCCATCGACAACCTGGTCAAGGGCGCGGCGGGCCAAGCGGTGCAAAACATGAACATCATGTTCGGTTTGGATGAGACCGCGGGCCTGCGGGCCCCTGGGCTCTATCCATAAGAAGAGGCTACCCAAATTCAGCTTGGAATTGTAAAATTGGCCGGAATGATAGGAGTGTGACGGCCCCATGGCTGGAACGGTGGAGAAACCCTTGGCCCCGTCGTACCAGGAGGTGCCGGGGGGCGTCACCGCCCCGAGAGGCTTCCGGGCGGCGGGGCTCCACATCGGTGTGAAACGTTCCCGCAAGGACCTGGCCCTGGTGGTGTCGGACGTCCGGGCGGCCGCCGCGGCCACTTTTACCACCAACCGGGTCCAGGCCGCGCCGGTCCGCGTCACCCGCGAGCACATCAAGGGCGGATATCTGCGGGCCATCGTCTGCAACAGCGGCAACGCCAACGCCTGCAACGGACCCCAGGGGGTGCGGGATGCGCGGCGCATGGCTGAGCTGGTCGCGGCCGCGATCGGTGCGGCGCCGGAAGAAATCGCCGTGGCGTCGACCGGGGTCATCGGCGTTCCTTTGCCGATGGACAAGATCGCGGCCGGCATCGAGCGGGCAGTGGCGCTGCTCAGCCCCGAAGGCGGCGACGACGCGGCGCAGGCCATCATGACCACCGACACGGTTCCCAAGCAGATCGCCATCGAGTTTGAGCTCAAGGGCAAGCCGGTGCGCATCGGCGCCATGGCCAAGGGTTCGGGGATGATCCATCCCAATATGGCCACCATGCTGGCTTTTGTCACCACCGACGCCGCCATCGAGCCGGCGGCGTTACAAGCGGTGATGCGCCGCTCGGTGGACCGGACCTACAACCGGATTTCCGTGGACGGCGATACCAGCACCAACGACATGGCCGTGATCATGGCCAACGGGCTGGCGGGGCACGAGCCTATCGGGCTCGGCGACCCGGACCTCGAGGTGTTTGCCGCAGCGCTGGACTACGTCAACGGAGTGCTCGCCCGGGCCATCGCCAGGGACGGCGAGGGGGCGACGAAGCTGATCGAGATCCGCGTCGTGGGGGCGCCCACGGAGGCCGACGCGGTCCGGATCGGGCGCAGCATCAGCCGGTCCAACCTGGTCAAGACCGCCATCTACGGCGAGGACGCCAACTGGGGGCGCATCTTGTGCGCGGCGGGCTATTCCGGCGTTGACTTTGACCCCGATCGGGTGGACGTGTACATCGGCGATCTGCTGGTTTGCAAAGACGGCGCCGGCCTCGCCTTCGACGAGCAGCGGGCCAAGGAGATTCTCAAGCAGTCGGAAGTGGTCGTGACGTTGGATCTCAAGGCCGGCGGGGCCGAAGCCACGGTGTGGACGTGCGACCTGACTTACGATTACGTCAAGATCAACGGCAGCTATCGCACGTAGAGGAGGTCCGGCGGTGAACCAAGAGCAGCTGGTGGACAAAGCCCGGGTGTTGATTGAGGCGCTGCCCTACATCCGCACGTTTTTCGGCAAGACTTTTGTGATCAAGTACGGTGGCGCCGCCATGACCGACGAGGAGCTCAAGAAGGCCGTCATCCTCGACGTGATCCTGCTCAAGTACGTCGGGGTCAATCCGGTGCTGGTGCACGGCGGCGGCCCCGAGATCTCCCAGTGGATGCGGCGGGTCGGCAAGGAGCCGCGCTTCGTCAACGGCTTGCGCGTCACGGATGCCGAGACGATGGAAATCGTGCAGATGGTGCTGGCCGGCAAGGTTAACAAGGAGATCGTCGGCCTCATCAACCGCTACGGGGGCAAGGCCATCGGCCTGTGCGGCCACGACGGGAACCTCATCATCGCTCGCAAGCACCCGGGCGACTTGGGCCTGGTGGGCGAGGTGGAAACCATCAACGCCGACCTCCTGCACCTGCTCAACCGTGAAGGTTACATCCCCGTCATCGCGTCCATCGGGTCGGGTTTCGACGGAGAGAGCTATAACATCAACGCGGACTCGGTAGCCGGGGATCTGGCCGCGGCCCTCAAGGCCGACAAGCTGATCATGCTCACCGACGTGGAGGGCATCTTCGCCGAGGAAGGGGATCCCAGCACCCTCATCTCGTCCTTGGAGGTCGAGCGCGCCCGGCGCATGATCGCCGAAGGGCGGATTGCCGGCGGCATGATCCCCAAGGTGGAGGCGTGCATCAAGGCGCTCGAGAGCGGCGTGCCCCGCACCCACATCATCGACGGCCGCCGCATGCACTCGCTTTTGCTCGAGATCTTCACCGACAAGGGCATCGGCACCATGGTGGTGAGCTGAGATGGCGCTGGAGTTGGCCGAAATCCAGGCCCTGACGGCGCAGCACGTCATGAACACCTACAACCGCTTGCCGATGGCCCTGGTTCGGGGCGAGGGCGTGCGGGTCTGGGACACCGAGGGGCGCCAGTATTTGGACTTCATCGGGGGCATCGGGGTCAACAGCCTCGGCCACAGCCATCCGGCGGTGTTGGCGGCCATCCGGGACGCCCTGGGGTACGTGCTGCACACCTCCAACCTGTTTTACATCGAACCCCAGGCCCAGCTGGCCGCGAAGCTCACCGCGCTGTCGGGGCTGGACAAGGTCTTTTTCTGCAACAGCGGCACCGAGGCCAACGAGGCTGCCATCAAGCTCGTGCGGCGGTGGGGCCGGAAAAACGGTCACAATCGCTACAAGATCATTGCCGCGCAAAAGTCGTTCCACGGGCGTACATTGGGCTCGCTGGCTGCCACGGGCCAGCCTAAGTATCACGAGGGGTTTGAGCCGCTGCCCGGAGGCTTCGTGTACGTGCCCTTCAACGACGTGGCAGCCCTCAAAGCGGCCATCGACGACGAAACCGTGGCGGTGATGCTTGAGCCGGTGCAGGGCGAGGGCGGCGTCTACCCGGCGGACCCCGGCTACCTGCGGGCCGTGCGGGAGCTGTGCGACGCCCACGGCCTGCTGCTGATCCTCGATGAGGTGCAGGCGGGGCTCGGGCGGACCGGGCGGCTGTTTGCCTTCGAGCATTACGGCGTGCGGCCCGATGTGCTGACGTTGGCCAAGGCCCTCGGCGGCGGCATCCCCATCGGGGCCATGCTGGCCCGCGACGAGGTGGCCCAGGCCTTTGGTCCCGGCGCCCACGGTACGACCTTCGGCGGCAACCCCTTTGCCTGCCGTGTGGGCTTGGCGGTGCTGGACACCATCGTGGGCCAGGACCTGCCCAAGGCGGCGGCTGAAGCCGGCGAGCACCTGCGCCGGGCCCTTGAGGACTTGGGCCGCCGGCGGGGGTGGATCCGCGAGGTGCGGGGATTGGGCCTCATGGTGGGCGTGGAGCTCGAGGGCGTAGCCGCTCCCCGGGTACAGGCGGAGGCCCAGGCCAGGGGGCTTTTGGTCAACGCCATCGGGCAGTCCATCCTGCGCCTCTTGCCCCCGCTCATCGTCAGCCGGGCGGAGCTGGATGAAGCCGTCGGCATCCTGGAAGCCGCCATGGAAGCGGCCAGCGCGGTTTAGAGGTGACAAATTTGCCCAGAGACAAGGGTTTGCGGAAAGTTTGCGTGATCGGGTCGGGGCCCATCGTCATCGGTCAGGCGGCCGAGTTTGACTACGCAGGCACCCAGGCCTGCCGCGCCTTGCGCGAAGAAGGTCTCGAGGTCGTCCTGATCAACTCCAACCCGGCCACTATCATGACCGATACCAACATGGCCGACCGGGTGTACATCGAGCCCCTGACACCCGAAATGGTCACACAAGTGCTCGAACGCGAGCGGCCCGACGGGCTCCTGCCGACCCTGGGCGGGCAGACGGGCCTCAACATGGCCGTGGAGCTGACCCGCCGGGGGGTGCTGGAGCGGCTGGGCGTGCGGCTTTTGGGAACGCCGCTGGAGGCCATACAGCGGGCGGAAGACCGGGACCTGTTCAAGCGCACCATGATCGAGATCGGCGAGCCGGTACCCGAGAGCCGCATCGTGTCCAGCCTCGCCGAGGCGCGGGAGTTTCTAAAGGAGATCGGCTTGCCGGTTATTGTCCGCCCGGCCTACACCCTGGGCGGCACCGGCGGCGGCATGGCCTACACCGAACAGCAGTTTGAGGAGATCGTGCGCCGCGGCTTGCGCAACAGCCCGGTGGGGCAGGTGCTGCTCGAACGCAGCGTGGCCGGGTGGAAGGAAATCGAGTTTGAGGTTATCCGGGACGGCGCCGGCAACTGCATCGCCGTGTGCGGCATGGAGAACATGGACCCCATCGGGATTCACACCGGCGACAGCATCGTGGTCGCGCCGATCCAGACGCTGACCCCCGAGGCCTACGCCATGCTGCGGGCGGCCGCGTTGCGCATCATCGAGGCGCTGAAGATCGAGGGCGGGTGCAACATCCAGTTCGCCCTTGCGCCGCAAGGCATGGACTACTACGTGATCGAGGTCAACCCGCGGGTCAGCCGCTCCAGCGCCCTCGCGTCCAAGGCCACGGGTTACCCAATCGCCCGGGTGGCGGCGAAAATCGCCGTCGGCCTGCGCCTAGACGAGATCCGCCTGTCGGCCGCCGGCAGCGCGACGGCCAATTTCGAGCCCAAGCTCGACTACGTGGTGGTGAAGATCCCCCGGTGGCCCTTTGACAAGTTTGTCACCGCCGACAGGATCCTGGGCACCCAGATGAAGGCTACCGGCGAGGTCATGGCCATCGGGAGCACGCTGGAGGAGGCACTGCTTAAGGCGGTGCGCTCCCTGGAGATCGGGGCCTCCGGCCTGCGGCGCAAAGGAATGGACCAGCTGCCTGACGACGAAGTGCGCCGGCGCCTGCCCAATGCCGACGACGAGCGGCTGTTCGTCGTGGCGGAAGCCCTGCGGCGCGGCATGAGCCAAGCTGAAGTCGCGCAGGCCACGGCCATCGACCCGTTTTTCATCGCGGCCATCGGCCGCATCGTGGACCTGGAGCGGGAACTCGCGGCCCTGCAGCCGCTGGGCGGCTGCGCGAATTGGGGGGAAGCGGCGTGGCAGCTGGTTGCCCGGGCCAAGGACATGGGCCTGCCCGACCGGGAGATCGCCGCCCTGGCGGGCGTCGACGAGCTGGAGCTGCGCCAAGCCCGCACCGCGCGGGGCATCGCGCCCGCCTTCAAGGCGGTCGATACCAACCCCGCGGCGCCCGGCGCTGCGCCGCCGTACTACTACTCCACCTACGCCAGGGGCGACTCCGTGCCGCCCATGGACAAGCCGTCGGTGCTGGTGCTTGGGTCCGGCCCCATCCGCATTGGGCAGGGGGTCGAGTTCGACTACTGCTCGGTGCATGCGGTGTGGGCCCTGCGGGAGATGGGCTACCGGGCCATCATCATCAACAACAACCCGGAGACGGTCAGCACCGACTTTGACACCGCGGACCGGCTCTATTTCGAGCCCTTGACCTTGGAAGACGTCCTGAACGTGGTGGAAAAGGAGCGGCCTATCGGGGCCATCGTCCAGTTTGGCGGCCAGACGGCCATCAACCTGGCGGGACCGTTGGCGCGGGCCGGCGTGCCGCTTTTGGGCACGTCCGTGGACGCCATCGACCTGGCGGAGGACCGGGAGAGGTTTTCGCAGTTCCTGCGCCAGTTGGGCATACCGCAGGCCGAGGGGCGGACGGCCACCTCTATCCAAGAAGCCATGGGCATCGCCCTCAAGCTCGGGTTCCCGCTGGTGGTGCGGCCGTCGTACGTCTTGGGCGGCCGGGCGATGGAGATCGTCCACGACGAGCAGGAGCTCCTGGAGTACATGAAATACGCGGTGGAGGTGACGCCCGATCACCCGGTACTGGTGGACCGCTACCTCCCCGGCAAGGAGCTCGAGGTGGACGCCGTCGCCGACGGGGAACGGGTGCTCATCCCCGGTATCATGGAGCACGTGGAGCGGGCCGGGGTCCACTCAGGGGACAGCACGGCCGTGTTCCCGCCCTTGAGCCTTACCCAGGAGCAGATCGAGCAGGTGGTGGACTACACCCGCCGCATCGCCCTGGCCCTGGGCGTGCGGGGCGTGCTCAACATCCAGTACGTGCTGCACGAGGGGCGCTTGTACGTGCTCGAGGTGAACCCCAGGGCTAGCCGCACGGTGCCGCTCATGAGCAAGGTGACGGGCGTGCCCATCGTGGCCCTGGCTACGCGGGTGAGCCTGGGAGAGCGCTTGCGCGACCTCGGCTACGATCACGATGGCCTGCTGCCGCCGCCTCCGTATATGTCCGTCAAGGCGCCGGTGTTCTCGTTTGAAAAGCTCGGCCGGGTCGATATCTTCCTGGGCCCCGAGATGAAGTCCACCGGCGAGGTGCTCGGGTTGGACCCGGATCCGGTGCATGCCATGTACAAGGCGCTGGTGGCAGCCGGCGCCGTCGTCCCCACCCGCGGCACCGTGCTCATTACGCTGGCGGACAAGGACAAGGCGGAAGGTGCCGACTTAGCCAGGGGCTTCGCGGAGCTGGGCTTCCGGGTGCTGGCCACGGCGGGCACGGCGCGCTACTTGGCCGAGCAGGGCCTAAAGGTGGACACGGTTTACAAGATCGGCGAAGGCCACCCCGACATCGTGGAGCTAATCTACAGCGGGGAAATCGACCTGGTGATCAACACCCCGACCCGGGGCCGGTTGCCGGCCCGAAACGGTTTCCGCATGCGGCGCGCGGCGGTGGAGTTCCGGGTCCCGTGCGTCACCTCGCTGGACACGGCCCGGGCGCTGCTGGAGGTCATCCGCACCTTGAGCGACGGGCGCCCGGTCACGGTGCGGTCCCTTGGCGAATACCAGTTCCTGCGGGAAGGCCGCCCCGTGGAAACCAGCGGCAATCCGGCCTTGTAGCCGGCAGCCGAGACCGGATCCCAAAGGACCGGTCCGTCGTCCATCTCAAACAAACCAACATCCCAACAACATCCCAAACCAACCGAACGAACAAGGGCCGGCCGGGCGTTGGTGCCCGTGCCGGCCCTCTGCGCTTGCGATGGTTCCCGCAGGCGAAGGGGCTAGGGTTCGACGGTGATGTGGCCCGCGGGCCCCGCCTCGACGTACCCGATGACCGCCTGGGCGATGGTGCCCGCGGCGCGTAGGCCCGCGAGGAGCTGGTCCAGGTTGTCCGGCGGGCAGGCGATGAGCAGACCCCCGGAAGTTACCGCATCGCACAGGAGCATCCGCTGCGGCTCGGGGACGGCGTCGCTGAATGCGGTGCACGCTTCCACGTGCCGGCGGTTGGCGCGGCTGCCGCCGGGGAAGACGTCCTGCTCCGCGTATTTGTACGCCGCGGGGAGGACGGGCACTTTCCCGGCGAAGATCCGCAAGGCCACCCGGCTTTCCCGGGCCACCTCGGCCGCGTGCCCCAAGAGGCCGAAGCCGGTGATGTCCGTGGCGCACCGCACCCCGGCCGCGTGCAGCACGTCGGGGACGTTGTTGAGGCGGCGCATCACGTCGGTGACTTCCCGGATCTCGTCCTCCGACGCCAGCCCCCGCTTGATGGCGGTGGTGACGACCCCGACGCCGATGGGTTTCGTCAGGACCAGGACGTCCCCCGGCCGTGCGGCGCCCTTGGTCAAGATCTTGTCCGGGTGGACGATGCCCGTCACCGCCAGCCCGTACTTGGGCTCCTGGTCGTCGATGCTGTGGCCGCCGATGATGACCGCACCCGCCTCCCGCACCTTGTCCGCACCGCCGCGCAAGATGTCCCCCAGCACCTGCGGCGGGAGTTTCTTAACGGGAAACCCCACGATGTTGAGGGCGCAAAGGGGCCGTCCGCCCATGGCGTAGACGTCGGACAAGGCGTTGGCCGCGGCGATCTGGCCGAAGGCATACGGGTCGTCCACGATGGGCGTGAAGAAGTCCACCGTCTGCACGAGGGCCACATCGTCGGTCAGGCGGTAGATGCCGGCGTCGTCGGGCGCATCGAGGCCGACCAGGACGTTGGGATCGGGTATGGAAGGCGGCAGGTGGCGCAAAACTTGCGCCAGGTCGCCAGGACCGATTTTGCACCCTCAACCTGCCTTGGAACTGAGCTGGGTCAAGCGCAGCAGCTCATCGGCGGTCACGGGCCCGTCACCTCCTTGTCCAATCCGCCCCAAACGTCTTATCCCCATTGTACTACAAATGCGCCAAAAGGGTCGTCCACCGCCAAGAAGCCGGCTTCCTTATCGAACTGTGGTGGAAGCGTTTCCGTGCGCTATCTTGTCCTTCGCCACGAGGAATTCGGCTTGCCCGAGGTAACCTGGCTTGTCCCGCCGCCAGTTGGGGAAAGGTTTAGCATCCCTTGGCGAAAAAAGGTGTTGACACAAGCGGCCTCCGGGGGTATGCTAGGAAGCAATACCATAGGTGGTCGACAACGGCGATGAAGGGAAGCAGTAGGCGCCAGGCGGGCCAAGAGAGCCGGCGGGTGGTGGGAAGCCGGCGCCGCAGCCGACGCCGAACTCGTCCCGGAGCTGCCTGCTGAACGTCGGTGACACAGGTGACCCCAGCGTATAGCGTATGCGCGCTCGGGTCCGCCGGTGCGGCAGCCGATCAGTAAGCCAGGCCGGGAGCCGCTGCAGGAGGGCAGCGCACCCGTTATCAAGCCAGCTCATGCCGGACCGACCGGCGCGGGCGTGCGCGTGGTCGAAAGGCACGCAGTGGCATGAGCGACGGAGGCTGGCCGCCGCGAGGCGGCAGCAAAGCAGGGTGGTACCACGAAGGCGAGTCCCTTCGTCCCTGGCGTGTCCTGGCCAGGGACGAGGGGGCTCTTTGATTTTGGTGCATACGGCAGCCTGCGCGACGGATAGGGCGTGAAGGGCTGCCCCGTCCCGACGATCCGAGGAGGGGTTGGCAATGTCAGCTATCGAACTGGCGACGCCGAGCAGCGGCAGGAAGCCCGCCCCGGTCCGCATGACCGGAGCCCAGGCGCTCGTCGAGTGCCTGAAAGCCGAAGGCGTCGAGTACATCTTTGGCATCCCGGGCGGTGCGGTGCTGCCGCTCTACGATGCCCTCTACAACTCGGGCCTGAAGACGATCTTGTGCCGCCATGAGCAGGGCGCGGCCCACATGGCTGACGGCTACGCTCGGGCGACCGGCCGGCCCGGGGTCGTCCTGGCCACGTCCGGCCCAGGGGCGACCAACCTGGTGACGGGCATCGCCACCGCGTATATGGACTCCATCCCGCTGGTGGCCATCACCGGCAACGTGTCCCGCTCCCTCATCGGCCGGGACGCGTTTCAGGAGGCCGACATCACCGGCATCACCTTGCCCATCACCAAGCACAACTTCCTGGTGCGGAGCGCCAAGGAGCTTCCGTGGGTCATCCGGGCCGCGTTTCACATCGCCACCACCGGGCGGCCGGGGCCGGTGCTGGTGGATATCCCCAAAGACGTGGGCACCGAGGAGTTCGGTTTCACGTACCCGGAAACGGTGGACCTGCCCGGCTACAAGCCCACCTACAAAGGCCACATCCGCCAGATCCTTGAGGCGGCCCGGGCCATCATGAACGCCAAGCGGCCCCTGCTCTACGTGGGCGGCGGCGCCATCGCGTCGGGCGCGCACCAAGAGGTGCGGGCGCTGGCGGAGAAGTGCCACTTGCCGGTGACCATGACGTTGATGGGCTTGGGCGCTTTCCCCGGCGATCATCCGCAGTCCTTAGGGATGCTGGGCATGCACGGCACCGCCTACGCCAACTACGCCGTGCAAAACTGCGACGTGCTCATCGCGGTGGGCGCCCGGTTTGATGATCGCGTGACGGGCAATCTCAAGACGTTTGCCCCGCGGGTCGAGCAGATCATCCACATCGACATTGACCCGGCCGAGATCGGCAAGAACGTGGTGCCCCATGTGCCCATCGTCGGCGACTGCCGCGCGGTGCTGCAGGTGCTGTTGGAGAAGGTCAAGGAGAAGCGCCATCCCGAGTGGTGGCAGCAAATCGACGCGTGGCGGCGGGAGTACCCGCTGCAGTACCGCAAGGTGGAAGGCCAAATCCACCCGCAGGCGGTATGCGAGGCCCTCTATGAGGTGACCGGCGGGGAAGCCATCGTCACCACCGACGTGGGCCAGCACCAGATGTGGGCTGCCCAGTACTACAAGGTCAAGCACCCGCGCCACTTCATCTCCTCGGGCGGCCTCGGCACCATGGGCTTCGGTTTCCCGGCAGGGATCGGCGCCAAACTTGCCCGGCCCGACAAGGAAGTGTTTGTCGTGTCGGGGGACGGCAGCTTCCAGATGAACATCCAGGAGCTGGCCACCGCGGCCGACCACAACGTGGGCGTCAAGGTCATCATCATCAACAACTTGTACCTGGGCATGGTCCGCCAGTGGCAGGAGTTCTTCTACGGGCGGCGCTACGCGGACAGCTACCTCGGCACGCCCGACTTCGTCACCATTGCCAAGGGGTACGGCGTCAAGGGCATGCTGGTCACGGACCCGGCCGATGTGAAACCGGCCCTTGAAGAGGCCAGGGCCCACGACGGCCCGGTCGTCATCGACGTGCGCGTGGTGCCTGAGGAGAACTGCTTCCCGATGGTGCCCGCCGGCGGTTCCAACAGCGAGATGATCGGCCCGAAGGGATGGATTGAGTGATGCAGGGGAGCAAAGAGCGGGAACACACGCTTTCGGTGCTGGTGGAAAACCGGCCCGGGGTCTTGAGCCGGGTGGCGGGCCTCTTCAGCCGCCGCGGGTTCAACATCGAAAGCATCGTGGTGGGCACCACGGAGGACCGGCGCTACTCCCGCATGACCATCGTGGTCGTGGGGGATGAGGGCGAGGTCGAGCAGGTCACCAAGCAGCTGCACAAGCTCATCGACGTCATCAAGATCTCGGAGCTCTCGCCCCACGAGATGGTGGAGCGGGAACTGGCCCTGATTAAGGTCGCTGCGGACCGGTCGACACGGTCGGAGATCTTGCAGATCGTCGACATCTTCCGGGCGAGCGTCATTGACGTCAGCGAACGCTCGCTGGTCATCGAGGTCACCGGCGACACCGACAAGGTGAAGGCCATGATCGACCTGCTCAGGCCCTTTGGCATCAAGGAGCTGGTGCGCACGGGCCGGGTGGCCATGACGCGCGGCCCCAGGGCCGTCAGCGTCACAGAAAGCCGACAGGGAGGTGGCTTGCAGGCCGTCGGTGGATGAGCTCCGGCGGATGCGTTAGAGCGGACCAGTGCCAGCAGCCGGCGCAGCGTATAAGCCCGGGCCGGCCCGGTAGAGGCGGCCGCGGGATAGAGGATGAGAGTCAAAAGCAAGCTGAGTGGAGGAGCTGACCCGGAATCATGGCTGTAATTTACTACGATCAGGACGCCAACTTGGATGTGCTCAAAGGGCTGACCATTGCCATCATCGGCTACGGCAGCCAGGGACACGCCCACGCGCTCAACTTGCGGGACAGCGGGCTGAAGGTTATTGTGGCCAACCGGCCGGGCAGTGAGAACTACCGCCAGGCGGTGGCCGACGGCTGGCAGCCTGTGAGCGCGGCCGAAGCGGCCGCGCAGGCCGACATCATCGTCATGCTGGCACCTGACCAAGTGCAGCCGCAGATTTACGAAAATGACATCCGGCCGCACTTGACCGAGGGCAAGGCGCTCGTCTTTTCCCACGGCTTCAACATTCACTTCCGGCAGATCGTCCCGCCGCCCAACGTGGACGTGTTCATGGTGGCGCCCAAGAGCCCCGGGCATCTTGTGCGGCGCATGTTCGAGGCCGGCCAGGGCGTGCCGGGCCTGTTGGCCGTGCACCAGGACGCCACCGGCCAAGCCAAGGAGCGGGCCTTGGCCTACGCGCGCGGCATCGGCTGCACCCGCGCCGGCGTCATCGAGACGACCTTCCAAGAGGAGACCGAAACCGACCTCTTTGGCGAGCAGGTGGTGCTCTGCGGCGGCGTCACCGAGCTCATTCGGGCCGGTTTCGACACGCTGGTGGAGGCGGGCTATCAGCCTGAGATCGCGTACTTCGAGTGCCTGCATGAGCTGAAGCTCATCGTCGACCTCATCTACGAGGGCGGCATCTCTTACATGCGCTACTCCATCAGCGACACCGCGGAGTACGGCGACCTCGTGACCGGCAAGCGCATCATCACCGAGGAAACCCGCCGCGAGATGCGGCGCATCCTCGAGGAAATCCGCTCCGGCCGCTTTGCCCGGGAGTGGGTGCTTGAGAACAAGGCGGGCCGGCCTGTGTACTGGGCCCTCAAGGAGCGGGAGCAGAACCACTTGATCGAAAAGGTCGGCCGCGAGCTCAGGGCGATGATGCCCTGGATCCAGCCCAAGCGGCGGACTGGTGTCGAAGGCACAGCGGGCGGCGCCCGGTAGGCGCCGGCCTGCACGGGTAGGGAGGAGCAGCGTTGCAGTTGGAACAGCAGCACTTGCGCATTCCCGGACCGACCCCGGTGCCGCCCCGGGTCATGCGGGCGGCGGCGCGGCCTGTGGTCAACCACAGGGGCGCCGCGTTCCGGGAGTTGTACAAACAGGTCACAGCCGAGCTTAAGAACGTCTTCCAGACCCAAGGGGAAGTCATGATCATCACGGGTTCCGGGACGGCGGCCATGGAGGCCGCCGTCGTGAACCTGGTGTCGCCCGGCGAGAAGGTCCTGGTGCTGGTGGGCGGCAAGTTCGGCGAGCGCTGGGGCGAGATCGCCCGGGCCTACGGGGCCCAGGTGATCGAGTGGCGTTACGACTGGCGCCAGGGCGCCGAGCCTGAGGAGCTGGCCCGCCGGCTCGCGGCAGACCCGGACATCGTGGCGGTCTTTGCCACGCACAACGAGTCGTCCACGGGCGTCATGAACGACATCGAAGGCCTCTCCCGGGCGCGGGATCTCGGCGGCAGGCGCCACCGGGCGCTCCTGATCGTGGACAGCGTCAGCGCCCTCGGCGGGGCGCCCCTGCCCATGGACGCCTGGGGCGTAGACGCGGTGGTGACGGGGTCGCAAAAGTGCCTGATGGTGCCGCCGGGCCTGTCCTTTGTGGCCTTGGGGCAGAGGGCGCTGGAGCGGCTGGAGCAGGTCACCACCGGCCGCTACTACCTGGACCTGCGGGCGTACCGCAAGGCGGCGGCCGCGGGCGAAAGCCCGTACACGCCGGCGGTGACGCTGGTCTTTGCCTTGCAGGAAGCCTTGGCCATGCTGGCCGAGGAGGGGCTGGAAAACTCCTTTGCCCGCCACCGCCTCATGCGCGACATGGTGCGGGCCGGGATCAAGGCCTTGGGCCTGCCGCTTTGGACCGACGAGCGCTGGGCGTCGCCCACCGTCACCGCGGTCGAGGGCGCGCCGGGGCTTGAGGTGGAGCCTTTCCGGAAGCTGGTGCGCGATCGGTTCGGCGTGGAGCTGGCCGGCGGGCAGGGCGAGCTGAAGGGCCGGATCTTCCGCATCGGCCACATGGGCTACGCTGGCCCCCTGGACATGATTGCGGCGCTGGCGGCCATCGAACAAGGATTGGCCGCGAGCGGCTTCCCCGTTAAGCTGGGCGCCGGGGTCGCCGCGGCCCAGGAGGTCTGGGCGCGGTGGGCGTGAGGATTCTCGTCGCGGACCCGATCTCCGAGGAAGGGCTGGCGGTGCTGCGGCAGGGGGACGCCGAGGTGGACGTCCGCACGGGGCTGTCCCAGGAAGAGCTCATTGCCATCATCGGCGGCTATGACGCCTTGATCGTGCGCAGCGCTACCCGGGTGACGGCGCCGATCATTGCCGCCGCCGACAGGCTGCGGGTCATCGGCCGGGCCGGCGTGGGCGTCGACAACATTGACGTGGACGCGGCGACCCGCAAGGGCATCCTCGTCATCAACGCCCCGGAGGGCAACACGGTGGCCACGGCCGAGCACACCATCGCGATGATGTTGGCCCTTGCCCGCTGGATCCCGCAGGCCCACGCGTCCGTAAGCCGCGACCGGAAGTGGGAGCGGCAGCGGTTCATGGGCATGCAGATCATGGGCAAGGTGCTGGGCGTCATCGGCCTTGGACGCATCGGGAGCCAGGTGGCGCGCCGGGCCATCGCCCTTGGGATGCAGGTGCTGGCCTACGACCCGTACATCTCCCAGGACCGCGCGAAGGAGTTGGGCGTGGAGCTCACGGACGTGGACGACATCTGCCGGCGGGCCCACATCATCACGGTGCACACGCCGCTCACCCGGGCCACGGAAAACCTCATCGGCCGCCGGCAGTTTGAGCTGATGCAGCCGGGCGTGCGCATCATCAACTGCGCCCGGGGCGGCATCGTCGACGAGGAAGCGCTCTTGGAGGCGCTCGAGTCGGGCAAAGTGGCCGGGGCGGCCCTGGACGTCTTCCGCAACGAGCCCCCGTGGGATAGCCCCTTGGTGGGCCACCCGCGGGTCGTTGTGACGCCGCACTTGGGCGCGTCCACCGTGGAAGCCCAGATCAACGTGGCGGTGGACGTGGCCAAGGAAGTGCTGCGGGCGCTGCAGGGGGAGCCGGTGCCCCACGCGGTCAACCTGCCGGCCATGTCGCCGGAGGAACTGGAGAAGCTGCGGCCGTTCTTGGACCTCGCGGAGCGCTTGGGCCGCCTGTACACGGAGCTCGTGGGCGGCGGGCACCGGCGGCTCGAGGTCGTCTACAGCGGCCAGCTGGCGGAGATGAACTGCTCGCCCCTGACGCGGGCGGTGCTCAAGGGGATGCTGGACCCGATCCTGCACGAGTCGGTCAACTACGTGAACGCCCCCGTGGTCGCCAAGGATCGGGGCGTCCAGGTTTCCGAGACGCGGGAGCCCGCGGCCGGCGACTACCAGAGCCTCATCACGCTCAAGGGCAGCAACGGCCAGACCGGCGAGCGCACGGTGGCGGGCACCCTCACCGGGCGCAACGTGCCGACCTTGGTGGGCATCGACGGCTACCGGGTCAATGTGGATACGTCCGGCTATCTCTTGGTCGCCCGGAACGTGGACCGTCCCGGCATGATCGGGAAGGTCGGGACGCTCCTGGGCGAGCACGGCATCAACATCGCCTTCATGCAGGTGGGCCGCAAAGAGGTCGGCGGCCAGGCCGTGATGGTACTCGGCGTGGACGACCCGATCCCGCCGCATGTGCTTGAGCGCCTGGCGGAGATCCAGGACCTGTGGGACACGCGGGTGGTCTATTGGTGAGGAGGTCGAGAGTATGCGGCGCATACGGATTTTCGACACGACGCTGCGGGACGGCGAGCAGTCGCCCGGCGTAAACCTCAATGCCCAGGAAAAGCTGGAGATTGCCCGGCAGCTGGCGCGCCTTGGCGTCGATGTCATCGAGGCCGGCTTCCCGGTGGCGTCTCCGGGCGATCTCCAGGCGGTGCAGCTCATCGCCCGGGAAGTGCGGGGGCCCATCATCGCCGCCTTGGCCCGGGCCAACAAGACCGACATCGAGAAGGCGGCCGAGGCGCTGCGGCCGGCGGCTCGTCCCCGGATCCACACCTTCATCGCCACCTCCGACATCCACATGCGCTACAAGCTGCGCAAGACCCCCGACGAGGTCGTGGCCATGGCGGTGGCGGCGGTGCGGTACGCCAAGGAATTCGTGGAGGATGTGGAGTTTTCCGCGGAGGACGCGACCCGCAGCGACTGGGACTTCCTGTGCCGCATTTTCGCCGCCGCCATCGAGGCGGGCGCCACCACGATCAACATCCCGGACACGGTCGGCTACACGACGCCGGCGGAGTACGCGGCGCTCATCCGCTACGTGAAAGAGAACACGCCGGGCATTGATAAAGTCATCATCAGCGTCCACTGCCATGACGACCTCGGGCTCGCGGTGGCCAACTCGCTGGCGGCCATCGAAGCCGGCGCGGACCAGGTGGAAGGCTGCATCAACGGCATCGGGGAGCGGGCGGGCAACGCGGCCCTCGAGGAGATCATCATGGCCCTGCGGACGCGCCAGGATCACTACAAGGTCGAAACCGGCATCGTCACCGAGCAGATTTACCGCACGAGCCGCCTGGTGAGCGCGTTGACGGGCATGCAGATCCAGCCCAACAAGGCCATCGTCGGCGACAACGCCTTTGCCCATGAGTCGGGCATCCACCAGGACGGCTTCCTCAAGGAGCGCACGACCTACGAGATCATGACGCCCGAGTCGGTGGGCGTGCCGCAGAGCCGCCTGGTGCTGGGCAAGCATTCGGGCCGCCACGCGTTCCGGGTGCGCCTCAAGGAGCTCGGGTACGACCTCAGCGAGGAAAAGATCCAGCGGGCCTACGAACGCTTTGTGGAGCTGTGCGACCGCAAGAAGCACGTGACCGACCGGGACATCCAGGCCATCGTCGAGGAAGACGTGGTCACCATCCCGGAGCTGTACACCCTCGACTACTTGCACGTCACGTCGGGTACGGCGG
>PKQR01000232.1 GCA_017578085.1 Bacillota bacterium
ACGACAAGGTCGGTGACGGCGCGGATGTCGGCCAGCCCCGCCTCGGCTTCAGTGCTGATGCCCTGGATGCCGTGCACCTCGAAACCGTAGGCGCGCCCGTAATAGAAGAACGCGTCGTGGGCGGTCACCAGCACCCGCCGCTCGGGCGGCAGCGACGCCACGCTGTCCCGGACCCACTGGTCCAGCGCATGCAGCTGCTGGCGGTACGCGGCGGCTCGGGCGCTCATCGCACTGGCGCATTCGGGTGCCAATAGGCTCAGCGTCTCCTGGACCACGTCCACCGTGCGCGCCCACAGGCTCACGTCCATCCACACATGCGGGTCCACGCCGGAGCCGTCGTCCGTTCGCGCGCGCAGTTCCTCCGGCACGGCCCTCTCTGCTACCGCCACCGTCGGCCGCCGCTCCGCCAGCCTTTCCAGCACCTGCGAGAGCTGCCCTTCTAATGACAGGCCAGCGTAAAAGATGACGTCCGCGGCCTGCAAATCGCGGGCGTCCCTGGCGCTGGCCCGGTAGACGTGGGGGTCGACGCCGGGTCCCATCAACGTGGAAACCGCGACGCAGGCGCCGCCCACTTGCTCGACCACGTCCCCGATCATGCCGACCGTGGCCACCGCTTTGAGGCGGGTTGAGCTTGTCGTGCCTCCGCCCGGGGACGGGGTGGAGAGGGGGAGGCCGGTCATCATAAGGACGATCCATACCAAGAGCGCCAACCCGACGAAGATCGGCGCGCGGGACGGGCGCTCTGACTGCTCTTGGCGCGCAACAGGAGGCGCTGGCATCCGTGTAGTCTCCTCTCTTGGCGCCTTGGGGGCACCAAAGGGGCTGCGGGGCTTGCTCGCTGCCCGTTCCAGCCCGAAGATTGCTCTCGTACAACAAAGTTGCACGCGCGCAAAATTCTTGCCTCAGACTATATCTTACGGGCAGAGGGCTGTCAAGGTTATCTTGTCGATGAACGGCGTGCGAACAGCCTCACGCCGTGCCGGTTGATGGTGCGGTCGGAGGGCGAAAGGGGTGCTTGCGGCTCACGACTGACCTGCGCTCAGTGATCTCGCCGCAGCGTCAAGCCGGTGGCTCGCACGGGGAGCTCCGGCCGGGGCATGGTGGGCTGGAGGGGTTCACGGGGCAAAAGCGGTTGCAGGCGGGCGAGGATGATGTCCCGCTCGAGTTCCCCCTGTAACCGGTCCCGCAGGACGCCTTGGGTGTCGATGAACATGACGGTGGGGGCGATGCGGACGAGATAGGCGCTGCTGACGGCGCCGTCTGTGTCCAAGAGAATCGGGAATGCCCAGCCCCGCTCCCGGGCGACGGTTTCCACGGCGGCGCGGGTTTCCATGATGTTGACGGCCAAGAGCACAAGCCCGTGGGAGTCCCGGTACTGGCGGTAGAGGCGGTCGAGGTCCGAAAGGCCGTCAGGGCAGCCCGGGCACCAGCTCGTCCAAAATACAAGCAGCACCGGCCGGCCCTTGTACGCCGACAGCGCGACGGGCTGACCGGACCAGTCGGCCAGGGTAAAGTCGGGAGCGGGGCGGTCCAGCGGCAAGGCGGCTACAGGTACTAGGGATGGGCGGGCCATCGGGCCCAACAGGCCATAGAGCAGCAAGCCCGCTGCAAGGATGGCCGCGATGATGGTGCTCCACCGGAGGATGCTGCCCACGCGGATGACCACGAACCCGACGCGGCCCACGGTCCACCACCTCTCCTAATACATATGGATGGAACGCTGGCGAAAGACGCCAGCGGGGGGCCGTCTTATTGACAGGCGTCGAGGCCAATGGTAGCATGGGGTCGGCAACCATCAGGGAAAAAGTGCATATTGCAGCGTTTCCGCTCTTATCGAGAGAGGCGGAGGGACTGGCCCGATGAAGCCCGGCAACCGGCCCGG
>PKQR01000233.1 GCA_017578085.1 Bacillota bacterium
ACGGTGGCACCCGCCTCCACCAGGATCTCCTTGACCACCCCGCTCACCGGGGACGGGATTTCCGTGTTGACCTTATCCGTGATGACTTCCACCAGGGGTTCGTACTTTTCCACCCGATCGCCGACGGCTTTCAGCCACGCGCCGATGGTGCCTTCGACGACGCTTTCTCCTAGCTGCGGCATGGTCACCGTCGTCAGGGACATCGCGAACGCGTCACCTCCAGGCGCTAGAAGCGGGCCAGATCCCGCATGGCCGCGTAATGCTGCTCCACCGTGGGCAGGAAGGCCGCCTCGAGCCGCCCGTTGAAGGGCATCGCGGGCACGTCCGGCGGCGCCACCCGCACAATGGGCGCATCAAGGTAAAAGAGCGCCTCCTCCGCGATGATGGCCGCGATCTCGGCTCCGATGCCCCCCGTCTTGGTGTCCTCGTGGGAGATCATGACGCGCCCGGTCTTGCGGGCCGACGCGATGATGGTTTCCCGGTCGATAGGCAGCAGTGTGCGCAAGTCGATGACCTCGGCCTCGATGCCTTCCTCCCGGCTCAAGCGCTCGGCCGCCTCCAGGCAAAGGTGGACGTTGTACCCGTAGGTAATCACCGTGAGGTGTTCCCCGGGACGCTTGACGTCGGCCTTGCCGATGGGCAGCACGTACTCCTCGTCCGGCACCTCGCCCCGGATGGAGCGGTAGGCCCTCTTGTGCTCAAAGAAGAGCACCGGGTCCGGGTCCCGGATCGCCGCCTTGAGAAGCCCCTTGGCGTCGTAGGGGGTCGACGGGGCTACGATTTTGAGGCCCGGCACATGGTAGAAGAGCGCCTCCACCGACTGGGAATGGTACAGGGCGCCATGGACCCCGCCGCCGTAAGGGGCGCGGATCACAATCGGGCAGCCCCACGCGCCGTTGGAACGGTAGCGGATCTTCGCCGCCTCGTTGATGATCTGGTCCATGGCGGGATGGATAAAATCGGCAAACTGGATTTCCGCGACGGGCCGCAGCCCATAGGCAGCGGCCCCGATGGCGACGCCCACGATGAGCGATTCGGCCAGCGGCGTGTCCAGGACCCGCGCCGGGCCAAACTCGTCGATCAGCCCTTGGGTGACGCGGAAGACGCCGCCGCGCCGGCCCACATCTTCGCCCAGCACAAATACCCGCTCATCCCGGCGCATTTCCTCGATCAGCGCTTCCCGGATGGCTTCCAGCAGCGTTTTCATCGCCACGGCCGGCTCCGCCTCCCCTACTCCGCGTACACGTGTCGCAGCAGGTCCGACGGCTCTGGATCCGCCGCCGCCTCCGCGGATTCCACCGCCGCGTCGATCTCCGCCAGCAGCCTGCGGCGCAACTCCTGGTCCGCTTCCTCGGTCAACAGGCCAAGGCCGACCAAGTAGTCCTTGAAGCGGGCCACGCCGTCGCGCTGCTTCCACTCCTCCACCTCTTCCCGCGGCCGGTACGTGCGGTCGTCGTCGTCGCTCGAATGGGGCGCGAGCCGGTAGACCTTGGCCTCGATCAACGTCGGCCCCTCGCCGCGGCGGGCACGTTGCACCGCCTCGCGCATGGCCGCGTACACCGCCAACGGGTCCATACCGTCCACCACGACGCCGGGGAAACCGTAGCCGGCCGCCCGGTCGGCCACGTTTTCCACCGCCATCTGCTTTTCCTGCGGCACCGAGATCGCGTAGCGGTTGTTTTGGCAGAAGAAAATAACCGGCAGCTTGTGCACCGCGGCGAAGTTCATGCCTTCATGGACGTCGCCCTGGCTGGCGGTGCCTTCGCCGAACGAGACGTACACCACGATGTCATCGCCCCGCAGCTTGGCCGCGTACGCGACGCCTGCGGCGTGGGGAACCTGTGTCCCGACGGGGCTGGAACCCGTAAAAAT
>PKQR01000113.1 GCA_017578085.1 Bacillota bacterium
ACCGCGGCCGCGACCAGCGGCACGAAGGTGTTCAGGTTGGACTGGATGTTGTAGAGCGTGAAAAAGTACGGCTGCAGGGAGGCGTTGACGCCGATGGTGCCCGCCAGCAGCGCGTAGCTCACCCACGCGGGCACCCTTATCCGGTCCCAAATGGAGCGCCACAGCCCCCTATCCGCCGTTTGCATGGCACTGCCCGTCAACGCGCGTTTCCCTCCCGCGCCGCCTACGCCGGTTTCCCCAGCCGCATGGCCGCGGCCACCAGGCGATTCTCGTTAAGGTCGTCGCCTGCGAGCACGTCGACGATGGCGCCCTCGTACATGACCAGCACCCGGTGGCTCAACCCGAGCAGCTCCATGTTTTCGCTGGAGTTGAGGATCACGCTGACGCCCTCTTGCGTCAGCTGCCGGATGAGCTTGTACAGCTCCGCCTTGGCCCCGACATCAACGCCCTTGGTCGGGTCGTCCATCAAGATGATGCGGGGCTGGTTGAGGAGCCATTTGCCGACGACCACCTTTTGCTGGTTGCCCCCGCTCAAGGTGGACGCGGGATCCGACAAATCGCCGATTTTGATCTCCAACGACCGTACGGCCCCCTGGGCCGCGTCCTTCTCCCGCCGGGCGCTGAGGAAACCGGGGCCCCTCCGCCGCCGGTGCATGCTGGCGATGGTCAAGTTTTCCAAGATGGGCCGCCCGAGCATGAGCCCCTCGCGGGCCCGGTTGCCGGGCACGAGGGCCAAGCCGTGGCGCACCGCGTCCTGGGGATGGCGAAAGGCCACCCGCTGTCCGGCCACCTCGATCTCCCCCGCGGTTACCGGCTCCGCGCCAAACAGCGCCCGCAAGAGCTCCGACTGGCCCTGGCCCTGCAGCCCCCCGAGGCCGAGCACTTCGCCCGCCCGCAGCTCAAACGAAACGTCGCGCAGCTTCGGCCCGCTCAAGCCCTTGACCCGGAGGACGACCTCGTCCCGCGCTGGCGCCGGGGCCGCCTGGCCGACCTCCGCGGCGGTGCCGCGGCCGACCATCATGTCGACCAGGTCCTTCTCGGTCACGTCGGCCAAGTTGACGGTCCCGACCGTCTGCCCGTTGCGCAGTACCGTGGCCCGATCGCACAGGGCAAACACTTCATGAAACCGGTGAGAGATGAAAATGACGAGGACGCCTTGGTCGCGCAGCTCCCGCACCACCTGAAACAGCGCCTCGACCTCAGCCTGCCGCAGCGATGCGGTGGCTTCGTCCAGGATGAGGATATCCGGCTGCCTGGCCAGCGCCTTGTACGCCTCGATGAGCTGCTGATCCGCAGGCGAAAGCGTCTCCACCGGCCTGTGCAGGTCAATGCGGCGGCCCAGCGCCTTCTCAAACCGGGCGGCCACCGCCAGCACCGAGCGCTCCAGGGCTCTCCGGTCGATGAATCCGAGGGGCTTCGCCGGCTCGTAAGCCAGCAGGATGTTTTCCATCCCCGTGAGCTGGGGAATGAGGCTCAGTTCCTGGTACACCGCGGCGATGCGGTACTTGCGCGTGTCCTGGGGCCCGCGGATGCGGACCTCCTGGCCAGCGATCTCGATGCGCCCCTCGTCCGGCGCGACGACGCCGGTCAGCACTTTGCTCAAGGTGCTTTTCCCCGACCCGTTGGCGCCAAGGAGAGCGTGCACCTCGCCCCGCTCGGCGGCGAAGGACGCCCCGTTGAGCGCGACGACGCCGCCAAACCGCTTGCGGACCCCGGACATGGTCAGATACGCCACCCGCGACACTCCCCACCCATGGCGGTGCGACAGGCGCCGGGAGGGGCGGGCGCGACGCCCGCCCCCTGCCCGCTCGCGCCCTGCGTCACCGCTTGAGCCGGTCAGCGCTTCCGGCCGCGGATCACTGGAAGTACGCCAGCACTTCTTCTTCCGTCAGCCAACCGTCCAGGGAGTAGCTGTCGGGATAGTCCTTGAAGGCGTTCCAAACCTCTTCGAAGTTCTCCGCGGTGACGGCGTACGGGATCGGGACAAACAGCGTGTTGCCCCTTAGCACCTCAGGCCTTAGCTCGCGCCCTTGCAGGAGCTGCATGGCCACATGCAGGCCGGTCACGGCGACACCGGGCGGATTCACGACGCCGATGGTGTTGAAGCCGCGGCTGGCCCGCAGCTCATTCCAGAGGCGCATGTAACCAACGCGGGCCTCGCCGGTCATCAAGGGCAGCGGCCGGCCGCTGGCCAAGAGGGCCCGCAGGGCGCCTTCGGCCATGCCGTCCTGTACCCAGACGCCGTCGATGTTGGGATAGGTGGCGAGCAAGTTGGCCATGACCTGTTGGCCGGTGGCCTGGTCCCAGTTGGCGTGGGTCACGGTCAGCACGTTGATGCCCGGGTAGGAGGCGAACACCTCGCTGGCGCCGTCCCACCGGTCCTCATTCGCGGGGTGCCCGGCAATCCCGTTGATGACCACGATGTTGCCCTTGCCGCCCAGCTGTTCCGCCAGCCAACGGGCGGAGATGCGCGCCCACTCGGACTGGTCGATGACCACGTTGAGCGCGTCGGGGCTGGTCACCGCCTGGTCCACGGCGATGACGATGACGCCGCGCATGGCCGCTTCCTCAATGACCGCATCCAGAGCCGTCTGGGAGTTGGGGTTGATGATGATGGCATCGACGCCTGCCGCGATCATGTTGCGGATCTGCTGGATCTGCCCGTTGATGTCCACATCGGCGCTCTGCACGATCACCCGGTCGATGAGGCCCCGCGCCTGGTACGCCTCGGCAGCCTGCAGGAAGTTTTCGATCATCTGGGTGCGCCATTCGCTGCCAACGAAACCGTTGCTGATCCCGACTGTCCAGGGCTGGGCCAGCGACACGCTGCTCACCAGCGCCACGACCAACAAGGACAACAGAAGCGTCATGACCCTCAACCGGCTGCTCCGCATGCTCGCCATAACCTCCCTACAATTTGTTGTTGGGAGAATCATTCGAGTGGTTGTACTCGCATTCCTGCGTAATCATGCCATTTTGTGAAATCGTATCGTGGATGTTGGACGCCATTATTGATGGCCTCTATCGGCATCTTGGGGAATCGATTTCATGCGATCGGGCACTGTCGCCTTGACTGCCCCGCGGGGTCGCTCACGTCAAGCGGCGGGCCATGTCGGCCACGGCGCGCTCCCAGGAGTCCATGCGGTCGGCCCGCACGGTAAACGTGTAGTCGCTCAATGCGCGCAGGTCCGGATGGAAACCGTCGATGAACACGGAGATCATCTGAAACCCGGCCGCGGCTTTGGCCGCCCGGAATTCCATGGCGAAGGAAGCGGGCAACGGCGCGTCGCCATCGGTGATGAAGACCAGGTGCCCAGGCTCACCGGGCCGCCTGTGGCGCTGCAAAAACCCAAGCGCCTCCCGCAGGGGCGCCTGGAAGTGGGTGCCGCCGTCGAAATCACAGCGGGCCATCTCCAGTGCGTCTTGCGGCCGCCAACTCCCCGGGGTGAACTCAAAGGCGGCCAGATCCTGCTCACCGGCGAAGCACAACCCGAGAAACGTGCGGTTTCCCCGGCGCGCCACGTCGAGCAGCGCCAGCCCTACTCCCTTGGCCCACAGGAACCGCTGCAGGCCCAAGGCCGCTGCCGCGTTCATGCTCCGGGACGTGTCCATGCAGCACACGATGGGCCCCGCGGCCCGGCGCGGATCCCCCTCGTAACGCTCCTGCCACATGCGCCGGTGCTCGTAGGCTTCCCGGAAGAGATCTTCAAGGTCCGTATCGTGCAGCTTCGCTGCCTCCTCGGGGACGACGCGGTCGAGGTCCCCGCCCCACGTCAGCCCCACGAGGCGCTTGTACCCGTGGCCGGGGCGTTGCCGCCCCCGGGCTGGCGCCGGGCGCAGCAGCCGCGCGAACCGTTCCAGCGCATCGGTCAGCTCCACGAACCCGGGCAACGCCCGCACCGCGGCCAGCAGCCCGTGTACGTCGTCAAAGGCGTGGGCGCTGCGCACGCCGGGTTGCAGGCCCCACGTGCTGCGCAGCCGCTCATCCATGGCTAGCGCCTGCGCCGCGCCGTCCAGCGCCCGCAGCACCACGTACTGCCCAGGATGCTCCAGCCTCTCGGCATCGGGCCTTGCCCGCAGCGGCAAACGCAGGGCCGCCAGGTCCGTCGCCTGCCAGGCGCTCCAGAGCGCCCGCCGGACCGCCGACGGCAGCCGCTCGGGCGTGCACAGCTGCTCCACCATGTGTAGGCTCGCCAGGGCCGCCGTCACAGGGTCGCCCACCGTCTTGGCCCGCAGCCGCCGGTAAGCGTCCGACGGCAGGAGCGCCGCCAGGATGGCGAAGTTCCAGTGGAACGCCGGTGACGTGTCAGGGTTGAGCTCTACCCGGGGAGTAAAGAAAGCGTAGAAGAGGTCTTCCAGCAGCAGCGCGGCTTGGGGCGCCAGGCGCTCGAGCTCTTGCTCCCTGGCCGCCCACGTGCGCGAGGAACTGCGCAGCGTTTCATACGCCGCCCGCGCGTCCGGATCTACCTTGAGCGGCCGGCCGTCCACCGGACGCGGCTTGGCCACCGCCTTTTGCCGCTGCCACAGGCCCACGAGCTGGGCCAGACGCAATTGGGGGAGACTGGCCGCCACGCCGGATCCCTCCCGGGCGGTGTGGGCCGCGGCGGGTACGGCCGCAACCGGTACGCCCGCCGGTTCTTCGCCGCGATACCCGTGCCGCGGCACCCGTCTGCCATCACAGCCCCGCCGCCTCATCCAGCTCCTTCAAATAGTCGTACGCCCGCTGCAGGTATTGCTCCACCGCCAGCTGGTCCGCTTCCGTTGCCCCCTGCCGGGCCAGCTCCCGGATTTCCCGGATGCGCTCTTCCACCCGCTGGCGGGCCTCCAAGGCCAGCTTGCTCAGGTCCGCCGGGTTGCTGATGGAGCGCCGCTGCTCTTGGAATTCCCCGCAAATCTCCAGGATGCGGCTGAACTTGACCGCGGCGCGCTCGGGGGCGGCCCGGACGTAGTCCTCCAGGAGCCGCTCCAGCACCGGGATATCCTCCGGCTGGTCCCACAAGGTATGGCGCAAAATGCCGAAATCCCGCTCGCTCACGTCCATCCGCCCGTCCAACAGCGCCGACGCCTGCAAGGCCCGCCGGATCTGCTTCCAGCGCCTGGGGCTGCAGTACAGCGACTCCGCCTGCATGGCCTTGCGCAGCCGCACCAGCTCCTCATAGATGGAAACCGGCACCCGCACCTTGTCCACCAGCTGCGCCAGGTGGTCCAGTTCTTCGATGGTGACGGTCGCCGACGGATCGGGCCGGTAAGTGCGGAAGTCGATGTCGGGCGTCCAGAGCATCCGCATGAAGCTCGCGTCGCTCTGCAGGTCGTCCACGAGAAACCGGAAAAGCCACCGGTCATGGAAACCGGTCAGGCCCTTTTCCCGCCGTTCCTCGGGCCCGGGAATGGCGTTGGCGGTGCCCATCAGCGTGCGCAGCGGGATGGGGTGGAACGTCCCCTGCTCTGCGTAGACGCCTTCGTACATGGGGGCCAGCAGCGCCTTGAGGACGGCCTCGTTGCCGTTGTAGATCTCGTCAATCACCGCCACGTGGGCTTCCTGGAGCATGTTCGTGCCCACCCGGCGGCGCTCGCCGTGCTTGTAGGCGAGGATGTCCACGGGGCCGAAAACGTCCTCGATAGTGGAGAAGGGGGTCAACTGCGTGTAGAAAAAGCGGCTGCCCTGGATATGGGCCGCCGCGAGGCGCACTTGGGTCGTCTTCGCGATGCCCGGCGGCCCGCTGAGCAACAGGTGGCCGCGGCAGATGAGGCAGATCGTGATCGCGCGGGTCACCGCTTCCCGCTCGAGGATGAGGCGGTTTTGGACCGCCTCCAAATTGCGCAGCCGCTGCAGGACGTCGTCGACGTCCACCGCCTGCCGGCTGCCTTGACCCAGGCGCTCGTCCTCGCCCAAGGGAACCGCCCGCCTTGCGCCGTAACTCAGATAGGGTGCCTCGCTCACAGAACGGGGCCGTTGGGCGTTGTATAGGCATTTTTATAATAGTTCCAACCACCCGTTTCGGATTCCTGCCGGCCACGGCAAAGGCTACCGGCACCGGCAAAGGCTGCCTACGCCGGCCGGGCTTGCCAGCGGAGGCGACCGCGTTGGCTGAACCGCGGACATTTACCGCCCGCGTCCAGTGGGGCGGGCGGCAGCTTACCGTCTCAGGGGTGCTCGCGCCGACTTTCCTCGTGGAAAACGGCCGCGTGCTGGTGCGCTTGGAACAGGTTTCCCCGCAACCGGAAGGATTGGCGGGAACAAGCCTCTGGGTCCCGGCGGGACAAGTAGAGGCCCCGGGCGGCTTCACGCTGCGCTCCCACCTGTGTGCCATTCCCGCTGGCCAGGAGCGGGATTACGCCCTGCGCACCCTCATCCTTCCCGTCAGCCGCTACGTGCGGGACTACTGCCTGCGCATTGAACTCTGGGCCGGGCTGCCGCGGTTTGTGGAGCTCAGTTTCGCCATCCACGTTCCCCTCGAGCAGGCGACGGAGTACCTGTGGGACCTGGCCGTCGCCGGCCGCCTCGGCCAAGCCCGTCCCCTGCAGTGGCAGCCGCCCCGGCAACTTTTGGCCGCCGCGGAACCCGGCCCCAAGGAACGGGCGTCCGCCGCCCACCACGTGGGCCAGCTGCCCCTGTATCTTTCGACGCAGCAGTACTGGTCTGTATTCCGCTGGGAAGGCCAGCGGCTCGTGCACATCCTCCAGTTCTCCCTCGAGGAGAAGCTGCGCCGCACGCTGGAAGCGCGCTTTGGCCTCAAGCCTGCCGCTGACATTTGAGGCACCGGGAGGCATGAGGGGCCAAGGGCGCGGCGCATGCTATGGGCGACAACATCCTTGAGGGAGGAATCCGATTGGCCAACATCACGCAGCACGAGGCAGCCGAATTGTGGGAGATCGCCCGGGACCACCACCTGGCAGGGGCCAAGCTCCTGTGGATGGCCCAGGGAGTGCAGGATCCCCACCTGCGCTCGATGATGCAGCAGCACGCCCAGCGCTTCCAGCAGGTGGCCCAGCAGTTGGACAGCTTCCTGCACGACGGCGTAGCCCAAGCCCAGGCCATGGGCTCGTCCCAGCCTTGGCAGGCCTCGGGGCAAGGATGGCAAGGTTCGTTCATGGGTACCGCGGGCCAGGGC
>PKQR01000114.1 GCA_017578085.1 Bacillota bacterium
TCATGGCCCGCTGGCTTTCGAGCCGGGCGCCGGGAGCGACGGTATATGTCATCGGCGAACCGCCCCTGCTGGATGAGCTCCGCCGCGCCGGCCTCACCGTGCTCGAGGACCCCACGGGCCGGTACGAGCAGGTCCAATACGTCATCGCGGCCTTTGACCGCACGTTTGACTACCGGAAGCTCGACCATGCCCTGCAGGCTATTCGGCGGGGTGCCCGCTTTGTGGCGACCAACGCGGACCGCACGTGCCCGGTGGAAGGCGGCGAGATCCCCGACGCCGCCGGCGTCATCGGCGCCATCGAGGGTGTTACCGGCAAGCAGGTGGAGGCGGTCACGGGGAAACCGAGCCCCATCATGGTGGAGACGGTCTTGAGCCACCTGGGCCTCGCGGCCGAGGCTTGCCTGATGGTGGGCGACCGCTTGGAAACCGACATGCTCATGGGACTCCGGGCCGGCATGGGCACAGCCTTGGTGCTCACCGGCGTCACCCGTCCGGAGCATCTGCCCCACCCGGAAATCCGCCCGCATTTTGTTTTGGAGAGCGTCGGGGCCATCGCGGACGCTTTGTCGGCATCCCCACCCGGATTCCACTCAAGGCCGCGTTGACAGCCCGGTTCAATGCCACAGACGGGGTTCAATCCCGCAGACGGGCGCGCCGGCATAACCCGCTGCAGGAGAGCCGCAGACCCCGGCGAAATGTGTTATTATTAATGCCGGACGGGGAACCGTCCCCCGGCGGGTCGTCCATGCGGCGAGCCGGTACAAGTAGATACGTTCCGGGTCGGAGATGAGGAGAGCCCGGGCCAAGCGCTGGCGAGTTGCCAGGGTTTGGCGCGGGCTTTTTTCATTGGGGAGCGATGAGCATGCAGCGGGACCAGATGCTGCGCCAGCTGGCCGATGAAACCTTTGACCTGTTGATCATTGGCGGCGGCATCACGGGCGTCGGCGTCGCCCGGGAGGCCACCCGCCGGGGCATCCGCACCGCCTTGGTGGAACAGCGGGACTTCGCCTGGGGAACCAGCAGCCGTTCCACCAAGCTCATCCACGGGGGCCTGCGCTACTTGCGCAACTTGGAGTTCGGGCTCGTCCGCGAATCGGTGGTCGAGCGGCAGAAGCTCCTGCGCATGGCGCCGCACCTGGTGCACCCGCTGCCCTTCGTGTTTCCCGTCTACACGGGCGACCCGGATCCGTTGTGGATGCTCAAGATCGGCTTGATGATGTATGACTGGTTCAGCGGCAAGGACACGCAGATCCCCCACCGCATGGCGCGGGGCAAGGCGGTCCTACAGTGGGAACCGCTGCTCAAGCAAGATGGGCTTGTGGGCGCGGGCATCTACCAGGACTGCGCTACCGATGACGCGCGGCTCACCATCGAGGTGCTCCAGTCGGCGGTCCAGTGGGGCGCCGTGGCGGCCAACTACGCGGCCGTCACCGGCTTCCGCCACGACGCCAGCGGGAAGCTCGAAGCGGTGGAGGTGGAAGACACCCTCACCGGCCAGCGCTTCCCCATCCGAGCCAAGCGGGTGCTCAGCGCCTGCGGCCCTTGGGCCGACATCGTGAGGCGGATGGACGATCCGTCGGCGCCCCCTCTCTTGCGCCTGACCAAGGGGGTGCACATCGCCGTCCGGCGGGAGCGGCTGCCCCTGACCAACGCCGTCACCATGAGGGGCACCGACGGGCGCATCATGTTCGCCATCCCCAGCGGCGCCTTCACTTACCTGGGCACGACGGACACCGACTACTCCGGCAGGCCCGAAGACGTGCGGGTCGAGCGTGAGGACGTGGAGTACATCCTCAAAGCTGCCCACAAGAACTTCCCCGGGGTAAAGCTTGGCTTTGACGACGTGGTCAGCGCCTGGGCCGGCCTGCGGCCGCTGGTGCGCAGCCAAGCGGCCGACCCCAGCGCCGTCTCCCGGGGTTATGAGCTGTTCCCCAGTGCTTCGGGCCTCGTCACCGTCGCCGGCGGCAAGCTGACCGCCTTCCGGGCCATGGCCAGCCACATCGTGGATTACCTCTTCCCCGCCACCAAGCGGGCGCAAGGGACGGCTCCCAGCGACGAGCCGCTTCCCGGTGCGACCAAGGAACCGGTCGCCAATGATATCGTCGCCGCCATCGCCAAGGCCACCGGCGAACCAGAGGCGGAGGTGGTCCGCGTGGCGCAGCGCTACGGCCGCCGCTTTGCCCCCATGTGGGAGCAGCTCAAAGCCGACGGCGCCCTCAACGGCGGCGATCCGCTGCTGGCCTGGCGACTGTTGCAGCTGCGCCAGGCGGTGGAGCACGAGATGGCCGTGCGCCTTGAGGACGTGGTGGCCCGCCGCACGAGCCTCCTGCTCTTCAGCCAGGACAACGGCCAGCGCCACCTGGCAGCCCTTGGTCAGGCCATGGGCCAGATGCTTCGGTGGAGTGAGTCGCGCATCGCCGCGGAAATCGACCAGTGCCGCCAGCGGGTGCGCGAGATGTTTGCCTGGAAAGAAGGTGCTGGGCAAGCCTAGCAAGGACGGCGCCGGGCCGGGCGAAGGTGCCGGGCTGGGCGGAACGCCTGCAAAGGCCCCACGCCCTCTGGGCCTTCTACCACCCGCGCCAGAGGGGAAGCACGCCGGGCGCCGACACCCCGCCGGCTGCCTCGAACGCCGCAAAGGGCGACCGGTCCAACTCCCCGCGCCGCACCGCCTCCAGGACATCAGGTTCGATGGACAGCAGGACGTCGGCGCAATCAGGGCAAAACTGCTTGCCGCGCCACTTGGCCACTTCCATCCGGGCTTCCTCGATGGTACGGGCCGCCCTGTAGGGGCGATCGGTGGTCATCACGTCAAACGCGTCGGCCACGGCCAGAAGGCGTGCCTCGAGCGAGATATCGCGGCTCGCGAGCCCATCTGGGTAGCCAAGGCCGTCGAAGCGCTCGTGGTGGTGGCGCACCATGTCCAAAGCGATCGGGAACTGGGCCAAGGGAGCCTTGAGCATCTCGTAGCCGATGACGGGGTGGGTCTTGACCACCTCGTACTCCTCGGGGGTCAACCGCCCCGGTTTCAGCAAGATGCTGTCCGAGATCCCGATCTTGCCTACGTCGTGAAGCGCTGCTCCCAGCACGACCTCTTCGATGCGGCCGGGGGTATGGCCGATGCGGTCGAGCAAGAGCAGCGTGTAGGTGACCACCCGGCGGGAATGGGCCACCGTCTCGTAATCCCGCACTTCCAGGGCGGTCAAGAGCCCCCGGACCATGCCAAAGTAGGACGAGCGGAGGACGTCGAGGCGCGTCGCGTTTTGCAGGGCGATGGCGCCGAATTTGGTAAAGAGGTCCAGGATCTGCCGCTCTTCCTCCGTGAACCGGTGCCGCTGGTACCACCCCACGGCCGTGATGACGCAGCCGTTGTCCACCGGCTGCGGGTGGCACACGACGGTCCCCAGGCGCACCGGACGCACCAGTTGCATCGTCGGCGGAAACTCAAAGTCCACATGCACGGCCGTCTGATTGGTCTCCAAGGCCTGCCGGCACGGGGAGCTCATCACCCGCGGGGGCGGTGCGGCAAACAGCCCGTCGCTCTGGAAAAACTGGGTATTGCCGTCCTTGTCCACCAGCGACAGCCATACCACGTCCACACGCAGCAATTGCTTGAGCCCGTCGGCGATGGCTGCGAACACCTGCTGCGGGTCGGTGCGCCCCACGAGCTGCTGCACTAGGTGCTGCGCCCGCCGCTGCAGCTGCCATGCTGACTCCTGCGCGTGGTAGAGGCGCGCGGTTTCCAAGATGGACGCGGCCGTCCGGGCCACTTCTTGGACGATCCGGATTTGTTCCTGCGTTGGGCGCTTGGCGGTCCCATGGTAGGTGGCAAAGGTGCCGATCACGTGGCCGTCGCTGTCCACGAGCGGCACCGACCACGTGGACTCGATGCCGGCGGCGCGGGCCCTTTCCCGGAACCCCTCGGTGGCGGGATCGTCGAGGCTCTCCGCCACGACGACCTGTCCTGTGGCGGCGGCCCGCCCGCACACCCCGCACGGGACGGTGTTGCCGATGGGGATCTCGCGCGCCGACTCCAGCCACTCAGGCGGGAGCCCGATGGCGGCCCTCAACACCAGCCGCTCGCCGCCGGGATCGGTCAGGTAGAGGGAGTTCATGTGGGTGCCGCACAGGCCGGCGACGAGGCCCACAAGCTCCTGGAAAAAACGTTCCGTGCCCGCCTGAAAAAGCTCCTTGGGCCGGTAGGAGCGAATACGTGCCAGTACTTCCTCCAGTTCCAACAACGACGACCTCCCTGTCTTCGCGCCCCCGGGTCAGAATGGGTCAGAAGCTGTGTAGGGGCGCCGCGGCTACCTCCTGCAGCCGGTCCCATGCTCGGGCAAATTCGCCTGCCATGGACAAGAAAACGTCAACCAAGGCCGGCTCAAACTGCCGCCCCGCCTGGGAGCGGATATATTCTACCGCGTCCGCGTGCGGCCAGGGGCCCTTGTCCGGACGCTCCGAGCGCAAGGCGTCGTACACGTCCGCGATGGCCACAAGCCGCGCCTCCAGCGGAATCGCCTCGCCCGCCAGGCCATCGGGATAGCCCGAACCGTCCCAGTGCTCATGGTGGCTGCGGGCGATGGCGATCGCGGTTTCAAGAAATTGGTTGGGCCACGCCTGCGGCGGATCGCCGATGGTGGCGGCCCGCAAGAGCTCCGCCCCGGCCACTGTGTGGTGGCGGAGCAGCACCGTCTCATCGGGCGTCAGCGGCGTCGCCTTGTTGAGCACCTCCGGCGGGATGGCGACTTTGCCCACATCCAGCAAAATCGAAGCCTGTACGATCATTCGCGCCCAGCTGGACCCGTGCAGTTGCGGGTACGGCCCCTGTCCCGCCGCGTCCACGAGGATCCGGGTCAGCTCCCGGATGCGTTCGAGGCGCATGCGGCTCCCGCCGTGGTGGATCTCCGCAGCCAAGGCCAGCGGGTACGCCAGCGCCTCCCGGTTGAGGCCCCAGTCCAGCACCTCAGGGAACGGCGGCCGGCCTGCGGCCATCTCCGTCGTCACATCCCGGCTGATGCCCACATAGCCGACCAGCCCCCCGCGGCGGTCGACGATCTTGGTAATGGCCAAAGAGGCGAGCCACAGCTCGCCGGAACGCCTGCGGTTGATGACGTGGCCGCGCCAAGCTCCCAGCGCGTGCAGGTCCATCCACATATCCCGGTACACTTGCCGGGGCGTCTTGCCCGAGGCGACCAGGCTCGGCCGCTTGCCCAGCCACTCCCGCGCGGAGTAACCCGAGAGGCGCTCATACGCCGGGTTCACGTACAGCACGCTCAGGTCCGGGTCGGTGATGATGATGCCATCAGGGCTGTTGGTGAGCCATCCTTCAAAGAAACCGGCCGGCAGTCGCCCCTGCGCTGTGCCTTTGCTGGTGAGGGCCAGCGCCACCCGCCGGCGCTTGTACTGGTACATCCGCTGGTCGGCCGCTTGAATGAGAGCGGGCAAATCGCGCCCGTCCTCCGGCCACAGGGCGATGCCTATCGAGAGCGTGGGCCGGGGAGGCGGTAAGTGTTCCACGTGCCGCCGCACTTCCCGGACGATCCGCGACCTGAGCTGAGCGGCCTGGTCGCGCCCGGCGCCGGGCACCACCAGCAGGAACTCATCGCCCCCGTAGCGGGCGACGACCGTGCCGGGCTCGGCCACCCGGCGCAATAGCCGCGCCAGGTCCCGCAGGAAATCGTCGCCTGCCAGGTGCCCCCGGGTATCGTTCATGGCCTTAAAGCCATCTAGGTCCGCGAACAAAAGCGCGCCCCGGGGCCGCTGCGCGCACACCTCCCACCGGCGCAAAAGCCCCGCCCGGTTCAAGAGCCCCGTCAGCGGATCCAGCTCCCGCGACTTGTTCACATGAAACAGCGTGATGTTGAGGATCGTGTAATCCGTGAGCTTCCGCAGAAACCGCCGGGTTTCCCCGTCCAGCTGCCGCGGCGTGCGCCAGGCAAACAAGAGCTGCCCCGAGAACTCCCCATCCCGGACCAGCGGCGCCATGAAGCCGCACAGCAAGCCGAGGCTAAAGGCATATTCCCGGAAACCGGGCCTAATGTATTCAGCCGTGCGCAAGTCGGGACAAAAAAAGCCGTCGCTCACGTTCAGCCAACGGTCGTAATCTTCCTGGGTGAGAGGCTCGCCCCCGGTTTCGGGTGCGATGAGCTGCACTCCCTCGTCCGTGGCGACGGCACGGGTATGGATGTGCCCCTCCAGCCACCAGAGGATCACGGCATCGCAGTCGACATGGCGCTGCAGCGTTTGGACCAAGCTGGTGAGGAAGTCCTCTTCCTGCCGGGACTTGAGGATCTCCTCACCCATGGCGCACAGGGCGTCGAGCATGTCAATGTTACGCCGGCCGGACTCCATGCCGCAACCCCTCATTCCCTTTCTCGACCGACTGCCTGGGCCGCTTAAGAAATCCAACAGTCAGGGATCTATTTTCGCCTTATTCTCACTCTTGACGCTACAAAGGGCCTGCTGCCGTGCGGGCGGGCAACCGGTCAATTCCCGCACCGGGCGAGCAAGACCCCGTTGGCTACGGACCCCAGTCGGACAGCCCTACCGAACGCCTTACACCTTAAACCTTGCCGCCTGCGCCTGTAGGCTGCGGGCAAGGCGGGCCAGGCTGTCGGCGGCGGCCGCAATGTCCCGGGCGTGGGCATTCATCTCTTCCATCAAAGTGGCCACGTCCGCGGCCGCGGAGGCGTTGGCCTCCGACACCGTCGCGATGCGCTCCATGGCGTCCGACATGCGCTCGCTGGAAGCGGCCATCTGCGTCGTGGCCGCGGTGTTGCTCTCGGTCACGCGGGCCACGTTGGCCATGGCGCCGGCCACCTCGTTAGTGCTGGCGGCCACCTGCTCGGCCGCCGCGGCGATATCCTCCGCCTTCTCGCTGGTGCGCCGCATGGCTTCCAGGATGTCGTCCAATGCCCGCCGCGCCTCGGCGCCCAACGCTGCGCTGGTTTCCACATCCTTGAGACCGGTTTCCATGGCCTGGACGGACCGCTCCACACCGCTTTGGATGCTGCTCACCAGCACCGCGATCTCCTGGGTCGCTTTGCTGGAGCGTTCAGCCAGCCGCCGCACCTCATCGGCCA
>PKQR01000018.1 GCA_017578085.1 Bacillota bacterium
GGGAAGTGCACATCCACAACCTGGCCACCCGGGACACCATCGAGGAGTACATCCTCTATCTCCTGCACGAGAAGCTCAACATGTTCCAAGCCGTCCTCGGCGACGTGGATGCAGTGCTGGCCCGCCTGTCGATGGACCGCTCCTTTGAACAGGCCATCGCCGACATCGTCCTGGACAGCGCAAGTCCGGACGAGGCAAAGGCGCGCCTGGATTCGCTGGCGGCGCAAGTCGATGCGGCGCGAGACGCCGGTCGCGGCGCCGAGCTCATAGACCGCATCTTGGGGTGATGGATCTCCCGCATGGACGGCGATTTGCTGGCCGCTCCCTTGACAGGGGAGCGCGTGACCGTCAAAGAGTTGGCCCTTGGGGTGCTCGCGCAGCTGGGCGCCCGCATCGAGCCGGCGGCCACCGGGGTACGGGTGGAGCTGGATCCGGAGCAGCTGGCGCTCTTGGAAGGTCGTCGCCTCCCGCCTTCCTCGTTGCCGGAACCCCGGGCGGCGATGTATCTGGCCTTCTCTTTGGATCAGGAAAGCGAGGCGGCCGAACTGGTCACAGCCGGCAGCTGGCGGCTGGAGCAGCTCGTCTCGGCTGCCCTGCAGTTTGGCCGGCTCGGCAGAGCCTGGGCGCGCCTGCCGGGCGTACGGCCCGCACTGGACCGGCCCTACCTCATCTTCCACTTCCTCGTGGCCTACGTGGGCTACGCGCCCCAAGAAAAGCTCATTCCGGTCACCGTGGACCTGGTGACCGCGGACGCCTTCGCCGTCGCGCCCGCCAGCCCGGCCCGCTGGCGCCTCATGCCGCAAGGCGACGGGACGCCCGCCGAGCTGCCGCGTCTTTCCCTGGGCCAAGCGCATGAGCGGGCTGTCGACGCCCTGGCACGGGCCGTCAGAGAGCAGGACGCAGACTGGCTGCGGGCAGCTCGCGTACGGCTGGAGCGGGAACTCGAGGGATTGTACAGCTATTGCCGGGCGGCGCTGGACCATGACGAGGCGGGTGAAGTGGAAACCGCCGGGCGCACCCGCATGAGGGAGCTGGAAACCCTGGCCCGGCCCCATGTCCGGGCGCGGGCCGAAGCCGCGACGCTGCTGTACATCCCCCTCGTGCGGGGGCGCTCCGGCCGCCTCTACAACCCGGTATGGCAGCGGCCGGCGCCGGACGGTCCTGTTGAGGACTCGCAGAGTGGCGGGCCTAACTGATGCCGAACCCTTCAGCCAGGTAGCGATCCCGCCGCAGGCGGTAGTTTTCTACGCCCCGCATGATGCGGGCGTGGTCCTCCGCCGTCAGGGGCCGGACGACGCGGGCGGGCACGCCCATGGCCAGCACCCCCGGCGGGATCGTGGCCCGTTCGGGCACCAGCGCCCCCGCTGCCACAACCGCCCCGCGCCCGACGCGGGCGCCCGAGAGCAAGATGGCGCCCATGCCGATCAGGGCCTCGTCCTCGACCACCGCGCCATGGATAACCGCGCCGTGGCCGATGGTGACCCGCTTGCCCACCTCGACCGGATAGCCCTCATCGGTGTGCATGATGACGCCGTCCTGGACGTTGCTGTCTTCGCCGATGCGGATCGGCTCGATGTCGCCCCGCAGGATGGCGCCGAACCAGATGCTCACCCCGTCGGCCAGTTCGACGTCTCCGATAATTTGCGCGTTGTCGGCGATAAAGACGCGGGCTCCCCGCTTTGGAACACGCCCGCCAAAGGATCGGACCATGCCAGAACCCCTTCCCGTTTCCATCAAGCAGGGGGTTCGCCGCGCGCGGTCGATCTCCTTTGCCGTCCGCCTTCAATGCACCGACCTAAACGGCCAAGAACTGCGCCAACACTGTACACGGGCCGCAGGTGCGTTCCCGGCAGGCATGGCAAACATGCCGGGGCGGCCCGGCGGCCGCAGGGGCAGTGCCTGCCACCGCCAGCGGCTCCGTCAGCGGGCAGGCCGTCCCGCAGCTGCCGCAGAGCGGTGCGTCGCACAGGTGGCAGCGTGCTGGGACGCAGCTGACGCACAGGGCCTTCCCGCAGGCGGCGCACGGCGCAAAGCACCGCGGGCAAACGAGCTCGCCCCTTGCGCACAGGTGGACCTCCTTCAGCGGCGCTTGGCACGCCTCGCAGGAAAGGTCAAGGCATCGGCGGCGGATAGGGTCATAGAAGAAGATGATTTCCCGCCGGGTTGGGCCCGTTAGCTTGACCCGCACCTCGACGCGGGGCGTCCAGACGCTGGCCGCCGCCACCAGCGCCGCTTCGGCCCGCACGGTGTACTTTGCCTTCAGCTCCTGGATGCGTCGTTCCCGGTCGGCCGCGAGAGCGGTCAGGACCTCCTGCACCCGGGCTTCGAGGGCGGACAGTTCCCGGTCCGTCGCGGATTCGGACGGCGCGCCGCGGCTTTCCTGCGGCTCCGCCGCGGGTGCGGCGCCATAGATGCCGATGGCCCGCCAAAGCCGCGCCCGGTTACGGGCCGCTTCCAGCCGGTGCAGCTCCCGGGCCAGCGGTTCCAAGGCTTCCTCCCGCAGCCCCTGGTAGTAGTCTTCGAGCCGTGCCATGTCCCGCTCCAGGCGCCGCTGGGCGGCCAGCTCCAGCCGGCGGCCCCGGGCTGCCAGCAATCGCTCCAGGTGCCCGCAAGCACTCCGGTACAGCCGCTTCAAGGCGTACCCCTGCCAGGCCGCGCCCCCGTCAAGGCCGATGTCCTGCGCCCCCGTGAGGCCGGGCACCGGAGCCGCCTCCTCGGTAAGCGGGTCGACCAGCACCGAGACCAGTTCCTCCTGGGCCTCATCGGACCGGTATACCACCTTAAAGCAAAAGAGCAGCTGGCGCTGGAGGAGCAGGCGGCGCCCCAACTCACGGCACTGGGCGTTCAGGAAACGGATCTGTCCGAAAACCTCCGCCATGGCCTCTACCGCCGGGTGGCCGCAAGCGCCCGGCAAGCGCAGGGCCCCGTCCGCCGCCGGCTGGACGCCGTCTGCGACGACGGCGCGGGCGAAGTCCAGGTCGCCGGCGAGGGGATGCAAGACGTTGGCCGCCATCCCCCGCTGCCGGCACGCTTGGATCACAGCGTCCGCCGTCTCGACCCCGGATGCGTCGTCGCCGCCCCAGCGGCGGTAGTCGCTGAGCAGCGCCTCGACGGCGGCTTGATGGTCAAACGCCTTGTCGACGAAAGCGCCGGTCGTCAAGCGAGCACCTCCTCGTTGCGGCGCTGAATGGCTTCCCAGCGCTGGCGGGCCCGCTCGAAGCGCCGGCCGACGGCGGCAAGACCCGTCAGGAGTGCCTCCTCGTCGGGCGCCTCCAGCACCAACTGCCCCACGGTCCGCTCAAGCCGAGGTTCCTCGGCCAGGATGAGGTCCAGATCCCCGATGACCTGCCGGAAGAGGCAAATCTTCTCGTGCAAGAGCCGGTAGACGTGCTCCTCGATCGTGCCGGGAGTAATCAGGTTGACGATCCGGACATCGCGGGTCTGTCCTAGGCGGTGCACCCGTCCGATACGCTGCTCCACCCGCATGGGGTTCCAGGGTAAATCGTAGTTGAGCACAACCCGGCAAAACTGGAGGTTCTGCCCTTCCCCGCCGGCCTCGGTGCTGATGAGGACGCCGCCTGCTTGCCGGAAGCGGTCCACGGCCGCCGACCGCTCCTCCCGCGTTAAACCTCCGTGGAATACGGTCACGATGAATCCCAAGGCCGACAAGCGCTCAGCCAAGGCGGCCTGGGTGGCGCGAAACTCGGTGAACACCAGCACCGGCTCAGCTTGTGCGGCAATCCAACTTTCCGCCGCTGCCAGCTTCCGGGCACTGGCCGCTATGGCGCGGGCCTGCGCGGCCAAGGTGCGAGCCCATTCCCTTTCGCCCGGCTCCAGGCGGTCGCTGCACGCCATCACCTCCAGGGTGCGGCAGGCGGCGTGGGGGCTGCTGCACAGCTCCCGCAACAGCAAAATGAGCGGCAAGACCCGCTCCCCGGCCGCCCCGCCGCCCTGGTGCAAGGACCGGGCAAAGGCCACCACATCCCGGTAAAAGGCTTCCTCTGGCCCGGACAAGGGGACCGGCACCGTTTCCACCAGGCGCCTGGGCAGCCTCAGCAGGGCGTCGCGGCGGGTGGAACGCACCATCACCTCGCTCAGGCGCTCCCGCAGCCGCCCGGCATCTTTAGCGGAACGCTTGTCCAGCATGAATTCCCGCTTAAACGAAGAGTAGGTGCGCAAAAGACCCGGTTTCAGCAGGGTGAACATGTTGTAGAGCTCCGTCAGGTCGTTTTGGATGGGCGTTGCGGTCAAGAGCAGCAGGTACTTCTTGGTCAGCCCGTCCACAAAACGCCAGCTGACCGTGTGGCGGTTCTTCAGCCGGTGAGCCTCGTCCACGATGACCATGTCCCACGGGATCTCACGGATCCGGTCGGCGTGGGGCGCTCTCCGAGCCGTATCCAGCGAGGTAATGACGCAGTCCCACCGGTGCCAGTTGTCCGCGGAGCGGTTGATGCGGGCGGGGATGCCCAGCTTCTCAGCCAGCTCCTGTTGCCACTGGGTTAGCAGCGACGCGGGCGCAAGGATGAGCGCCTTGCGGGCCAGGCCTCGCAGCATGTATTCCTTGAGGATTACCCCGGCCTCGATGGTCTTGCCCAGGCCCACCTCGTCCGCGAGCAGCGCCCGGCCGCGCATGTCCCGCAGCACCCGGAGGACGGCTTCCCGCTGATGATCGTAGAGTTCGATCCGCAGGCCTTCCAGGCACAAGAGGCGCTCAAAACCCTGGGTCAAGCCCAGCCGCTCGGCCCGCAGCCGCAGCTCAAACCAGCGCCAAGGTTCAAAGCGGCCCTGGGCCAGGGCGTCCAGGACCGCCTCATGCTCGCTGCGAAACGCGATTTCCACGCCGGCATCCTCCCCGCCCTAGTATGCGCGGACCGCTGTTGGTCCGGTCTTGCGCCCGGGCGGGGAGGACATGCCTTTACACGCCGCCCTGTTCCCGCAGCACCTCGGCCACCACGTGGGCGAACAGCCTGGCCGCTTCCCTCGCCTCTTCGACGGTGTTGTAGCGATGGTCGCCGATGAACACTTGCACCGAGTTGGGATGCAGGCGGCCGTTGTAGTCGGACGGCTGGATGCGGATGCCTCGGGACAGCCCAGGGTACAGGGCGTCCATCTTCGCCTTCAACGCCTCGGCAAAGGCCGCGTTCTCACGGGCATACGGGTTGTTCTGCTCCCCCACGACCAGGAGTATGCGGGCCACCGGCCGCCCGCTGATGTTGGCGGTCGTCACTTCGCGCCCCACGTCCCGGGCGATAGCGTCCCGGTGGATGTCGATCACCGCCCGGACGCCGTCGTGCTGCTGGAGAAGGGCGCCCACCGCCTGGCCGGCCCGCTGGAACGCTTCGGCCCACCGGGGATGGTCGTACACCTGCGTGTGATGGATGGCCGTAATGCCCCGCCCCTCCAGGGAATCGCTGAAGGCCTCGCCTACCTCGACGATGTCGCCTGGGCGCCCTTGGGCGGCATGGGTGTCGCCCGGGCCGTACTTTTCCGTCCCATGGGAGTGGTACACCAGCACGACGGGTCGGGCCGCACTTTGGGGCGGCGGTGCCGGCGTGGACGCCGGTGGGGTTTGCGGGGCCTGCGGCGCCGGAGGCGCTTGTGGCAACGGGGCGGTTCCCTGGGGACTGGGAGGTGTGATGCGGGTCTGCGCCGTCTGCGCGCCTTGCCCGGGCCCAAAGCCCAAGAGCCGGGCGCCCGCCACCGCGACGGCGATTAGCGCCACCAGGATGAACAACAGACTCGGCCCATTGGACGACGTGGTCTTGGGAAACCGCGGCAGTCTGCCTCTGGTCCAGCGTGACACGGCCATCTCCCCCTTCGGGACAAATCTATATTCCCGAGGGAGATGACCTATGCCAAGCCTCTCCCGATCACGGCTCGGCTGCCAGCTGCCGCAGGATAAGCTCCAGCTGCTCCAGCGCCGCGCCGTAGCCGGCCCAGTCTCCTTGTGCGAGGCGGGCCTGGGCCTGCTGGTAAAGGCGCAGGGCTTCCGCGGCCAGCTGCCGCAAGGGCAATTCATTTGCCGCCGCGGCCGGCCCAGGAGGCTCCTGGGCGTCCGCGGACGCCCCGGGCCCAGGCAGCAAGCCGAGGGGACCCGGCCCGGCTTCCGGAGGTGCGGTCACCGCCGTCCCGCCCGGCAGCACCGCCTGGAGCGCCCCCATCAGGGTCTGGTGCATGGCTATCTGGTCGCCAAAGGCCGCAATGACCCGTACCAGTTCCGGCAGATCGCCGGTTTCCGCCTGGAGATAGATGGGCTTGAGGTACAAGAGGCTCCGCTCTACCGGCAACACCAGCATGTTGCCGCGAATCACCTGCGAGCCCCGCTGCGCCCACAAGGTCAACAGCTGCGAGATGTCGGGGTGCTGGTCGATGCGGGCCTCGATTTGCATGGGCCCATAGATCAGCACGTCCTTGGGGAACTCGTACAGAAGCAGCCGCCCGTAGTTGTCACCGTCCATGCGGGCCGCAAACCACGCGATCATGTTGTTGCGCTCCGCAGGTGTAAAGGGCAGCATGAGCACCATTTCCGGCTCTGTACGGTCGGGCAGCTGCACGATGGCGTAATAAGGTCTCATCACCTGCTCCCGGGTCTGGCCGGACGCGTCGGTGCTGAAGACTTCCCGGGCAAGGCGCCACACGTCTTCGCGGTTGTAAAAGACCGTCGGGTTGTCCATGTGGTAGAGGGCCAGCACCTCGGCCTGCAACTGGAAGAGATCCTCCGGATAGCGCACATGTGCCCGCAGGGACGCGGGCATCGCCTCCGCCGGCTCAAACAGCCCGGGAAACAGCCCCATATACGCCCGGATGAGCGGGTCCTCGGGTGAAAAGACGTAGAAGTTCACCGTGCCGTTGTAGGCGTCCACGACGGCCTTCACCGCGTTGCGCACGTAATTGGCCTGCCACCGGGCGTGGGGCATGGCGTAGGGGAAGCCCAGCGACGTCGTATAGGCGTCGACGATCCAGAAGATCCGCCCGTCGGCCAGCACGGCATAGGGGTCGCTGTCAAACCGCAGGAAGGGCGCAAGCGTGCGGAGGCGCTCCATGATGTTGCGGCGGAACAAGATGCGGGTCGTGCTCGTGATCTCGTCGGAGAGCAGCAGGTTGATGGTCTGGAAACGGGCCGCGAACGCCGCCCGCCGGAAAAGGGAATCCAGCGCCACCCCGCCCGTGCCCCGGTAGGTGGTGCGCACGTTGTCGTCCCCTGACGGATAGCTGAACTCGAAGTCGGGCGTGCGTGTACCGACCACCACGTAGTGGTTGGTGAGCTCGCCGTAGTAGATCTCAGGCCGCGTCACGACCAGGTCCACGTCCCGCGGCCGGGGCGGGATGTCGGCCAGGAGGAACCGGGGCAGGCCTTGGGGCGTCACATCGGCCACCGGGCTCATGACGAGACCGTACCCGTGGGTGTACTGCAGGTGCTGGTTGACCCAGGTGGGGTTGGGGATTTGGCTTAGGTCCAGCTCCCGCACGGCCAGCATCACCTGGCGCAGCCGGCCGTTGATCACGTAGCGGTCCACGTCCACATCGGGGAACGTGTAGTAGAACCGGATGGACTGCAGCTGTGCGTAGCTGCGGGCCAGCGGCCGCCAGTCCCACAGGCGCGCGTTGTCGAGGATGGGCCCGTAGTTGGCCAGCCTATCCCAGGTCAAGTCGTTGTCGACCACAAAGAGCTGCTCTTCGATGGCGTCGAGACCGTAGGCCATCCGGGTGAAGGCCAGGTGGTGCTCGATGAAGGGGCGTTCCCGCTCCAGCTCATTCGGTTCGACGACAAAGCGTTGTACCGCTTCCGGGTAAACCTGCCCGAGGAGCACCGCCGCCGCGAGCCACACCGCGCCCACACCGGCGAGCCAGCGCCACAGCATCCGCCGCCAGGAAGCCAACAGCACCGCGGCAAAGGCCAGGGCCACAACACTAAGCACCCTGAGCGCCAGGGCGCGGGCGTGCCAGTCGGTGTACGTGGCACCATAGATGACGTCGTTGGTCCTGGAAAACAGGAGATCGTAGAGGCTCAGGCGGTAGTCCAGCGCCTTCAGGACCACCAGCACGGCCGCCAGTACCACAAGGTGCCGGCGCGAGCTTTCGTCCAAAAAGACGTGCTTCCCGCGCCATTCGACGGCCCTGGCCAGCAGGTACACGAGGAGTACCAGGAGGGCCGCCAAGAAGAGGATGCCCGCCAGCGACCCGTGCACGAGCCGGTAGAAGGGCAACTCAAAGACGTAGAAGCTCACGTCCCGCCCAAAGAGCGGGTCGGCGATGCCAAAGGGGGTCTTGTGCCAAAAGCGGGCAATAAGCAGCCAGTTCTGGGCGACCGCTTCCGCGGACAACAAGCCCAGCAGCGCGCTACCAAACAGCAGCACCCGCCGCATGACCCGCCAGCTCAAGAAGACCGGTACACGGCCCTGGAAGCGGAACACGGCGCGGGCCAGCGCCCCGCGGGTAAGGAGCAGATTTCCAAAGATCAGCGCCGCAAATAGGGCCGCCGCCCCAAGGCGCACCGCCCATGGCCACGCCAGCAACCGCACAAACAGGCCGCCGTGCCCGAGCTCTTGAAACCACCACCAGTCCGTGACCAGGCGCGCAGAGGCGACGGTCAACCCCACCAAGAGGACAAGCACGCCCAGGACGATCCATACGACACGCCGGGCGGTCTCCACCGCTGCCATCCTCCCCCGCTACTGCTGCCGGTAGGACGCCGCCTTGAGGAGGGCCGCGAGGTCCTTCGCGTCAAAGCGGTACACCTCGGAGCAGAAATGGCAGACCAGTTCGGCGGAGCCGTCGGTTTCCAGCATGTCCCGCAGCTCCTCCTCGCCCAGCGCGACGAGGGCCCGCTCAAACCGCTCCCGGGAACAGCTGCACTTGAACTGCACCGGCAGGCGCCGCAACACGCGCACGTCCAGGTCGCCCGCGGCCAGGGCCAAAAGCCCTTCCGCGTCCTTGCCTTGGTCAACCGCTGACGACATGGGCGGGAGTTCCCGGGCCCGCTGCTCCAGGACGGAAATGACCTCCTCGCTCGCCCCGGGCATGACCTGCAGCAAGAGCCCCCCTGCCGCCCGCACCCGGTGATCCGGATCCACCAGCACGCCGACGGCAACCACCGACGGCGTCTGTTCGGAGTGCAGGAAGTAATAGGCGAAGTCCTCGCCGATCTCACCGCTCACCAGTGGCACAAAGCCCCGGTAAGGCTCTCTGAGGCCCAGGTCCCGTATGACGTACAACGTGCCGTGGCCGACGGCCCCGGCCACGTCCAGCTTGCCCCGGGCGTTGACCGGCAGATCCACGTGGGGATTGTCGACATATCCCCTCACCCGCCCCTCGGCGTCCGCCTGGGCGTGAAGCGCCTTGATGGGACCATCGCATACGATCTCCACAGATACCTTCTGGGGCGCCTTGAGCATGGCCCCCAGAAAGGCGGTCACCGTCAACGTGCGCCCGAGGGCCGCCGCGGCCGTCGGGGACAAATCATGCCGCCACCGGGCTTCTTCGACGGTGCGGGTCGTGACCGCTGCCATCGCCCGCACTTGCCCGTCGGCCAACAGGGCCTGCACCAGGTGGTCGCCGCGATCACCGCTGCCGTAGACCGCCATCGGCGCCGATCACCTCCCTGGGCTTGCTGCCCTGGTACGGGCCGACGACGCCCCGCATCTCCATCATGTCGATGAGGCGCGCCGCGCGGGAGTACCCGATGCGAAACCGCCGCTGCAGCATGGACACCGACGCCTGTCCCGCCTCCCGCACAAGGCGCACCGCGTCCTCGTACAACTCGTCTTCCATCTCCTCATCGAGGCCAGCCCCTTGGGCCGGCGTCGTCAGCACCTCTTCAATATACTGCGGCTCGCCTTGCTTGCGCCAGGCGTCGGCCAACGCTTCCACTTCCTGGTCCGAAATCCAGGCGCCCTGAGCCCGGATGGGCTTCGGCGCGCCCATGGGGTAAAACAGCATGTCGCCCTTGCCCAACAGGCGCTCAGCCCCGGCCATGTCCAGGATCGTCCGGGAGTCCACCTGGGAGCTGACGGCAAACGCGATGCGTGACGGCACGTTGGCCTTGATCAGGCCTGTGATGACGTCCACCGACGGGCGCTGGGTGGCGATGATCAGGTAGATGCCCGCCGCCCGAGCCATTTGCGCGAGCCGGCAGATGCTGTCCTCCACGTCCGCCGCCGCCACCAGCATCAAATCCGCCAGCTCGTCGATGATGACCACCAGGTACGGCAGGAACGGCTCGGCCCCTTCCGGCTTGCGGGTGCTCTTGTTGTAGGCATCGATGTTGCGGGCCCCGGTCTGAGACAGGAGCTGGTACCGGCGCTCCATCTCCTTGACCGCCCAGCGCAAGGCGCCCGCCGCCTGGCGCGGGTCGGTGACCACGGGCGCGATCAGGTGCGGGATGCCATCGTAGACCGACAGCTCGACCCGCTTGGGGTCGATCATCATCATTTTGACCTCATCGGGCCGGGCCTTGAACAGGAGGCTGGCAATGATGCTGTTGAGGCAGACGCTTTTGCCCGATCCTGTAGCCCCGGCGATGAGCAGGTGCAGCAGTTTCGTCAGGTCGGCGATCAAGGGCTTCCCGGCGATGTCCTTGCCGATTCCGATGGTGAGCCGCGACGGCGCCTGTTGGAACTCCTCGGTCTCGAGAATCTCCCGCAGGAACACGGGGCTCGTCTCCCGGTTGGGCACCTCGATGCCCACCACCGACTTGCCAGGCACCGGCGCCTCCACCCGCACCCCCGCGGCTGCCAGGGCCAGGGAGATGTCGTCGGCCAGCCCGACGATCCGGCTCACCTTGATCCCCGGGGGCGGCTGCACCTCATAGCGGGTGACGACCGGCCCGCGGCTGATGCTGACGACCCGCGCCTGGATGCCGAAACTGGCCAGCGTCTCCTCCAGCAGTCGCGCCTGGTCCTCTTCCTCCCCAGGCCGCGGCCGCTTGGGAGGCCGCGGGCGGGCCAACAGGGAGAGCGGCGGGATCTGGAAGTCACCTGCGCCCCCGGGCGGGGGAGCGGGTTGTTCCGGGCTGCGGCGGCGAGGCTTGGAACGGGCGCCCTCAGGCTCCTCCTCAACCGTCACGAGGGTCATGGGCCGGGGCGCCTCGGCTTTTGGGAGGGCGCTTTCCCGGGCCGCCGCGGGCTCCTCGGCCATGCGTACCGCCCGCGCCCGGCGCCGCTCGCTGCGGGCGCGCCCAAAAGCCCGTATCCGCTCCCGGAGGCCGGCCGCGCCGTGGGCCGCCCACGACAGCCAATCGCCCATGGAGGCGTCAAACAGGAGCAACCACGCGACCACCGTCATGGCCAAACCGGCCAGGGCCGTCCCCAACGGGCCCAGGGCCCGCATCAATGCGGCGGCCAGAGCGCCGCCCAAAACGCCCCCCGCCTGCATGGCGATGGGCGCGCGAACTTGTTCCCGTATGCTCCAGACAGCCGGCCACCCCCCGGGGCCGAGCTTGGCGACATGGAGCGCCGCGGCGGCCACCGACAAAATGAGCACCCAACCGCCCAGCCGGCGCGCCACCTCCAGATCCCACGGGCGGCGGAACAGCGCCCAGCCTAGCCAGATGACGATGAGCCCGACCCCGGTGGCCGCCTGCCCGCTGGCCGTCCGGAGCCAGGCCGACAAGTAACGCCCGACTTCGCCCGTGGCCGCGGTGTGGAGGCTGAGCAGGCTAAACAGCCCCAAGGCCATCAAAAATGTGGCGGCGATTTTCCGGTCTCGCCCCACACGTACGCACCTCCCGTCCACAAGGGTTCGTGCCCCCCGGGACAAGTCCTGCCCGCGAACGGCTCTACAGGCCGATCAGAGCCAATTTTGCGCGTGGGCGCCCGCCGGCCCCATAAGGCCAATCACCGCCGCCATGCGCCCGGTATGCCCGCCCGCGGCCCGGTAAGAAAAGAAACGGTCGCTATGGCAGCGAGTACACATCGCCGCCGTGTAGATGTTGGCCGCCGGCACCCCTGCGGCTTCCAAGAGGTGCCGGTTGGCCGCCCACAAGTCCAGATACAGCCGCCCTTCCCGCGCTTGGACGGGGGATTCCGCCCAGCCGGCGAACCGCTCCGCCACCTCCGGCCCCACTTCATAACAGCACGGGCCGATGCTGGGACCGAGGACGGCTTCGCAACTTCGCGGCCGGGTGCCGAAGGCGCGCGCCATGGCCTCGACGGCCCGGGCCGCGATCCCTTGACATGTCCCCCGCCACCCCGCATGCACGAGGCCCACGGCCGGCGTTTCCGGATCCACAAGCAGCAGCGGCACGCAGTCGGCAAACAGCCCAAGCAGCACCGGCCCGGCCTCACGCGTGATGAGCGCGTCCACGCCCGGCAGGGCGTCCGCCGCTCGCTGGGCGCCGCGTCCCATATGGGCGGCGGTCACGACCGCCACGTCGGCGCCGTGCACCTGCTCTCCCGCCACGAGCGCCTCCGGCAGCACCCCAAGGGCTTGGCAGAGCCGCCGGCGGTTCTCCAGCACGTGGGCCGGATCATCGCCCACATGCAGCCCGAGATTAAGGCCATGGAAAGGATGAAGGCTTACACCGCCGCCGCGCTCGGAGAAGCCGTGCACGATGCCCCGCTCAAGCCACGGCTCCACCTGCCACACGGCGACCCCGCCCAAAGCGCGCCTCACCAACCGGTGCCGGTTCACTCGCGCCTCACCAGCTTCTGCACTTCCCCAAGCAGCGCCGTCAAGTCGCGGAATTCCCGGTACACGCTGGCAAAGCGGACGTACGCGACCTCGTCGATGCCCCGCAGCGCTTCCATGACGCGCTCGCCGATCTGGCGGCTGGTGATCTCGGTGTCGCCCCGCTGGCGCGCCTCCCGCTCGATATCGTCCACGATCTGCTCGAGTACGGCCACCGGGATCGGCCGCTTCTCGCACGCCTTCATCAAACCGGTCAAGATCTTTTGGCGCTGGAAGGGCTCGCGGCGCCCGTCCTTCTTGATCACCATCAGCGGCGTCTCTTCCCAGCGCTCATAGGTAGTAAAACGCCGGCCGCAGCGTTCGCATTCCCGCCGCCGCCGGATGGACGCGCCTTCGTCGGTCGCCCGGGAGTCCAGCACCTTGCTGTCCATGTGGTGGCAGTACGGGCAGCGCACCCCTGCCCCTCCCTTCTTCTACCATTATACACTTTTCAACCGGAGGGGACGGCGGGAGCCGCTGGGGCCGCGCGAGGCCGGCGCGGTCCAGCGCCCCGGGCGGTGGCCGCAGCGGTGCGGTGTGGCGTTCATTCGGGCGGAATATAGTAGTCTGAAAGGGGGAAACAGGCCCGTGCTCGTGCGCGCTTCCGAGCTGCGGCTCCTAGACGTGGTCAACGTCGTCGACGGCCGCAAGCTGGGCTACGTCTACGATGTGGACGTGGACGTGGACACGGGCCGCATCCGGGCCCTGCTGGTTCCGGGTGAGGGCCGGCGGTGGCTGGCCTTATTCGGCCGCCGGCCTGACGTGGCCATTCCCTGGAAGCGCGTGCGCAAAATAGGCGTGGACGTCATCCTGGTGCACTTGCCCGACGCCATCGAGCAGGAGCGATGACAGCCCGGGCAGCCAGTCCAGCCAACGCAGGGCGAGCTGCATGCCGTCGCCCGCCGGTGCCGCAGGGCTCGCCGGGACGGGCTCGATGGCGTTGCTCCCGTCGGCGAAGCACAAGGGCGGGAATAAGACGCAGAACCAGTTGGCGCCGCGCCCGGCTCCGATGACGATCCGGACGGCGGCCGGCTGGCCCGCGGGGTCCAGCTCGGTTTCAACCGCCACAGGATAGTGTGCCCCAAGCGACCGCACAACTGCCTGAGCCGCCGCCCCCAACGCCCTTTGCGCCGCCGCTAGGCGCTGGTAAGCCTCCGCCGGGGATTGGGCCCCGTCCACCAGTGCGAGCACCAGCGGCAGTACGGCATCCCGCACCGCGAGTTTCATGTCCTGGTCCGCGGGCGCGTCGCTGTGAGCCACCACGTGCAAGCGAAACACCGGCACCGTGTCGTAGGCGTGCAAGACGTGAGGCCGCAAGAGGCGCCAGCCGATGAGAACCAGGACGATCAGGACAGCCAGGAGCGCTGCCAAACCAATGCGGGCAACAGGCAGCCAGGCGCCCGTCCTGCGCCAATGACGCGTCTTTTGATCCGTGCGGCCGTCCACGCTTCACCCCCCCTTCAACCGGACATGTAGCGCCGCAGGTTCTTGAGGGCCGCCTTTTCCAAGCGGGACACCTGCGCCTGAGAGATGCCGATCTCCTCGGCCACTTCCATCTGGGTACGGCCGTCAAAGAAGCGCTTGGTCAGGATGAGCTTTTCCCGCTCGCCGAGCCGCGCCATGGCCTCCCGGATGGAAATGCCTTCGATCCAGGTGCTGTCCAGGGACCGCTCATCGCTGATCTGGTCCATCACGAAGATGGGGTCGCCCCCGTCGTGGTAGATGGGTTCGAACAGGGAGATCGGCTCCTGGATCGCATCCAGGGCGTAGACGACCTCCTCCCGCGGCAGTCCCATCTCCTGGGCGATCTGGCTGATGGTCGGCTCGGTGTTGTAGCGGCTCACGAGGCTGTCCCGCACCTGCAGCGCCTTGTAGGCGATGTCCCGCAGGCTCCGGCTGACCCGGATGGGATTGTTGTCCCGCAGGTAGCGGCGGATCTCGCCCACAATCATAGGCACGGCGTAGGTGGAGAACTTGACGTTTTGGCTTAGGTCAAAATTGTCGATGGCCTTCATCAGGCCGATGCAGCCGACCTGGAACAAGTCGTCCACGTTCTCGCCGCGGTTGTTGAAGCGCTGGATGACGCTGAGGACAAGGCGCAGATTGCCCTGGATGAGCTCCGCCCTGGCCTCCTTGTCGCCTTGCCGCACCCGCTCCAGGAGCTCCCGCATGCGCTCGCTGGACAACACCGGGAGCTTGGCGGTGTTGACGCCGCAGATCTCCACCTTGTTCATGGGTTTGGGACCTCCCCGGCGCTCGCCCTTGCTTCTCTCAGTATTGCCATGGGCAAAGGCGCCCTATTCCGGGGGCAAATCGCGAGCGCGAGCCGGGGGAGGAATCGGTCCCCAACGTCGGTAATAAGATGTGCACACACGGCAGGGGGAGGGGACGGCCATCGGGGGCGCGCGGGCCGTCATCTGGATGGACGTGCTCATCTTGCAGGTTGCGGCCAACTGCCTCTTTGACTGCCTGCTCCTGTGGGCTACTTCCGCCGTAACCCGTACGCCAACCAGCCGCGGACGCCTCTTGGCCGCCGCCCTGACCGGCACCGGCTACTATCTGCTCCACCTGCTGGCGGAAGCGCGCGTCGTGCCCTATTACGGCGCGCTGCGCTCGGTCCCCGTCGTCGTCCTCGTGTCCGCCCTGATGCTATTCTTGGCCTTTGGCCGGTTGCGGTTGCGGCGGTTAGTGTCTGTGGCGGCGCACTTTTACGGCATCGGCTTCGCCGCTGCCGGCGCCGGGATGGCCGCGGCCCATTTGCTGGGCAGCCCCTCCCGCCCGGACACCATCGCCGGGTTCCTGGCGGCCAGCGGCGCCATACTCTTGATCGCCGAACTGGGTTGGGGCGCCGTGCAGCGGAGCATATGGCAGCAGCTGTACCACATGCCGCTGGAAATCCGGTTCGGGGACCGGAGTTGCCGCCTGCAGGCGCTGGTGGACACGGGCAACCGCCTGCGGGACCCCTTGTCGGGAGCGCCCGTGGTGGTGGCGGAGGGTGAGGCGCTGCGGCCCCTGTTGCCGGAGTATTTACAGCCGGCGGTGGCCGCGATGGAAACCGGGGACTTGGGCCCGGTCAGCCGGCTCTTGTCGTCGGAGGAATGGTCCGCCCGGTTCCGCGTCATTCCCTACGCCTCCATCGGCCGGGAGCATGGGCTTCTCATCGGCTTCCGTCCCGATGAGGTGCGCATCGTCGTGGACGGGCGCTCAGTGCCCGTGGGCCCGTGCATCTTGGGGCTGTGCAAGGGTCCCCTGGACCCCGAAGGCGCGTACCAGGCCCTGATCCACCCGGACCTGGTGCAGCCGACCGCTTCTACCGAACGTTCACCCACATCGCTTGCCGGGAGGGCGCCGTCGGCCGATGCGACCCAGCGTGTACAGGTATAGGCTGCTTCTGCGTCTGTGGCTGATGCGGACGTTGGGCCGGCTTTGGCTGGCCCCGCGGGTGTTTTATGTCGGCTCCAGTGAAGTGCTGCCACCCCCGCTGACGCCCGCGGAGGAGGCGGAGCTGATCGGGCGCCTGCAGCGCGGCGACACGTCGGTCCGGGGCCAGCTCATCGAGCGCAACCTGCGCCTCGTGGTCTACATCGCCCGCAAGTTCGAGAACACCGGTGTCGCCATCGAAGACCTGGTTTCCATTGGCACCATCGGCCTCATCAAGGCGGTCAACACCTTTGACCCCGGGAAAAACATCAAGCTGGCGACCTACGCGTCGCGCTGCATTGAGAACGAGATCCTCATGTACCTGCGCCGAAACAGCAAGACGCGGGCGGAAGTGTCGTTCGACGAGCCCCTCAACACGGACTGGGACGGCAACGAGCTGCTCCTGTCGGACGTGATCGGCACCGAGAGCGACGTGACGCGGCGCCTTGAGGAAGAAGTGGACCGGACGCTGCTCAGCATCGCGATGGATCGCCTGTCCGGCCGCGAGAAGCGGATCATGGAACTGCGCTTTGGCTTGAAAAGCGGTCGCGAGAAGACGCAGAAAGAGGTCGCGGATCTGCTGGGGATTTCCCAGTCCTACATCTCCCGCCTGGAGAAGCGCATCCTCAACAAGCTGCGCCGGGAGATGCAGCGCATGGAGGGAATCTCCTAAAGCGACTCCCGGAGCGTCCTAGGAGAAGCGGCCTTGCGGCCGGAGGCTTCCCCTAGGACGACCGCCGCCGCAGGAAGGCGGGAATGTCGAGATCATCGGTGGTGAAGGGCTTCAGCTCCAGGTCCGTGAAGCTCTTGCGCCGGCCGTTCCCCCGGCCGCCGTCGAAGCCCGTCGCGATCACGGTGACCCGCACTTCATCCCGCAGCGATTCGTCGATGACCGCGCCAAAGATGATGTTGGCCTCGGGATCTGCCGCCTCGGCGATGATTTCCGCGGCGTCGTTAACCTCGAACAAGCCCAGGTTGGAGCTGCCGGTGATGTTGAGCAGGATGCCGCGGGCGCCTTCGATGGACGCCTCGAGCAAGGGACTGGAGATCGCCATCTTGGCTGCCTTAATGGCCCGCTCCTCGCCGCTGGCGACGCCGATGCCCATGAGCGCAGACCCGGCGTTGGCCATGATGGTCCGCACGTCGGCGAAGTCCAGGTTGATCAGGCCCGGCACGGTGATGAGGTCCGAGATGCCCTGCACGCCCTGGCGCAGCACATCGTCGGCCAGCCGGAACGCCTCCAGGATGGACGTCTTCTTCTCCGCCACCTGCAGCAGGCGGTCGTTGGGAATGACGATCAGCGTGTCCACCTTGTCCCGCAGCGCCTCGATGCCCTGCTCCGCTTGCTGCTGGCGCCTCCGGCCTTCAAAAGAGAAGGGCTTGGTGACCACGCCCACGGTCAAGGCGCTCACTTCCCGGGCGATCTCGGCCACCACCGGGGTGCCGCCCGTGCCGGTGCCGCCGCCCATGCCGGCAGTGATGAACACCATGTCGGCCCCTTCCAAAAGCTGGCGGATTTCCTCCCGGCTCTCCTCCGCCGCCTTCTGCCCGATCTCGGGGTTAGAGCCTGCGCCAAGCCCGCGCGTCAGCTTTGCACCGATTTGTAGCTTTGTGGGGGCGTTGGACATCATGAGGGCTTGCGCGTCGGTGTTCAGGGCCGCGAACTCAACCCCTTGCAGGCCCGCCTCGATCATGCGGTTGACGGCGTTTTGGCCGCCCCCGCCGACTCCAATCACCTTGATGCGGGCAAACTGGCCCTGGACCTCATCCAACTCAAACATCGCCCCAGCCTCCTTACTGTCTACCGACACGCTCCATCAGAGAAGCTCGCTCAACCACTGTTTCACCCGTTCCACGAGCCGGCCCCATGGGGCGCCGTTGGCGCTGGGTGCTGGGGCCTCCACCTGCTGGCACCCATACTGCATTAACCCCACGGCGGTGCTGTAAACGGGGCTGTTGACCACATCCGCCAGCCCGCCGCTGACCAAGGGCACGCCCAGGCGCGCCGGCATCCCCAAGTACCGCTGGGCCGCTTCCAGCATGCCTTCCATCAGGGCGCCGCCGCCCGTGAGCACCACGCCGCCCGGCAGCATCTCGCCGCCGCCGGCGCGCTGGATCTCCGCCTGCACCAGCTGGAACAGCTCCTCGATCCGGGGGACAACGATATCCGCCAGGCTCAGCCGGTTGGCGGCCGGGCGCGGCGCCGGCGACTGCCGGACCGCGGCCAGTTCCCGCAGGGCGCACCCGTACTGCAGCTTGATCTCTTCCGCCTGGGCCAGGGGGATCTGCCAACCTACCGCGATGTCGTTGGTCACATGCTGGGCGGAGACGGGCACCACCGCGGTATGGGCCACGCGTCCGTCGGCGAAAACCGCCACATCCGTTGTGCCCCCGCCGATGTCCACCAGGGCGACGCCCATTTCCCGGTCAGCCGGATCCAGCACCGCTTCGGCCGCTGCCAAGGCCGGCAGCACCAGCTCGGCCACGGCGACCCCGGCCCGCTGGACGGCTTTGACCAGGTTTTGCATGTGCGATACCGCCCCGGTGACGATGTGGACCACGGCCTCCAGCCGGACGCCGGTCATACCGACGGGATCGCGGATGCCCTTGTAACCGTCGACAATAAACTCGCGGGGCAAAACGTGCAGGATCTCCCGGTCCTGGGCCAATTTGACCGCCCGGGCGGCCTGCAGCACCCTTTGGGTGTCCTCAGGCCTGATCTCGCCCTTGGCACCGGCGATGGCGATGACGCCCGAAGAGTTGAGGGAGCTGATGTGGGGCCCGGAAACGCCCACGTAGACACTCTCCAGGGACGTCCCGGCCATCTGCTCCGCAGCCGCGACGGATTCCTGGATAGCACGGGCGGCCGCGTCCAGATCGACAACAACACCCCGCCGCAATCCCTGCGACGGGCTGACCCCAACCCCAAGGATGTGGACGCCGTCGGGGGTCACTTCGCCGATGCAGGTGCAAACCTTGGTCGTACCTACATCCAGGCCGCCCACGATCCATCGCTTGGCCACGGTGAGCTCCCTCCCACCTGGACCGCTTTCGTGCTGTATTCCACAGTGCCGCGGGGACTCCTTGCAAGCCGAGGCTGGCTCCCCGGACTTTTTCCGACTATTGCGTCCGCACCACCGGCGACCGGGGATAGCGGACATCGATCAGGCGCCAGCGGCCTGCCTCCACAAGTTCGGCCACAATGGCCAGCTTGCGCTCCAAGTCCTCCTGGTCGCCGACCAGAATACGGGTACCCGATCGGGTCATAAGCCACAGGCCCGCTTCATCGTCAAAACCGATCGCGGCCATCTCGCGGCGCACCGCCCCAGGCAGCAGCGCCGACACCCTCAGGGCCAGCGGGAGCACGTCCTCGGGGACGCCGGCAACCGCGGGCAGATGCTCCTCTTCGCCGGCCGCCAGCGGGACGCGCTTCCCGTCGACGGCGACGCCGACCCGCCCTTCCTGGAGTTCCAAAACCGCCACCGGCTCGTACTCGGTGATGCTTATGATCAAGGCGCCTGGCAGCCGGCGCACAACCGCCGCATGCTGAATCCGCGGGTGGCTGGCGAGCCGGCTGGCCACCGCATGCAGGTCTACGTGCAGCACGTTGTCGCCAAGGCGTATTTGGGCGCGCTCGATCAGCGAATCCGGATCGATTGTGGCGGCGCCTTCTACCCTAACTTCGGTGATGGCGAAATAAGGTGACTGAAGGAATGCGTACAGACCTACGACGCCCAGGAGAGCCAGGAGGGCCGCCCCCACGCGGAACCGGCCGGGGTGCTCGGACATGGGCACCGGTCCTTCCGTGTACCAGCGCTTTCGCGGGTCCAGTATAACACCCGCTTTGTCCCAGGGGCAATAGCGCACCCTGCGGGTTGCCGCCGGGCGGCGGTGGACCATATTCAGGCGCGGCCGGCCGGCTAGGCGCGCACGAGGGGCAGGCCGCCGGCGGCCGGCACGTCCTCCGCCACGCGCCGCACGTCCGCGCCCAGGCCCCGCAGCTTCTCCTCGATGGCCTCGTAGCCCCGGTCCACGTGGTGCACGCCCTCGACCACCGTTTCGCCGTCGGCTGCGAGACCTGCCAGGATCAAGGCAGCTCCCGCCCGGAGGTCTGACGCTTCGACGCAGGCACCCGTCAGCCGTCGGACGCCCCGCACGATGGCGACCTGGCCGTCCACCACGATGTCGGCGCCCATGCGCCGCAGCTCGTCGGCGTGCTTCATGCGGCTGGTGTAGACGGTTTCACTGATAATGCTCGCCCCTGCAGCCACGGCCAGGAGCGCCATAAACTGCGGCTGCATGTCGGTGGGAAACCCGGGGTACGGCTGCGTGCGCACATACAACGGGCGGGGCCGCTCCCCGCCCCGCACCCGCAACGTGTCCGGCCCGACCTCCTCGACGATCGCACCGGCCTCCCGCAGCTTGGCGGTGACGGCCTCCACGTGGCGGGGGATCACGGGGTGCAAGATGATCTCACCCCAGGTGATGGCGGCAGCCACCATGTAGGTGCCCGCCTCGATGCGGTCAGGGATGGGCTCATGCTCTGCCCCGGACAGTTCTTCGACGCCCTCGATGTAGATGGCGTCGCCGCCGGCGCCGCGCACCCGGGCGCCCATCTTGTTGAGAAAGAGCTGCAGATCCACGATTTCCGGCTCCCGGGCCGGGTTGCGGATGACGGTCGTCCCCTCGGCCAAACAGGCGGCCATCATCAAGTTTTCGGTGGCGCCGACGCTTGGATAGTCCAGGTGGATCTCGGTCCCCCGCAGGCGGTCGGCCCGGGCCTCCACAAAACCCCGCTCTTCCGTGATGCGGGCGCCCATTTGCCGCAAGCCCTGCAAGTGCAGCTCGATGGGGCGGGGCCCGATGGCGCAGCCGCCGGGCAGCGGCACCCGCACCCGGCCGCAGCGGGCGAGCAGCGGTCCCATGACCAGCACCGACGCCCGCATGCGGCGCACCAGCTGCTCCGGTGCCTCGACGCCGTCGACGCCGCTGCCGTCGATCACCAGGTTTCCGCCGGAATCCCGCGTGACGTTGGCCCCGAGACAGCGGATGAGGTCCGCCATCGTCTCCACATCGCGGATCGCGGGCGCCCGGCGAATCGCGCAGCGCCCGCTGGTCATCAAAGCGGCGGCCATCATCTTCAAGACGGCGTTCTTTGCGCTCGACACCTGCACGCTACCTACAAGCGGCCGTCCGCCACGGATCCATATGCCTGCCAACCGCGCCACCCCGCTTTAGGCGAAGCCCAACAACCCGACTTCGAGCTCAAGCTCAATGCCAAACTGCTCTTTCACCCGGGAACGCATCCGCTCGATGAGGCGCAAGACGTCGGCGGCGGTGGCGTTGCCGCGGTTGATGATGAAGTTGGCGTGGACGGAGGATACGCACGCGTCCCCTTCCGCCATCCCCTTGCAGCCCGCCTGCTCCAAGAGGCGGCCTGCGAAATCCCCGGGCGGGTTCTTGAAGATGCTGCCCGCGTTCTTGGTCCCCAGCGGCTGAGTGCGCCGGCGCTTCTCAAGGTAGGCCATCATCTTGGCCTGGATCGCCTCCCCGTCTCCCGGCACCAGATCCAGCTCCGTCCGCACCGCGACCCAGCCCTTTTCCCGCTGCAGGCGGCTAGCTCGATAGCTGAACTCCATCGAGCTCGAATCCAGCTCCAGCGTGTTGCCCGCCGCGTCCACGATCCATACGCGCCGCACCACGTTAGCCATGCACCCGTCGTGGGCGCCAGCGTTCATGACCAGGGCGCCGCCCACGGTGCCGGGAATGCCGCCGGCAAACTCGAGCCCCGCCAGCCCCCGCCGCGCCGCCTCCTTGGCCAGGAGGGGCAAGGGAGCGCCAGCCTCCACCGTTACCCGGGCGCCATCCCATGCGATCCGGCTCAACCCCCGCCCGATGCGCATGACCACGCCCCTGACGCCTGTGTCGGCGACCAGCAGGTTGCTGCCGCCGCCGATGACCGTGACGGGCACGCCGTACGCGGCCGCCGTTTCCTGGACGGCGGCGACGTCTTCCACCGACGCGGGCGACACAAAAATATCGGCCGGTCCGCCGATGCGAAAGCTGGTGTAGCGGTGCAACGGTTCGTTGAACCGGATCTCGCCCCGGATGCGCTCCGCCAGGGCACGGCCCAAGTCCTTCACCCGGCCCGCCCCCTCACTGCCCGGAGCCGCCCGGGTTGGGGACCGGTGGCGTCAAATGGGCCACCATGGCCGGGTCCGCCTGGAGCAGAGCCAGGAACTGCTCTGCCACCCGCCGGACGTCCCCTGCTCCTAGCGTAATGACAAGATCGCCTGGCCGGGTGAGGCCCAGGAGGAAGCCCGGTATCGCGTCCTTGTCCCGCACCAGGATCACCTTGTCGCCGGCGACCGCCCGCGCCGCCTCATATAAACGGTCGATGGTGACGCCGGGTATGGGCCGTTCCAGCGCAGCGTATATATCGGTCAAAACGACGCAATCAGCGTCGCCGAAGCTTTGCGCGAGTTCTCGCCCGAGAAACTGGGTGCGGGTGTACCGGTGCGGCTGGAATACCGCCACCACCCGCCGGCCCAGCTGCCTCGCAGCGGCCAAGGTGGCGCGCACTTCCGTCGGGTGGTGGGCGTAGTCGTCTACCACCATGACGCCCCGCTCCTCACCCAGCACTTCGAACCGCCGCTTGGCGCCCCGGAAGGCGGCCAGCGCTTCGGCCAAAACGGGAAACGCGAGCCCCAGGCGGCGGCCGACGGCGATGGCCGCGAGCGCATTAGCTATGTTATGCACGCCCGGCACGGCGAGTTCCAGGGTGCCCAGGGCTTCGCCCCGCTCCAGCACCACGGCGCGGCTCCCCATGCCGTTGAGCTGCACCTCGACAACGGTGTAGTCGGCCGGGCTCCTCAGACCGTAACTAACCCACGGGCACGGCAACGGGGCAAGGCTCGCCGCGTTGCAGTCGTCGGTGCCCAGCACCACGAGCCCATCCGCCGGTACCTGGCCCACAAAGGCCCGAAAAGCCTGCACAATCTCCGACGTGGACCCGTAGTTCTCCAGGTGGTCGGCTTCGATGTTGGTCACCACTGCGATCCGGGGGCGCAGGTGCAGAAAGGAGCGATCGCTTTCGTCGGCTTCGGCCACGAAGTGCGGGCCTCGCCCAAGCTTGGCGTTGCCGCCGAACTCCCGGAGCTCGCCGCCGACGGCGATGGTGGGATCGAGGCCCGCCCGCTCGAGCACCAAGGCGATCATGG